>NZ_JAWOUS010000147.1:0-1023 GCF_033339495.1 Vibrio sp. 2134-1
TGCAATCGGTGCCGAGGCTGTTCAGTTTATTGATGCTAGCGTACTCACCAGTTTGATTCCTGTTCTTCTAATTGCGATTTCTCTTTATTTTTTACTCGCACCAAGTACTCGAAAAATCGATGGAGAACCAAAACTTGCCGAAGCGATGTTTGCATTGTGTATCGGTGGTGGAGTTGGTTTCTACGATGGTTTCTTTGGCCCCGGTACGGGCTCGATTTTTACTGTGTGCTTTGTTGCTCTTGGCCACTTTTCTCTCGTGGATGCAACAGCACGAACTAAGATTTTGAATTTCACTTCAAACATTGCTGCATTGTTGTTTTTCGTTCTAGCAGGGTTACCTGTATGGGAAATTGGTTTGACGATGGCGGTCGGTGGCTTTATTGGCGCTCAACTTGGCGCAAAAGTGGTGGTTACCAAAGGTCAAAAGTGGATTCGACCTCTAGTGATTACCATGTCTATGCTGATGGCAACAAAACTTCTTTGGCAACAACATCAGCAATGGCTTCTAACACTGTTTTAATTCGCTGATTGCGGTATGTGTTGTGGCGAAGACAGATGTGTATTGGGCGAATTAGAGGCTCTAGTTCTTCGAATTCAAAACAGAAATTTGATGCGATGTTGAGTGTTTTGATGATGGATTTAGGTATCAGTGCTGGTGCCATACCTTTTAAAGCTAATTGCGCTGCCGCAGTGTAGGAGTCCATTTCCATCAAAGGTTGGATCTCGTACTTGGACAAAATGGCTTGCTGATATGTATTGGCTGGGTTATTCAAATCGTTAGTTAAAATCGCTTTTGGTAATTGAGTTAGCGGGTATTTACTTATTATAGAGAAAGGCTCATCGGCGAGATGAACGCTCATCAAACCGTGATGAGAAGGTAAGTAACCAGCGCAGAATCCTAGGGTCGCTCGCCCTGATTTTACGTTTTCAACGATTCTCGGAGTGTGATTGGTAGAGATTCTGAGATAAGGATCGCGTGCTAGTTGCTCTTCCATAATCATACTCAGATAACCTGCGACGAGA
>NZ_JAWOUS010000148.1:0-1022 GCF_033339495.1 Vibrio sp. 2134-1
GTATCGGAACTAACCAAGTCGATCTTGGTGCGGCGGCAAAACGTGGTATTCCTGTATTCAATGCACCGTTTTCAAACACGCGAAGTGTAGCAGAACTCGTGCTTGGTCAGATTCTTCTGCTCCTTCGTGGGATTCCTGAAAAGAACGCTTTAGCACACCGTGGTATTTGGAAGAAGAGCGCAGACAACTCTTACGAAGCGCGTGGTAAACGTCTTGGTATCATTGGTTACGGCCATATCGGTACTCAGCTGGGCATTATTGCTGAAAACTTAGGTATGCGCGTGTACTACTACGACATCGAAAACAAACTATCACTTGGCAACGCAACGCAAATCCACACGATGAGCGAGCTGCTAAACAAATGTGATGTTATTTCGCTGCACGTACCAGAAACACCTGAAACGAAGAATATGATGGGCGAAGAAGAATTTGCTCGCATGAAACCTGGCGCAATCTTCATCAACGCCGCTCGCGGTACCGTTGTTGATATTCCTGCGCTTTGCCACAGCCTAGAAGCAGGTCACTTAGCTGGCGCAGCAATCGACGTATTCCCAGTTGAACCAAAAACAAACGCTGACCCGTTTGAATCTCCACTACAGAAATTCGATAACGTCATTCTAACGCCACACGTGGGCGGCTCTACTCAAGAAGCACAAGAAAACATCGGCGTGGAAGTTGCGGGTAAACTGGCGAAATATTCAGATAATGGTTCAACACTATCAAGCGTTAACTTCCCTGAAGTATCTCTGCCTGAACACGGTCGTGAGTGCTCTCGCTTGCTGCACATTCACAAAAACCGCCCAGGTATTCTGACTCAAATTAACACCATCTTCGCAGAAGAAGGCATCAACATCGCAGCGCAGTACCTACAAACTGAAGCTGAGATCGGCTACGTAGTTATTGATGTGGAAACTGAGCGTTCAGAAGAAGCACTAACTAAGCTGAAAAGTATTGAAGGCACGATTCGTGCTCGTATTCTTCATTAAGAAGAATCCATACAATAAAGGCAGGGATATTATCCC
>NZ_JAWOUS010000149.1:0-1020 GCF_033339495.1 Vibrio sp. 2134-1
ATTGGTTATAAAGCTAGACCGTCCCATTTCCGCTTCGTTACGGACCAGTAACACAATTCCTTGGTAATATTTTTCAAACTCATCCAGTTTCATTATCATGGTTCCTCTAGAAGGGTCTCCTAGAATAACTGAGTGATTGTTTATACCTCTGATTACAACAAAATGCATATACCCATCGAAATTAACGAGAGTAATCCCAGGGACGCCGACTTCTTTAATTTTCTCCAGTCCTACTTGAAAGCCGTCAGAACGTAACCCTATGGAATCCAAGTAAAACTTCATATCCAACAAAGAAAAACCTTTCTCTTTGATTTTTTCTTTATCACCTTTTTCAAACATGCTTTTGAAGATATCTTGTTCAGATGACTCTGTTGCATAATGAAAAGTGAGAAGAGAAGCCAGGGCGGCAGAGCCACAGCTGAAGTCATACTGTTGGCGAAAAACATCACCAAACACTATTTCTTTGTAGCTTTTAACAGGAACAGAGTAATGTGCTCGGTAAGGTAGCAGTTCTAATGAAATGGCTGATGCTGAATAAACGAGCATCAGCCAAATTAAGTTATTTAATACTTTCATATTGTTTACTTGAGTGTCAGGTTAACGACGGTAGAGTTCTGGATTAAAACGTTGTTTCCGCTGTTCTGAATTACGTTGGATATACCAGAACTGTCTGCGAACGCTCCACTTGATAGTATATTGTTACCACTCACGGTGTTTGACGCGACATTATCTGACGAAATACCATTGATATCTGATTCTGCATAAACCAAGTCGAGTTCAACATTTTGTCCACCTCTTGATTCATTCATGATATCCAAGCTAACTTCTCCGCCAGATAATGCAATGTCATCAGCGAGTGCAGTGCAGGCAACTATCATACTCAAAGTACAGATTGCCAAACGCATCGCTTTCTCCTACTAGTCGGTTACTCACCCCCAGTAAACACACTTGCATTAGTTGTAACAGATTGTTGTACAAGTGAATTTGAACCAGCATTCTGACCAACGGTAGTAATACCAG
>NZ_JAWOUS010000150.1:0-1017 GCF_033339495.1 Vibrio sp. 2134-1
GATTCCTACCAATAAACCAGCGGCTATCACCATCCCTAAAGAAAGGTTCGCGGTACTAGGAACCGCAACGCCCAACGTCAGAACGCTAATCAAGCCACCTGCTATCATTCCAACCGCAAAAAGCAATCGCCACGAATAATCACCTTTTTTCGGTGACATAATGCCATTCATAATTCCACTGATTCCGGCAATTTTACCGTTAACCAACAACAATATAGTGGCGGAGATCCCTAACAAAATGCCACCAAACAACGATTCCCATGGAATAACGTTTAACATTATTTACCTCTAAAATCTTAGCTACGAATTAGTTACAGAAAACGCCATGAAGCGCTTTAATTAATGACTCAACTCTCGGTTCTGACAACGAATAAAACACTTGCTGTGATGCCTTACGAGCCGTGATCAATTTGTGTTTGCGAAGCACCGTTAAATGCTGTGAAAAGGCGGATTGGCTAAGGAACGAGTTCTTTTGCAGTTCCCCAACACCAACTTCACCTTGGGTCAGTTGGCACAACACCATTAGCCTTTCCGGATGTGCCATTACTTTTAGGAGATCAGCAGCTTCATTGGCATTGCCTTTCATTGCTGCTACATCCATATCTGTATAGCTCATGACTCACCTCTACATTAAAAACTAAATTAGATATTACTAAAACAATACCTTTAGTCAACACTAAATTAGCAATTGTGAATTTAGATAAATTAACATTAGACATTTCTAATTTAGTTAATTATAGTGATGAACATCAAAGGATGGCGTTCTCAGTTTGAGAGTACGAAGGAGAAGAGTTATGACGTTAGAAAATGCAGTACGAGTTTTTGCAGGCACGATGGTATTGGTCTCGGTCATACTAACCGTGTTCGTTCACAGTAACTTCATTTGGTTCACCGTGTTTATCGGCGTTAATCTTATTCAAAGTGCTTACACGGGAATCTGCCCTGCTGCTTATTTTTTAAAGAAATTTGGTTTTAGATAATCTAGAGCGTAGTGACCTTTCACACAGGCTATTCGTG
>NZ_JAWOUS010000151.1:0-1015 GCF_033339495.1 Vibrio sp. 2134-1
TTGAAGTAAAGGTGACTCGAGTGGACTGAGTGAGGTTGTCTGCAAACAGAGAGGCAAAACGCGGATCGGCGTTGATCCCTGTGCCAACGGCAGTGCCGCCTTGAGCAAGGGCTTTCACCATCGGCAGTGTTTGTTCAATGGCTTGTTTAGCGTGTTCAATCTGGAATTGCCAGCCGCCCAGCTCTTGCGCGAAAGTGATTGGCATGGCGTCCATCAAATGAGTTCGGCCTGTTTTTACCACATCTTGCAAAGCTTGCTTCTTGGTTTCTAGGCTTTGGCTAAGATGGGCCAGTGCAGGCAACAACTTGTGTTCAATAGCAAGTGCTGAGCTGACTTGAATCGCCGTCGGCACCACATCGTTACTGCTTTGACCCATGTTAACGTGGTCATTCGGGTTGACGTTGCCGCCAAGCAATTCAGACGCGAGCGTGGCAATCACTTCATTGGCGTTCATGTTGGAGCTTGTCCCAGAACCGGTTTGGAACAGGTCGATAGGGAACTGATCGAGATGTTGCCCATCAATAATGGCTTGCGCGGCGTCTGCAATCGCATTGGCGATATCACCTTCTAGTAACCCTAGTTGTGAGTTGGTCAGTGCTGCCGTTTGTTTGATGTGGGCTAAAGCTTGGATGAAACCGCTTGGCATGGTGTGCTGGCTGAATGCGAAGTTATCGATAGCGCGCTGAGTTTGCGCTTGATACAAGGCATTCGCCGGGACTTTTACTTCGCCCATGCTGTCGGTTTCAATACGAAATTCGGTGGTCATAGTAGGGTTCCTTTCGTTTAATCAAGAGAAGTCTGAATGAGGCGTAATTGTTGTTGTAATTGGAGAAACTTTACGTCGCCATGTTCAAACTGATAGTAGTAACGTTTGAGGCAGAATAAGGGCGTGTGAACCGAATCAAGGCAGACTCGGCGAAATGTACGAGTGCGAGTTGGGTCTTGAATCGCTTCGAGAAGGTGGAAATACACTTGGCGCAAAAACAGTTCGCACAAGAGTAAGTTTTCGTCTTCT
>NZ_JAWOUS010000152.1:0-1013 GCF_033339495.1 Vibrio sp. 2134-1
TAGGGCAGCCAAATGATTTACAGCCATTGTATTCTTGACGAAAAGTCATGGTGCTTATCCTTTGAGGTTATTTGTCAGAGACTCACTCTTTGGCTCTGACATCCACTTGGCGACCAAGCGCCGGAACGATAACGTCTTTCTTGGCTTTAAATTGGTCAATCAATACTTGGGTGACTGAATCGCCTTGCGATTCTAACGTGCCTTTTTCAAAAACATGATAACCGTCGCCCCCGCTCGCTGCGTAAGAGTAAGTGGCCACTTTGTATGATTGCGAGTCGTTCACTGGTTTGCCATTTACGTTCAGGCTGAGCAGGCGTTTACCTTGTGGTTTTGCGTTGTCGTAGCGCGCTTCAATACCGGAGAATTGTGCCAGACCGTAAGGCAAGGTGTAGCTGTACTCCAACAGTTCTTTCAACTGTGCGCCGTTGAGTTTTACGACGGAAAGTTTATCTGTGAATGGGAAAAGATCCATTACGTTTTCCATCGTTACTGGGCCTTTGTTGAGGTCAACGCGAATACTGCCCGAGCTGATCATACCCACATCCGCTTTAGCGGCTTCGCGCATCATATCTGCTACTAAATTACCTACGTTGGATTCGCGATAATAACGTCGGTACGCCGTGTCATTAATGGTCGCCAACTGCTGACCAAGCTCTGGGTATTGTTTGCGAGCACTGGCGATAAGATCGCTGGTTTTCTTGTCGCGTTCAAGCTTGTCTGACTCGACAGGGATCAGTTTTCCGTCCAGCAGTTTTACGTCGTGCTTTTCGGTGTCTACGGCAAATTTAGTGTAACCCAAGTATTTACCTTGGCCGAAAGTGAGGCCGATAACTGTGCCCGTTTTTGGGTGCACGACAGGCTTCCATAAGCCATGGTCAGAGTGGCCGCCAAAAATCACATCGACCCCTTTTAGCTTGCCTGCCATGTCGTAATCTTCATCAAAGCCACGTTGCACTTCAGGATCGGCTTCTTTGTCGGTTTGCATTGGTGCCGTTTTATTTTGGTGTGTGAGC
>NZ_JAWOUS010000153.1:0-1012 GCF_033339495.1 Vibrio sp. 2134-1
TGAACATTCAAAACTACGGCAATACCTCTGCGGCAACGGTGCCAATTGCATTGTGTGAGGCGGTAGAGCAAGGCCGAGTAAATCCTGGCGATAACATGCTTCTGGCTGCGTTTGGTGCAGGTTTGACGTGGGGTGCAGCAGTGCTGAAGTGGGGTGACCGCGTAACGCCAATTGGTGAAAGTGATGCGGCTCTGCCTGAGTGTGAGCAATCCGCTCTAGAATTGCTTGAGCGTGCTATCAAGCTTTGTAACGAACGTCGTCGTGACGAAGTTTAATGAACGTTCGTTAACATAGATGATATTGCAAAGGGAGCATTGCGCTCCCTTTTTGACAATTAAATAAACGAAACTAAGCTGCTTAGCTTAAGCCATAAAGCCAAGGTTAGATGTGGTGAAATTACGGATGTTCGGGAATACGTATTCCAATGCGGCATTGTCACTCACGCCCATCCACTGTGCGAGAGTTGAGCCAACTTGGTCTGCGGCAATAGCCGGAATCAACCGACCTTTTGAGTAATCATCTTGCCCTCCAAGTGTTAACTCTGGCCACGTACCGATCGGCGCACTGCCATTTACCGCACTACCTATCAATAACTGATGACCGCCCCAGCCGTGATCGGTACCGTTACCATTATTGGTCATTCGTCGACCAAAGTCAGACATCGTAAACGTGGTCACGTTTTTACTCATACCGAGCTTATCAACTGCGCGATACATGGCATTTAGGTTGGTGGCGAGATCTTCGAGTAACAAAGGGTGTCGCGCGAGTTGCGAGTCATGTAAGTCGTATCCTGTATGTTTTACAAAGAACACTTGTCGCTGCTGACTAAGCGCACTCTGGCTGGCGATCAATTTGTACACGGTCTGCATTTGTTTGCCGAGTGTAGAAGAGGAGAATAAAGGCGCGTCGTCGATCAGTTTCAGTTGCTCCGCGAGGATGTTGCTCATCATCATGGATTCGTCGACCATCAAATTAAAATGCCCACTGAACGGGTGATCTGCGCTGTGTGAGA
>NZ_JAWOUS010000154.1:0-1008 GCF_033339495.1 Vibrio sp. 2134-1
ACATCATCGTAATCGGGTCGATGTCATGCTTCTTCGCATAAAAGTTGAACCACCAGCGGTGCGCAATTGGGAATCGCAGTTCAATGTTGTCCCACATTTGCGCTTGGATACTGGCTGTGACGGTTAGGTGATGCCAATTCTTGGATGAGGCATACGCCGCCAACATCGCCTTTTCATCTTTACCTACGCGACTCAGCAAATGCGCCCACTCACTTTTCGCTGCCGCAATTTTATCTGTCGCAATCAACTCTTCAATACGAGTGAGAGAGTTTTGATACGGGTGAATAACCTTAGTATCGAGCTTAATACGATGAGATGGATATTTGATTGACTGACCAATCGCATTCGCCGCAGCCACGCTGTAGAAATTGCGCTGACCAACTAAGGTCGCCAATCGCTGTTTGCCAGCAATATCATCACCCAGCGCAATCTCACTTCGACCTAACCAATATTGCCAGCGAAGCGAGGCTTGCTCATCTTTGTTGAGCACGGCAATCCACTGTTGAACACCTTTCCAATCTGCATTTTGAATTGCTAGACGGATACGATTTTCGATCAAAGCGACATTTTTACTGGTTTTCGTCTTATCATCTCGCCATTTGGCTAGTGAATCGGATTCAGTACGAATCAGACGAATCGCAATGTAGTCCGCAAGTGCTTGGGCTTTTTCTGCTGAGAACTTTTGTCCTTTCACGACTTGCGCATACGCTTTTTGAGCTTGATTGACATCCATGCGAGCTAGCTTTTCTAACGCATATTCACTCTGAGCACGATAAAAGTCATTGGCTGGCTTTTTCTTAGCAAACTCAGCCACCGTCGCAGGTTTATCAAACAACGCTTTCATTTCTTGCGCTTGTTGTTTCGCTTTTGCAGAGCTTGGTAGCTTTTGCAAATAAGCCATCAAACTACCGTTACGAGCATCAAACGCCAACAACATGCGTTGCAGAATCAAATCGTCTGTACGTCCACCCGCTTTATCCCAAGCATTAAATAACGGGTCACACTCAC
>NZ_JAWOUS010000155.1:0-1006 GCF_033339495.1 Vibrio sp. 2134-1
AGCGTTGGGGCATGTCAGCCCAGTTGAGTACGAAAGTATGTAGTTATGTACTGTCTACTTTTTGTGGGGTACACCAAACTTACTATTCAAAAAATCATAGAGTTAGAAATGAAAGAGTTACTTTTATTATCAGTTTTGCTATTTGGAGCAAACGTTTTAGCACAAGAAAAAATCGACTTTGATAGCCCCTATCAGGAAATCGTTCCTAATGGTCATACCATAATTGAGGCTATTCATGGTGACCTAAATGGAGATAGTCGAGACGATATTGTTTTGATGATACAAGGTACAGATCAAAACAAAATTTTCACTGATGAGTTCCGTGGTAAGTTAGATCTCAACCGAAGAGGAATTATTGTTGCTTTAAGAAATAACAACAAATACGACGTTGTTGTTGAAAATGACAATTGCTTCTTTTCTGATGATGAAGATGGAGGTGTATATATGGTTCCATATATCGAAATAAGTATAAAAAAAGGAAACTTATATATTCATTTTGCACATGGTCGATATGGGTATTGGAGGTACAACTTCCGTTACCAAGATTCGGATCTTGAGTTAATCGGTTATGATGAAAGCGCTAATCGAGGTCCGAGAGTTGAGGAAGTTACTAGCATTAACTACCTGACAAAAAAGATGCTCACTAAAGAAAATGTTAATGAGCTTGACGATTATGACCCAATATTTAAAGAGGAGTGGTCAACCTTTGTCCTTGAACACAGGTTTAAGTTAAGTCAAATCAGCGACTTTACTGAATTTGGTGATGGTGTCCGAAATTAATAGACTCGCACCGAGACGTAATTCTAACAAACTGTTTAAGAGTGATTCGCAACGCGTGGCATTTTTACTATGCGTTGCGTTTAGTGTTTAAGGTGGTATACGGAAGCATCGGTATTGCGTAGCTCACACCTTAACAGGGCGTTATATGCCCGAGTACCCCACGTTTAGTAGACACTTTACTAAGTTAGCTCTAGGGTCTAATTGAGAGGTGATTTATGGCTAAACA
>NZ_JAWOUS010000156.1:0-1001 GCF_033339495.1 Vibrio sp. 2134-1
TTCAGGATTTTTATGCGGTTTCTTATCTGTTTCTTTTGTGCTGCTGATTGGTACTACTAGATATAAACCTCGATGTTTACCAATAACAACAACTGCTCTTTTTTTGATTATCTCATTAGGAATCCTGTAGTTATAGTCATCCTCACACGCAAAATCTCGGTTAGACGTTGTACTTACTCCATCCGTATGTTTGAACAAGCCAAACTCACATTCATATATATGCCCAATACGGACGTTCCCTGATATTTTAAGTCGAGCCATTAAGCCACCTATTTGATTGATTTCCAATGTCTTTTTATTGTTGCTATCCCTAACCCAGAAAGCTCCTGAACAGCTTTCTGGGTGGGTTTTTTGTTATCCAAAATCAATGCTTGGTATGCAGCTTTAGCTTTGGATAAAACACTTTCCGTCCGTTTTGTATTCGTATAATGCGCCCCCATAGACTGCCTAGTTTCAAGTGGTTGGCTAGAATCAAGCTGCATTTTTCGCTCTCTAGCTCTAATCTTGCTGCGATTTCGCCACGTCCACTTCGAAACGCTTTTCGCAATACACATGATTTCGTTAAAGCTTAAAGGCTCACTGAACTGTGCGTTAAGTTCATCGATCTTACACTCCAAATGCGCGTGAAATGTCTTGTGTGAATCGAAGTGATGAACAACAGCATAAGCGTGATAACGCAAGGCTCTGAATAAACTAACGTTGCGTTCATAATCCGCAAGTTCTACGGGATTGTCATAGCTTCTCTTGTCTAGATCTCCACATCCATCATGCAGCTCCGCAAGCGAATACTCATGATCATGAAAGACCGTAACAAGCCAATCACTATGCATAGGGTTTTTTGTTATCAGGTGTGCAAAACCCGCGTCTGAGTTTAATAAACGCTTGTACGTGCGATGAATTGCAGCAAGATAAGCTAAGGGTTTTTCTCTTGCGTTTTCCGTTGTGCAAACAGGGCTTATCGCATAAGACATATGGTATTTGCGACTATCGCGAGAGAAGGC
>NZ_JAWOUS010000157.1:0-1001 GCF_033339495.1 Vibrio sp. 2134-1
AACTAACATCCACTTTACCGATACAGTAAAGGCACGTTTGATAGACAAAGAGATGAGCAATAGCTATGTACCGCGCGGAAACCGTAAAAAAGTTCGCTCACAAGTTGCCATCTACGACTATCTTAAAAATATAGAAAAGCAAACAAGAAGACAAAAGTCAGATGTCTCAGATACTTGAACAAGATGAACGCTACATTGCCGCGATCGATCTCGGCTCTAATAGCTTCCACATGGTGGTGGCGAAGGTGGTCGGCAGCGACCTACAGCTCATCAGTCGCCATAAACAGAGGGTTCGTTTAGCCTCTGGCCTAGACAGTGAATTGAATTTAAGTCACGCCTCCATGGAGCGAGCGTTGGAGTGTCTTGCGATGTTCGCAGAGAGGCTGCAAGGCTTTGAGGAATCCAATGTGCGCATCGCTGCTACACACACGCTAAGAAGAGCGAAAAACGCGCATTTGTTTATCCAACGTGCAAAAGCAGTCATGCCGTTCCCGATAGAGATTATTCCGGGAGAGAAAGAAGCGCGCCTAATTTATTTAGGTGTCGCACACACTCAAGTGGAATCTAATTCTAAACTGGTGGTCGATATTGGCGGAGGCAGCACCGAGATGATCATCGGACAAGAGTTCGAGCCAGAACTGCTTAATAGCAAACAGATGGGCTGCGTCAGCTTTACACAGCAGTACTTCAAAAATGGCAAGTTATCGAGCAAAAACTTCAGCAAAGCCATGCTCGCTGCCGAACAAAAACTAGAGTCCATCGCGACCAAATACCGCAAGAAAGGTTGGGATATTGCACTCGGCTCATCAGGCACCATCAAAGCGATTCAAGAGGTATTGATTGGGCTGGGCTTTGAAGACGGTTTAATTACAGCAAAGCGTCTGAGTAAGCTCATTGATACTTTAAACGAGTTCGCGTCAATTGATGATATTCAGTTGACTGGCCTGACCGATGAACGTAAACCGGTATTTGCCGCTGGTGTAGCGATTTTAGCTGCGATT
>NZ_JAWOUS010000158.1:0-1001 GCF_033339495.1 Vibrio sp. 2134-1
CGGTCACATGACCTCGGCGCTACCCTACTTCTTGATGCCTTTATCCAAGATCATGATCGCGCTAAACCAAAACTTGGTTAAGATCGAAACATCAAAAGCATTCACACCTCTTGAGCGTCAAGTTTTAGGGATGTTACACCGCTTAATTTACGGTCAAAACGACAAGTTTTATCGTAAATGGATGCACAGCGCGAACCATTCACTTGGTGCGTTTTGCTCTGGGGGCACAATCGCGAACATTACGGCGCTTTGGGTTGCACGCAATAAAGCGTTGAAAGCAGATGGTGCTTTCAACGGGGTAGAAAAAGAAGGTCTATTCAAAGCCATGAAGCACTATGGCTACGAAGGCCTTGCAGTTCTGGTTTCAGAACGTGGTCACTATTCACTTAAAAAAGCAGCAGACGTACTTGGCTTAGGTCAAGAGGGTTTAGTCGCGGTGAAAACCGATGCAAACAACCGTATTGTTGTTGACGACCTAAAAGCAAAAATTGCCGAGCTTAAAGAACAAAACATCAAACCAATTGCGGTTATCGGTGTCGCTGGCACAACAGAAACGGGGAACGTCGATCCTCTGTCGCAGATCGCTCAAGTGTGCCAAGAGCACAATTGTCACTTCCATGTGGATGCCGCTTGGGGTGGTGCAACGTTGATGTCTAATCATTACCGTCACCTTCTCGAAGGTGTTGAACTGGCTGACTCAGTGACTATCGACGCGCACAAACAACTGTACATCCCTATGGGTGCAGGCATGGTGTTGTTCAAAGACCCCGACGCGATGAAGTCCATTGAACACCATGCGCAATACATCTTACGTAAAGGTTCAAAAGATTTAGGTAGTCATACACTAGAAGGCTCTCGCTCAGGCATGGCCATGTTAGTGTATGCGGCGATGCACATTATTAGTCGCCCAGGCTACGAACTATTGATCGATCAAAGTATCGAGAAAGCGCGCTACTTTGCTGACCTCATCAAACAGCAAGATGACTTCGAACTCGTTTCTG
>NZ_JAWOUS010000159.1:0-996 GCF_033339495.1 Vibrio sp. 2134-1
TAAACGAAAGAACAAAGAAATGCCTCAGCAATTGCTGAGGCATTGTTTTAGAAGCCAACTTCTCTTGCTAGAGAATTATTGTGCACGGTATTTACCGCTGTTTAGTTCAATTTTAGACGCTTTGACGCGACTGTCAGCATTCAAGTAATCGCTGATGCTAAGTAAGTCTTGTCCTTCAGAAGCTTTTAGCACCGCAGATTCACCATCTGCAAACACAACGTCTAGCTTTAACTCTTTTGCTACTGCTTTGGCATCAGCGGCGTTGTTTACGGTGATGTAGATAAGTCCCGTCGCTTTAGACACATTGCCAAACGCGTTCTTAAACACCTCGTCACCGGCTTGCAGTTTAACTGCTTCAGAGAGATTGCTCACCGTGTTCGTTTGCACTTTACGATACGCTTCACCATTCACCTCAACCGCATCAGAAGGAACAAACAACTCGGGACTTGGTTGTTGCGACAACTGCGTTTCGGCATAGGCTGCGTTGGCTATTAGTGAAAGAGCCAAAATAGAAAATGTCTGATATTTCATGTGATTGACTCCTTAGTGGCCAAAGATACGCATAGACCAGTTTTTGATAACTCCTGGTTTTGCGTTGTTCGCCATCGGTACATCATAGATAGCGGATGAGTTGAAGTAAGCGATAAATGAGAAGACTTCATCACCGTTTGTATCGATAGCTCTCAGTGTCCATTCACCCTTGGCATTCTCGCCGTAGAATTGGTTAGACAACATCAGTTGGTTTTCGTAACCCGTAATGTTTGGATCAAGAGACTGACCAACAAGGCCGTTACGTGGTGTTTGCAATACGGAGCGAGTGCCTGATGGGGAAACAAGCTCGATTGCCAAATCAGGTAGACGCGAGTGCTCTAGCGTCAGCTGCACCTGTACAGACTCAACGGTAATGTCGTCAGTGATTGCGATGTTTGACGAACCACCAGCAAGGCTTGCATCGGGCACACTGACTTCTGTCGCATTGTTTGCCCACGGTGTGAT
>NZ_JAWOUS010000160.1:0-995 GCF_033339495.1 Vibrio sp. 2134-1
GTAGGGCAATCGGTGCGCCGTTTGCCGTGCCGATTGCAAGAACCGAGACTCGTATGTTTTTACCTTTAACTAAATTCAGAGAGCGTGCCAATTCTGAATCATCAAGATCATCGGCAAGAACCACAATGTCTCCTTGGTTTGCTCCTGCTTGTGAAAATTGACTTAACGCCAATTCGATCGCAGCAGGGAGGTTCGAGCCTTGGAATGGCATCAGCTCTGGCGACAAGTTCTCGATGATACCTGCTAGCGTACTAGCATCCGTCGTTAGCGGACTCAAGCTGTAGGCGTCGCCTGCATAGGCGATCAATCCAGTCGCCCCCTCTTTCCACTTTGGCAACAAGTCCAACGCTTTGTAACGTGTTTGAGTAAGGCGATTGGGTTTGATGTCGCTGGCGTACATCGAGCGAGACATATCTAGCACTAGCATGCGATTTTGGCTTAGCTCGAAGCTTGGACGTGTATTTGATTGCCAGCTCGGCCCAGCGAGCGCTACGCAGGCAATCGCCCAAGCCAAACCCCAAATCGTAAAATAGGGTTTGGACTGGGTGGTCTGCCCAAGCATTTTGGCGAGGTGCGGGGCAATCAGCGCGGATTTTTTCGCTCTAAATTTTTGATTAATCAGGAGTACGAAGGGGATTGTTATCAGTCCCAGTAACCAATATGGGTTAAGGAAAGTAAACTCAGCCATGTTTTCTCCTTAGCAGGAACAACAACATAGAAAGCACTAAAGCTGCACTCAATGGATATGGGAACCATTCGGACTGAGGCCGCCAAGTTTGGGTATCGCTTGATACAGGTTCCAGTTTGTTGATTGTGTCGTAGATCTTTTCAAGTTGTTCGGCATCTCGCGCACGGAAGTACTGCCCGCCAGTCATTTCTGCAATCTTCGTGAGCGTTTTTTCATCAAGGTCGGCTGCGGTGTCGACCTTACGAGTCATAAAAAAGTCTTTCACCATCATTTCGCCAGCACCTACGCCGACGGTATAAATAGTGGC
>NZ_JAWOUS010000161.1:0-993 GCF_033339495.1 Vibrio sp. 2134-1
ATCAATACGCGCAAGAAAAGCGTCAGAGTCGTCAACCGTAAGATCTTTAACAGCAAGTAATTTAACGGGTTTGATTAAAGGCTCTGCCGGTTCTGATATGGCTTTATTACACCCTGTCAGCAACGTAGAGAGACTTAACGTCACCACAGCGCCAATCAAAGTGTGCTTTATAGTTTGTTTTCGCCCTGGCTTCTCCATAGACTTAAAATTTACTACACAGTCGTGCAGTATAGGCAGAATTGAATATTGATCAACATATTTTCCACATGGATAGCAAATTAATTAGTCAAAGCGTTCGGTTTCTGGTAAAAGTAGGCACGTTGATTAATATTCGGGAAAAATCGAACTATGAATGTAAGAAAGCAAGGCCGACGTAGCGCTGAAGCCGCAGAACAAACTAAGTGTCTGATCCTTAAGGTCGCTGCAGATATGTTTTGTGAGCTGGGTTACGAGCGAGTCTCGCTAAGAAACATCAGCGAAAAGGCGGGTGTATCACATAGTTTGATTCGTCATCACTTCGGCAGCAAAGAGAAAATCTGGCAAGCGGTTAGCGATGCAATGGACGAGTTCATGCAGTGCTATATGGCTGAACTCATCAATGAAATGCCGGAGAACACACCTTCGAATAGAAAAATTTATCTGTTTATGGTTCGCATGCTAGCATTTGCTCTCGTCAATCCTCATCCAGTACAGATGATCGCCGATGCCATTCGACAAGGCGATGACGGTGCTCTGCTGCAGTATTTCTTAAAGTCAAAAGATGAGTTCGCTGCGATATTTACCGGAATTTTCGAGCAGTACAACAGCGAAAACCCTAATGCACAGTTTGATCAGTGGGAATCAAAGTGGCAAATGTTGATCTTCGCACATGGTGCTGTCAGTCTCGCACCAATGATGCAAGAAACATGGCCGGATATTGCAGATAATCGCGAAAAACTGCTGATCAAGCATTGGGAATTGTTTAATACCATTATGGCCTCTCAATTTGGGATC
>NZ_JAWOUS010000162.1:0-992 GCF_033339495.1 Vibrio sp. 2134-1
GATAGACGGGCAGCTTTCCATTTACTTTGTTATCCAAGTAATCGACTGATATCTGATCATAATTAAGACGAGATTCGTTGTGCGCGGCAAAGCTGGCGGGCGTCGAGTGGTTAATTTGCGAAGTCGCCACCAAAGCGGTTGTCATGCCCTGCTCTTTCGCTACTTCCAACATCGTTTTAACTGGCTTTTTATGGGTATCGACAGCGACGGCGCCATTGTAACTCTTTATACCACTGCTTAAGGCCGTCGCGCCTGCTGCACTGTCAGTGACATAAGTATCATCATCGGGATAGGTGTGAGCCATGCCAACCAGTATCGAGTCAAAGACTGTAGGCTCAATCTGTTTAGTTTCTGGATTATCTTGATAATAACGGTAGGCGGTTGTGTAGGCAGGGCCCATTCCATCACCGATCATATAAATAATATTTTTCGGTGCTTCATTGGCGTGAACAAACCCGGCCAGTAAACTGGCCGCAAGTAAAGAGTATCTGATTGTCATATTTCATCCATGAAAAAGTGACTGCGAGTATAAGCCGTCACTTTAATTACTGTTTTGCTTACAAGTATTCATCAATACTATCATTCAGTTAGGATGAAACCGCGTATTACATCATGGTTTTGCAACCCAAATCATTTCTTAAATAGGATCACTTCTGTACGTAGGCCAGCTTTAGGTGTCTCATTCGGGTTATTCAAGTAGCGCTCAATCCCCAAAGGCTTGCTCTTCACTTTTATGCCGTTTTGGCGTGTCAAATTCATCCCTAACGACCACGCATTGCCCAAAAACTGGTAGTCACCTTTGTGCTCAATCACAAAAGTTTCACACGCTGGAATCGTGCCAAACACAAAACCATTTGGTACCTCTACCATTTCACTCACGGGCAAGCAGGTTACAAATTCAAAATGACCGAGCTTCATGTCCATTGAAAGGTAATAGCAGAACAGTTCGCCGTTGACGGGCAGACTTTCTTTCTGCATCAGTTCGTATAGAC
>NZ_JAWOUS010000163.1:0-992 GCF_033339495.1 Vibrio sp. 2134-1
CAGTTAGCTTCGATCCTAGCAACGTGTTTTTTGTTGTCGTGTCCGTATCTTTAGAAGTGTTTAACGACATCAAACACGACGTCGAATTTGATACTCATAGTGTGATTACGTTTGCCGATAAACCCATTTATCTAGACATCCCTCTTGCGCAAACCATTGAACTTCTGCCCCACTTTTATGCGGTGCTCTCCCCTGCGGAGTATCTGATGTGGAACAAAGTGGACAAAGTATGGCTAGAGCTTGCACTTTCTTTTGGTATCGCGGCATTTTGTACCATCACGCTGATCGTCTTAGTGCTCTATCGTTACGTTTTGCATCCAGTCTCTCGCCTCGATAAACAACTCAGCGAGCTAGAATCGAATCAGCGAGACAACATCGAAAAGCTCGGAACCAATGATGAAATTGGCCGTCTTTCATCTCGCTTTTTTGATATGTACGAAGAGCTCAACGTCATTTACAAAAAGACCAAACGTCTCGCAGAAACTGATCACCTTACTCAGTTGGCTAACCGTCATCGATTCCACCAACTTGCCACGCGTGAACTAGCCTCGCCACCTTCTCATTTGTGGGTGATTTATGTCGATCTGGATAACTTCAAGTACGTGAACGATAAATATGGCCATGAACTTGGCGACAACCTGCTAAAGGTCTTCTCGACTCACATTAAAAACGCCTGTCAAAAGTTCTCTCAGCAATACGACAGCCCTTGTTTTGGCGCGCGTTTATCTGGTGAGATAGCAAAACGCTATGGCAACCAAGGTTTGGCAGCTTCGCCAATCAAAATCTATCTTGATGGTACGGCTGGCCAGTCGTTTGGTGTTTAGAATGCGGGCGGCGGAGAGCTTTACCTCACTGGTGATGCGAACGACTACGTAGGCAAAGGCATGGCTGGTGGTAAGATCGCGATTAAACCTCACCTAGGCACTGCATTTAAATGTAACGAAGCCACCATTATCGGTAACACATGTTTGTACGGCGCGACAGGAGGCAAA
>NZ_JAWOUS010000164.1:0-990 GCF_033339495.1 Vibrio sp. 2134-1
TAAAGCTTGCTTTAAGTCAACATGTTGCATCATTTGAACACAGCAAGAGCCTTGGAGTAAATACTGACAATTTGTATAAATGACTTTTTCAAGCTACGTTTTATAACAAGGCGAAACCGCTTCAAGTCTTGCTGCGCAACGTTTTGCCTATGCAAACACAACAAAAATAATAACTTAAATAATTTTGTTTTTTGACTAAGCTTTGTGAGGTGTAAAGGTATGTTCAAGACTCACAGTCAAACGGCAATGGTCTCGGCACAGGAAGTGGTTAATCGGAAACTGATCATGTTAGTGGACGATGATCCGATATTTCGTAACGTAACCAATGCTTATTTAGAAAGTCAGGGTTTCAAAGTAGTAGAAGCTGAAAATGGCCTAGAGGCTCTTCATCAACTCAGGGAATGCCAACCCGATCTCGTCTTGTGTGATTTGTCTATGCCCGTATTAGATGGCATAGAATTCGTAGAAGAAGTCAGTCTTGAGTATCCATCGTTACCGCTTATTGTGGTGTCTGGCACAGATGAAATGTCTGATGTCGCGAAAGCGTTGCGTTTTGGTATTAAAGACTTTCTTCCAAAACCGATAGGGAATTATGAACATTTGTCGCAAGCGATTGACAATACGCTTGAGGACTCAGATTGTCATTTTGCCGAACAGCGTGACTTTTCAAGCCAGTGGTTTCGCGTAGATGACGGTGGAGAAATACCAGATGAGCAAGAGCTGCACTGGCATTTAGAGTACTTGCAACAAAACCCAAATGCAGCGAGAGATCTGCTGCATGCGTTGTTGCCAGACAAAGACGCCTCTCAAGGTGACTGGCGTTGTTCTTATCGGTTACTACAGTCGGCAGATTTGATGCCTTTGGTGTTTGATTATCGCTGGTTGATGAATGGACAGTTTGCTTTCTACTTAGTGGACTCTGCTTCCCAAGAAAATGGAGGTGTAGCGACAACGCTACTGGTGAGAGCTTTGTTTGATGATTACCTAAGA
>NZ_JAWOUS010000165.1:0-985 GCF_033339495.1 Vibrio sp. 2134-1
ATCTAGGCGCGATGTACCATCTTCCGCAAATGCTGATTGATATGGCGGCGAAAGGCGAAAGCTTCTACGGCGCGCAACAGCAAGGTTCTATCTAAGGAGGGATTCCCAAAATGACTAATCAAACCAGAAACGTTGTCGTAGTCGATTGTCTACGTACTCCAATGGGTCGCTCTAAAGGTGGTGCTTTCCGTCATACTCGTGCAGAAGACCTTTCTGCGCACCTAATGAAAGGCATTCTGGCACGCAACCCACAAGTGAACCCAAGGGAGATTGAAGACATCTACTGGGGCTGTGTGCAACAAACGCTTGAGCAAGGCTTTAACATCGCGCGCAATGCAGCGCTGCTTGCTGGCCTACCAATTGAGATTGGCGCGGTAACCGTGAACCGTCTGTGTGGCTCATCTATGCAAGCCCTGCATGATGGTACTCGTGCAATCATGACAGGTGACGCGGAAATTTGCCTGATCGGTGGTGTCGAGCACATGGGTCACGTACCAATGAACCACGGTGTGGACTTCCACCCTGGCATGTCGAAAAATGTCGCCAAAGCCGCTGGTATGATGGGTTTAACCGCTGAAATGCTTGGTAAGCTTCATGGTATCAGCCGTGAGCAACAAGATGAGTTTGCGGCGCGCTCTCATGCTCGTGCTCACGCAGCAACATTGGAAGGTCGCTTTAAAAACGAAATCCTACCAACCGAAGGCCACGCAGCAGACGGTACATTGTTCCAGTTAGATTACGATGAAGTGATTCGTCCAGAGACCACCGTTGAAGGTCTGTCTCAACTGCGCCCGGTATTCGACCCAGCGAACGGTACGGTAACAGCCGGCACGTCTTCCGCTCTATCTGATGGTGCATCCGCAATGCTGATCATGAGCGAAGAGAAAGCCAATGAACTTGGTTTGAAGATTCGCGCACGAATCAAAGGCATGGCGATCGCAGGTTGCGATCCATCCATCATGGGTTACGGCCCTGTACCTGCAAC
>NZ_JAWOUS010000166.1:0-984 GCF_033339495.1 Vibrio sp. 2134-1
CGCTATTGGTGTTTTACTGGGTGAACCGCCAGAAAACCCAATCATAGGGTTGTTTAGCTTTTGCATGATCTTTGCGTTGCTGCTGCACTTCGTGAGAAATCGCACCAATGTACCTTATGACACGTTGGTCGGTGTATTTCTGGCGTTAGCTCTGGCGGTCGGGGCGGCGTTGCTGATGTACGTCGCACGTAAGATCAACATACACATGCTAGAAAACGTACTGTTCGGTTCGATTTTGACGGTGACCGATAGAGACATCACGTTGCTTGCAGTGAGTTGCTTGATCATCCTGCTGCTGCTGATTCCGACATTTAATCGCATTTTGCTCACGTGTATCAGCCCAGATATTGCTCGCGTGCGTGGCTTCAATACCAGCTTTTACGATTACCTATTCGTCATGATGATCACTTTAGTGACGATCGCCGCAGTGAAGATCGTTGGTGCCGTGTTAGTAGGTGCCCTGCTGTTGATCCCTGGTGCGACAGCTAGGTTGCTCACCAAGCGAATGGGAAGCTTTGTATTGCTTTCTTCTCTGCTTGCGACGGTTGCTTGCTTGGTTGGCAACATATTGCCAATGGAGCTCGACTTACCGGTGCCATCGGGCGCGTCGATCATCATTGTTTCCGCTGCTTTCTTCTTAACTGCAACGGTTTATCGAATTATTCGTAAGGCGTGATAACGCTTTTACCTACCCAACTTAAGTATCTCGACATAAAAATGAAAACTCTTACTTTAGGTTTAGGATTGATGGCGATGAGTACATTGTCATCATTGGCGATGGCCAAAGATATTTTAACCAGTACCCCTGTGACTTACATGCTGTCAGAGCAACTGATGAAAGGAACGGGCGTGGAAACCACATATCTGCCTCCCAAACGCTATGGTATTGAACGCGTGGCGAATTGGTTCGCCACTAAAGGTGCAAACCAAGTTTCAGAGGCAGGAAAGAGCGCAACCGTGGCCATCACCATGAGAGCCATTTGG
>NZ_JAWOUS010000167.1:0-984 GCF_033339495.1 Vibrio sp. 2134-1
GCGTAAAGCGGCTCTTTTCATTTATAAACTTTTCAGTCCCCACTTCTGAGCTGGCTGCTTAAAGAAGCCTTGTGTTTTTTTTAACTCCACCCAGTGATTGATGTAGTTAATCCAGACTTGGTCGTCTTGTGGTAACAACATGGCGATTGGAGTCGGTCTGCGAGGTGCTTTCACAGGCACAATCGCCAACTGTTTGAACTTGTCCACCAGCGTCGCCGCTTCCACATTGGAAGTCACAGACACGTCCGCTCTGCGAGCCAACAGCTCTTGGAAATCTCGCGCGGGGGCTTCAATCACAATATGCTGCGCCGATGGGAAGAACTCTTTCACCATTTTTTCTTGTACCGTACCTAACGTCGCAGCCACTTTCACATCGGGTTTATTAAAATCCGCCCAATCCGAGAATTTGGCGAGGTCTTTTTTCTGCACCACTGGCACAAACGCCAAGTAGAAATAGGGTTGGCTATAACCAGCCACCTTCGCACGCGACATGTTTAAAGACGCACTGCCAGTGATGTCGTACTTGTTGGCCGTAATGCCATTAACCAGCGTTTTCCAATCGGTGGCAATGTACTCCACTTTGACACCCAAATCTTTAGCAAGCTCGGTTGTGACATCAATATCAAAACCACGGTAACTGTTCGTGGCTGGATCTTTCATTGTCATCGGATTCCAGTCCCCAGTCGTCCCTACTCTCAACACGCCTTTATCCAGAATCTCTTGAAGACGGCTCTGAGCATGAACAACTTGAGTGACCATAAGCAGACATATTCCTAGCGCAAACAAAATCTTTTTCATTTTTATTCCCTTAAAAATAATGACCTTATACGGTTTAATTATTAACCTTTATTACAACCCCATTGATAACATAGCAGTAACAATGGAAGTTTTTTAGTTAATTCAGGGAGTAAATGTGACGTTTCGAACTCTATGGCTGATTTCGCTGCTGTTGTTAACGGGTTGCTCAGATTACCAATGGGGCTG
>NZ_JAWOUS010000168.1:0-979 GCF_033339495.1 Vibrio sp. 2134-1
TATTCTGAATTTGAACGGATTCATTCAGGTGATGAATGGCACTGGCTTTCCCAGTGCGATTCGATACCACAGACAAGGCAGTAGAGGTCTGAAATGTCACTATTAGAAGTGAAAAACCTTCGTATTGAGTATCCATCCCGACACGGCGTTCACGCGGCCGTGAAATCACTTTCGTTTAATATTGAACGAGGCGAAATCGTGGGTGTTGTTGGCGAATCCGGTGCGGGTAAGTCCACCGTTGGTAACGCCGTTATCGATTTGCTGAGCCCTCCGGGACGCGTTGCCAGTGGCGATGTCTTTTTGGATGGTGAAAAAATCTCTGGCTTAACACCAGAAGCGATGCGTAAGGTGCGTGGCTCGAAGATTGGTTTTATCTTCCAAGACCCTATGACCTCTCTTAACCCTTTGTTTACGGTTGAGCAGCAGCTAAAAGAAACCATTCATGCCAACATGAAAGTGTCTGACGACGAGGCGTATCAACGCGCGTTGTCTCTGATGCAGCAAGTCGGCATCCCTCAGCCTGAAAACCGTCTTAAACAGTATCCTCACCAGTTTTCTGGTGGTATGCGTCAGCGTGTGGTTATCGCGATCGCTTTGGCTGGTGAGCCAGATCTGATCATCGCCGATGAGCCAACCACGGCACTGGACGTATCAATCCAAGACCAAATCCTGAATCTTATCCGAGAGTTGTGTATCCAGAACAATGTTGGTTGTATGTTGGTTACGCACGACATGGGTGTGGTTTCAAACGTTACAGACCGCGTGGCGGTAATGTACCGTGGCGATCTTGTTGAGTTTGGGCCAACGGCAAAAGTGTTGGGTAACCCAGATCACCCATACACGCGCAGCTTGATTTCGGCGGTTCCTCGCTCAGACAGAAAGCTCGATCGTTTCCCTCTGGTGAGTTACATCGAAGAAGCGACAGAAATGAAGTCGCTAGACATTAAGAACCACTGGCTTGGTCAAAGCCAAGATCAGC
>NZ_JAWOUS010000169.1:0-976 GCF_033339495.1 Vibrio sp. 2134-1
ACGGTGGTGCATCGAGCTTCTTAGCTCAACGCCTAGAAGAAGGCGGTGACGTAAAAGTATTTGTCGAGCACAACAATAACTTCAAACTGCCAGAGGATGATAATACACCGATCATCATGGTTGGGCCGGGCACTGGTATTGCGCCATTCCGCAGCTTTATTCAAGAGCGTGAAACCCGCGATGCTGAAGGTAAAACCTCGTTGTTCTTTGGTCATCGCACGTCCACACAAGCTTTCTTGTACCAAGTGGAATGGCAAAAATACCTTAAGTCGGGAGTGTTAAGCCGCTTAGATGTTGCTTTCAGTCGTGACCAAGTAGAAAAAGTTTATGTACAGCACCGCATTTTAGAAAATGCCGCGCAAGTATGGCAGTGGATTCAAGATGGCGCTTACATCTATGTATGTGGTGATGCGACTCGTATGGCGAAAGATGTCCATGACGCATTGGTCATTGTTGCGGAACAAGAAGGCAAGATGCCGCGTGACGATGCAGAACAATTTATTAATGATTTACGTAAAGCGAAACGTTATCAGAGGGATGTGTACTAATGACTTTTTCTACTGAAAATAACAAGCAGATTGTATTAGGCGAAGAGCTAGGGCCACTATCTGATAACGAACGCCTAAAAAAACAAAGCAATCTATTACGTGGAACCATCGCCGAAGATTTGCAAGACCGAATCACTGGCGGCTTTACAGCGGATAACTTCCAACTTATTCGTTTCCACGGTATGTATCAGCAAGACGATCGCGATATCCGTAACGAGCGTACCAAGCAAAAGCTTGAGCCTCTTCATAACGTGATGCTTCGTGCTCGTATGCCTGGCGGTATTATTACGCCAACACAATGGCTGGCGATCGACAAGTTTGCTACAGAACACTCGTTATATGGAAGTATTCGCCTGACGACGCGTCAAACGTTTCAGTTCCATGGCGTACTAAAACCAAACATCAAGTTGATGCACCAAACGCTAAAC
>NZ_JAWOUS010000170.1:0-969 GCF_033339495.1 Vibrio sp. 2134-1
CTCCTTATATTGTCTGGCATCACTCGCACTCAATATTCATGGCATACAAAATGCTAGATATAAAATGCCACGTGATAAATATTGGTCATATTTAATGGCTAAGGCATCGCAATATAAGTTGCGCTTAAACACTGCAATAAAGTAACCGCAGTAAAATAAAGGAGAAGATATGAGAAATGAAAACATCGCCTCAATCATTGAGCTTATTCACAGCGGTAATGATATTTACAAGAAAGCGATTGATAACATCGACAACACATCGCTAAACCATGTATTGCAGGATCTGGTTCATGTACGAGAACACGCCGCATTAGAGTTGAAACCTTATGCGATTGCGAATCCTCAAACTGCCGACGACACGCCCGTGTCTTACACCATTAGGGCACGCGAAGTATACAGTGACGTCATGAAAGAAGTGTCGTCAGACAAAGGATCGATGTACTTGGAACAGCTCGAAGGCGTGGAAAGTAAGGTATTGAAAGAGATCGAAAACGTCATCACCGCGCAGCCAGAGCAAGCAGATAACGCCGTGCTACTCAAAGTGCGCAGTGACATCAAAAGCTGTAAAGAAAAACTCAGCAATATTAGCCTGATCAGCTAATCGATAAATAACCCTAAAAAGAATGGTCAACATTATTGGCCATTCTTATTCAGAACCATTGATGAATATTCACACATACCAAAGCATAATGCTGAAATACTGAAAAAGAGGTCAGTATGACATTGAATAATACGCGAGTAAGGGAATTACTCATTAAAATGGCGCACCATCGCCAAACGTGTTTACCGCTTGTCGATCCTCATTCACATATGAATATTGCTCGATCAGCCTATCGGTTCGTTAAAATAGAAAAAGTGATGATCAAAAAAATGGTCGATCTATTTTTTGATCAAAATGGCGACGACTTTATCGCAGAACACGCCAACAAAACGGGAATTGCTACTCTCGGTAATTATAAAGACATGCAT
>NZ_JAWOUS010000171.1:0-964 GCF_033339495.1 Vibrio sp. 2134-1
CGACCCTGATGACTACTCGCTAAAACCGTTTAATCACACCTTTTTTCGCAACCGACTGCTGTCAGCCATGAAACGCAGAAGCGTGCTACTACCGATTTACGAAAAACTGCGTGAGATGGACTTTGAAGGCGTGATTGAAGCCACTGATACCCTTCTTCCCTTTCATCCCGAATATTCAAAACTGATCAGACGTTACCGTGCGCATGCAATGGTGCAAAACAAACAGTTTTCTAGCGCCCGTAGCGAATACGAAAAGCTACTCAAAGAAGACAATTTTGACTGGATTAAAACTGCACTCGCCAACACGCTAATTGAGACCGATGACTTAGAAAAAGCACAAGAAGTTCTGGAAAGCTTGAGCAGTAAAAAAGAGAACCCCTACTATCACGATGAAATGTCTAACATGGCGGTGCTCAGTGAAGACATTCCTAAAGCGATCAAACACCTAAAGCAATCGACTATGTTGTTGGATGCTGGTTCTGAGCGTGAACTGGTGATCACCAACCTCTCTTTAGCCAGCGAATCTTACGATGACGCGGTCACTTACATTAAGCGCTACTACGAAAAGAACGAAAATACCTTCCGAGGCGGCATCTTCACCAAACTGAATTTTGTGCGCTGCCACTTATATAGAGCGCTCAATGCACCGTCAAATCAATGCTTTGAAAACCTCCTGTTTGGATTAAACCCACTGATTGGTGAAATAGAGAAGAACTCGCAATTCAAAGCCCAATTTGTATTGATTGACGCGCACATCGCGCTGATTCGTGGTGATTTAAAAGCCGCTATTTCTCAAGTCAGAGCGGTACTAGCCAGCAATCAACTGTCGCACTTCTATGATCTTTACCATCTGTGCGTACTGCTCGAACGTTGTTCATTTTTAAGTGAAATGAAATCGATGTTGCCACGTGCTCGCCGAGCCATTGCCGAGGCGCAACATCCAAGTATTTTCCGAAGCCAAGTG
>NZ_JAWOUS010000172.1:0-962 GCF_033339495.1 Vibrio sp. 2134-1
GCCTTGTTGCTGATTACGTCGCAGCTGATATTGAGAATCGGCGAGTACGGAAAGTCCCATGGTAGGGATACCTTCTAACCAGCGACTCTTATTGATCATCTTGCGTGCTTCTTGCCAGGTGGCATCCAAAATAATGTACAACGGCATTTTGGCTTGTTTCTGGCTTTGCATTTCCACATGTTCGAGTGTGATACTTTCTTCACTTGGGAATAAAATCACCGGGTACAGCGATGGATCAGCCAAGCGAGTGAGCAACTCTGCTGGTGGTTGTTTGCGATCCCAGATTGCTTGCTCGACGTTGAGTTGGCAATGCTGTAATAGCTGGCCCGTATTGGTGTCACGAGTTAGCTCATTTGGGTGCATCAATAGCAGTATTTCGTGCTTGCTGGTGAGTTTAGGCACCAGCGAGCAAATACAGTTGAACTGAAAACCGCAATGGGGACACGGTTGTGACATTACAGTCGAACCCCTTCACGCACTGGGCTAATACCATCCGAGAACAGACGAACACCACTGATTTGTTCTGGTGTGGCTGTTGGTGCCATGCTCGGGTTCAGAGGGTAGCTTACGCCAGTGTACTGCATGACATGTTTTGCTGGTGTTGCGCCACCGCCACTAACATCGAAAATCAGGTCGCGCCAACCGTGCGACGTTTGTTGGCCGAGCATTATTGGGCTTCTTACCAGTGTAATTCGACTATTGAAGCGCCATTCTTTTTCATGGTTTTCGAACACCAAGAGCGTACAACCGCCTGAGCCGCACCAATCCAATTGAACCAGCAGTTCTTCATTACCATCACCATTGAGATCGTACGTTAACCAGCGGTATTGGTTATTGCTTGGGTCGGTTTGATGGATGAAGAAGTAGTTACGTACCGCAGCATCGACTTTGGAATCGAAATCGGCACTGGATGGGACGTCAGCACTGCCGATAGGTTGGTCTGCACGCTTCGCCGCCGGTTG
>NZ_JAWOUS010000173.1:0-960 GCF_033339495.1 Vibrio sp. 2134-1
CAATGAAACCGACAGCGGAAATTTTGACAGATATTCTGGCGGAAGTGCGCCCTTTGATCGGTCAAGGAAAAGTGGCGGACTACATTCCGGCTCTGGCAAAAGTACCGAATAATAAATTAGCTATTGCGGTATACACCAATGAAGGTGAAGTGATTAAGGCTGGCGATGCCGATGAGTCTTTTTCTATTCAGTCTATTTCGAAAGCACTGAGCCTAACGTTGGCCATGTGCTTGTACAAACAAGAAGAAATTTGGGCAAGAGTAGGTAAAGAGCCATCAGGTCAGGCGTTTAACTCACTGATTCAGTTGGAGATGGAGCAGGGTATTCCACGCAACCCGTTTATTAATGCGGGCGCGATTGTCGTGGCTGATTTGCTGCAAAGTCGTTTGTCTGCGCCTCGTCAGCGCTTACTTGAGTTTGTTCGTCAGTTGTCGGGCGATACTCACATTGTCTACGACAAAGTCGTGGCCGCGTCGGAAATGATGCACGGCGATCGCAACGCGGCGATTGCTTACCTAATGCGTTCATTCGGGAACTTCGAAAACGAGGTTATTCCTGTGCTGCAAAACTATTTCCATGCCTGTGCTTTAAAGATGAGCTGTGTGGACTTAGCAAAAACCTTTAGCTACCTAGCCAACAAAGGCACTTCCGTGCAAACGGGCAAGCCAGTGGTGTCACCAACACAAACGAAGCAACTGAATGCATTGCTCGCAACTTGTGGTTTGTACGATGGTGCCGGTGAGTTTGCTTACCGTGTGGGTATGCCGGGTAAATCTGGCGTTGGCGGCGGCATTATTGCCGTAGTGCCGGGTGAAATGACCATTGCGGTTTGGTCTCCAGAACTTGATGCATCAGGGAACTCATTGGCGGGTACGAAAGCACTGGAACTGCTCTCTGAGCGAATTGGCCGTTCGATTTTTTAGTGTTAACTGTTTCTATACAAAAAGCCTCTCGTCTGAG
>NZ_JAWOUS010000174.1:0-954 GCF_033339495.1 Vibrio sp. 2134-1
TCAGCTTCGTGTCGCGACACTCGATTGGCTACAAGGCTATAGCGAGCTGAGTATTTTTGGCGCAGAAGAACGCTACCGTAACCTGATTCTTGAAAAGCAAAAACAACTGCTTTCAAACCAGTTTGTAAACGCTAATCTGACTGGTATGGCGTCAGGACTTCTGATGTTGGTGAACGGCCTGACTTTAGTTGTCATGCTTTGGTTTGCTGCTGATGGCGTTGGTGGTCGGGCACCTGATCCTTGGATCGCCCTATTCGCTTTTGCAACAATGGCAAGGTTTGAAATTTTGATGCCTATTGCGGGTGCGTTCCAATACCTAGGTCAAACGCTGACTTCTGCCCGTCGCTTGAACGAAGTGATTCTTGCTGAGCCTGATGTTGTCTTCCCTAAGCTATCTAAACGCGAAGAAAAACCACTGGATATCGAGTTCGACAATATTGATTTTGCATACCCTGATGGACAACAGAAAGTGCTGAAAGACCTTTCGCTTTCACTTCCTTTAGGCTCGAAAACCGCAATTGTTGGTCAAACGGGTTCAGGCAAGTCGACTCTGATTCAACTACTTTGTCGCTACTGGGATGTAAACCAAGGTGAGGTTCGCATTGGTGGCGCTTCACTAAAAGATTGGTGCGAATCCGATCTGCGCTCAGCAATTACCGTAGTGAGCCAACGAGTAGATGTGTTAAACGGCACACTACGTGACAACTTGTTAATGGCGTCACCAAATGCGACTGATGAGCAACTGGCGGATATCCTAACGAAAGTAGAGCTGGGTGCACTGCTTGAAGAGCCGGGTCTTGATGCTTGGCTGGGTGATGGCGGTCGTCAGCTTTCCGGTGGTGAGAAACGTCGTATTGGTATTGCGCGAGCGTTACTACGAGATGCTCCGATTTTGCTTCTTGATGAGCCAACCGAAGGCCTCGACAAGCGTACCGAACAAAAAGTCATGGCGCT
>NZ_JAWOUS010000175.1:0-954 GCF_033339495.1 Vibrio sp. 2134-1
ATATTAATCCGATTATTTTTCATATAATTAACCAAAAACCTGTAGATTTTCCTGCGTATCGATTATTGCCTTAAAAATAAAGAAATCGATGGGTGACGTGATTTTAATGTTTTCAGAAATGCCAGAGACTAGGCGAACATCGTATCCGTACTTTGTCATCAACGAACATGAATCGATCGCTTCGGTGTAACAGTCCTCACGCGCTTGACGATGTACTTTAAGAATATCGCGCAAATAAAAGCTTTGTTGTGCTTTCGCTAATCGAGATAGCGAACGATCGTGAACGTCTTTCACGACGTCTTCATTGTCGACAAGGACAAAGGTCTCTACTGGAGGACAAGTAGTGATCGCACTACCGTGACTTTTGACCGCTTCGATATTTCGGTTGATAATTTCGTCATTGATCAAAGGTCGAACGCCATCATGAATCAAAACAACAGAGTTATGATCAAATTCTTCTTCTATCTTACATAAGCCGTTAAATATCGACTCCTGACCAGTTTCACCACCGGGAATAACAAACTTCACTTTCTGAATATCAAATTTGAACAACAGTTTGCGTAAATAATCGATCCACGGTTCAACGCAAACCACAACAATGGCATCAATGTTTTTGTTCTCTTCAAACTTCTCAAGTGTGTATATAATTACTGGCTTGTTATATAGCTCTAAAAACTGCTTCGGTTTAGTGCTGTTTTGCATTCGGGTTCCGACACCACCAGCAAAAATCAAGGCAACATTCATAATTCACTCCTAAATCATAGATATCATTTTGTTAATGCTCGTGTTCACCGTCTCTCGATATCGCTCATAGTGATTAGGTTCGTAACCTTCCGCGACAGACAGGGTTAAACGATCAATGATCTCATTTGCATCAAAATCTTGATGGGAAAAGAAACGTTCTGGATAACCTATACACTCACCGAACATTTTGACTTTGTTGTTCCAAACAAG
>NZ_JAWOUS010000176.1:0-949 GCF_033339495.1 Vibrio sp. 2134-1
TACCCGAGAGCTTGGCACCCAGCCTGCGCGAGCAGCTGTCGCGTGCACGGGCATGGTGGCTGAAGGACCAGGCCGAGGGCCGCAGCGGCGTTGCGCTTCCCGACGCCCTTGAGCGGAAGTATCCGCGCGCCGGGCATTCCTGGCCGTGGTTCTGGGTTTTTGCGCAGCACACGCATTCGACCGATCCACGGAGCGGTGTCGTGCGTCGCCATCACATGTATGACCAGACCTTTCAGCGCGCCTTCAAACGTGCCGTAGAACAAGCAGGCATCACGAAGCCCGCCACACCGCACACCCTCCGCCACTCGTTCGCGACGGCCTTGCTCCGCAGCGGTTACGACATTCGAACCGTGCAGGATCTGCTCGGCCATTCCGACGTCTCTACGACGATGATTTACACGCATGTGCTGAAAGTTGGCGGTGCCGGAGTGCGCTCACCGCTTGATGCGCTGCCGCCCCTCACTAGTGAGAGGTAGGGCAGCGCAAGTCAATCCTGGCGGATTCACTACCCCTGCGCGAAGGCCATCGGTGCCGCATCGAACGGCCGGTTGCGGAAAGTCCTCCCTGCGTCCGCTGATGGCCGGCAGCAGCCCGTCGTTGCCTGATGGATCCAACCCCTCCGCTGCTATAGTGCAGTCGGCTTCTGACGTTCAGTGCAGCCGTCTTCTGAAAACGACAAACGATGTCAGAATAGAGTTAAATTTCCTATTGATTGACATATTCCGTCAAAGGTAATAGATTTCATCCTGACACTTTTGCCTTTGGAGGCATCTTGCAAGGTCAACGCATCGGCTATGTCCGCGTCAGCAGCTTCGACCAGAACCCGGAACGGCAATTGGAGGGTGTTCAGGTGGCGCGGGTGTTCACCGACAAGGCTTCTGGCAAGGACACCCAGCGTCCCGAGCTGGAAAGGCTGCTGGCCTTCGTCCGCGAGGGCGACACCGTGGTG
>NZ_JAWOUS010000177.1:0-949 GCF_033339495.1 Vibrio sp. 2134-1
TCACACGCACACCTGCGATCACATCGTCTTGAGTATTGTCAGGGTTACGAATCGCTTTGATCGATACATACGGTTGATCCGCTGGACCGTTCATTAAGATCTTACCTTCTTCGATCACCAAATCTTGACCAAATGAACGGTAAGAACCGTCAACGATGTTTACCTCACCAACGATGAATGGTCCTTTGTCTTTTTGTGTCACGTTAAGGCTACCTTTCAAGCCGCCCTTCAAGCCAAACGCCGCAAGTTGGAAGTCGTCACCAATCTTGATGTTGATGTCCGTTTCGACGTTGAATGGCATAGCCGTCACTTCATCAACTGGCTGTAAATCCTTGTTTAAAATCACGGTATCACTCGACACACCAACCGCACTTGGTGGCAGTTCCTCAATGACGATACGTCCCCACGGCAGATTGATATTACCTTCCACCTTCGCCAACTGCGGCGTGACATCAATGGTCATGTCCGGCTCAACTTTGATTTTGACCATCGGCGGCATATCAACTTTCAGCTCTTTTGCAAACACGCGGGCACGAGTTCGCCAGTCTTGCAGGTCACGCCAGTCAGCATCACCGGTGATTTCTAGCTTACCGTCAGGCGTAATGATCCCAGCATCCAAATCCGCTTGGTGACCTTTAAAGTTGATCACGACTTGTCCGGAGTTGATGTCGATTGGCGTCACTTCGCCTTGCAGCTTCATTTGATCGATAAGGAACTGACCATTCACTTTTGGATGCATTACATCACCAGACAAGGCCAAATCAGTATTCATATTCGCCTTGAACAAGCTGTATTCCCCGATCAACGGAGCCAAGAAGTCCAAGTGGAACGTAGAAAGCGCAACCTTACCGTCAATAGTTGGCTTCTCAGATGAGACATTCAGTAAAGAAACCTTACCAGACAAGTCACCGTTATCTTTCACATCAAATAGCCACTCGGCATCAAGCTT
>NZ_JAWOUS010000178.1:0-946 GCF_033339495.1 Vibrio sp. 2134-1
ACCTGGTTGGCGTTCGCGTTTTGAGTATTCGTCGTCATTGTGTTTGCCCCTTCAACATTCCCCATAGCTGACGGTGAAGATCAGCGATTACCTTGTACGTCCCCTTCACTGCTGGTTGCTCAAGGGTCTTGAGCATCCACAAAGCAATAAACAGGCTGGAAAGCAGTGCCACCACCAACTGGATGTTGTGGCTACTCAAATAGACGGCCTAGCCGTTTAGGCAGGCACTCAATAGCAACCAGACCCTGGCCGTCATCAGCCCCCAGCGGTGATAGGTCACGAGCAGGTAGGCTGTTACGACAGAACAGAGTGTCATGGCACCAGAAGTGGCTAGGTAAACGACCCATGTACTGGCCTCGCCAGTGACGTAAGTGCCACCAACGGAGAAGGACAAGCCAAAGATCCAAATTGCTGCATTCCGGAGTAGGGCATCAACAATGATGTAACTAGCAGCGAGATTGATAATTCCGCGTTTTAGCATTACCCCCTCCCGTTATTCTGATACCTGCCCAGCTCAGCTCTGAGCCTATTAATTTCTTCCGTGGCTTCGGCCAACTGCTCCCGATACTTCTTGAACTGCTGATATGAATGCCAGGACTGTCCCTTCGATACTGACTTCGTGATGGCGGCGACCTCATCCGGCGTCAACCGGGTGAGCTGCTCTTCCGGGTAGATCAGGATGGTGTTGCTGTCCCAGTCAAAGCCTGCGTGAATAGCTTTCACCCCCACTGTAGGGGTTCCACCAATCCCACCTGGCTGGTGGATGACAAGCCTCAAAGGCGCTGAGGCCTTGTGTGGATGAAGGCTATCGAGAGCCTCTTTTGCTTCTTGTAACTCCATAGATTCACCTCATAGTGAAATCAGGCCCCGGAGAGCCTGACTTTCACATGTGAAAGTTAATTTGCCTTCTGCTGTCTGGCAGAAACCCTCAAGGCCAGCGCCTTTT
>NZ_JAWOUS010000179.1:0-944 GCF_033339495.1 Vibrio sp. 2134-1
AGGCATTGCTCGTGGCATTTCATGCATATTAAGAGCCCTCAACCCTATTCAACAAGGACGTCTATCAATCATGGGTTACGAATGGCTTGCTCTGTGCGCTGCCTTTTTATGGGCGGTTTCCAGCCTGATTTCGGTTATTCCTGCGCAGCATCTGGGTACCTTTTCTTACAGTCGTTGGCGGATGGGCTGCACAGCCGTGATTTTGTCGACCATGGCGTGGATAACCGGCGGTTGGCTAAGTGTGTCTTGGGAACACATTACGCCGATGATGGCATCCGGATTGATAGGGATCTTCATTGGCGACACCGCACTGTTTGCGTGTTTGAATCGCATGGGGCCAAGGCAAGCGGGCCTGTTGTTTTCCTGCCATGCCGTGTTTTCCACCATCTTAGGTTATTTCCTGTTTAGCGAAAGCATGACGGCCATTGAACTGCTTGGTTCTGCACTGGTGTTTAGCGGTGTGGTGATGGCGATATTCTTTGGCCGACGCGGACAAACTAACAATGTGCTCGAGGAAATCAAAGGCAACATTTGGGTTGGAGTCTCACTCGGCCTTACCGCTGCAATATGTCAGGCGCTCGGTGGCATTATTGCTAAACCGGTCATGCAAACCAGTGTCGACCCAATCGCTGCATCGGCAATTCGAATGATCAGCGCGTTCGTTGCGCACTGCTTATTACTTATCGTTGGAGTCAAAGTTGCTCGCTCCACCCAGCGCATTACTTGGCGTGTTTTTGGCATTACGGCATTGAATGGCTTTCTCGCGATGGCCGTAGGAATGACGTTAATTCTTTACGCGCTGCGCGAAGGGAACGTAGGTATGGTTGCTCTGCTATCTTCAACCACGCCAATCATGTTGCTACCGCTGCTCTGGGTTTACACTAAACGCCGACCAAACCGATTTGCTTGGTTGGGCGCGGCCCTAGCGGTGATTGGTGCGGGGA
>NZ_JAWOUS010000180.1:0-943 GCF_033339495.1 Vibrio sp. 2134-1
AAAACCTACGACTTCTTACAGGGAATAACGTCATCTTGGCAAAAATTTGAGAGGTTAAACACTATGGCGACAATGAAGGATGTTGCCCAGCTTGCGGGAGTGTCGACAGCTACGGTATCTCGAGCATTAATGAATCCAGAAAAAGTCTCTTCTTCAACAAGAAAAAGAGTCGAAGATGCCGTCCTTGAAGCGGGCTATTCTCCAAATTCATTAGCGCGTAATCTACGTAGAAACGAATCAAAAACGATTGTTACCATCGTTCCTGACATCTGTGATCCTTACTTTTCTGAAATCATTCGTGGTATCGAAGACGCCGCTATGGAACATGGCTACCTCGTACTGCTCGGTGACAGCGGCCAGCAGAAAAAGCGTGAAAGCTCATTTGTGAATCTAGTGTTCACCAAACAAGCCGATGGCATGTTACTGCTTGGTACCGACCTGCCATTTGATGTCAGCAAGCCAGAACAGAAAAACCTGCCACCAATGGTCATGGCTTGTGAGTTTGCGCCAGAGCTAGAATTACCAACCGTGCACATTGACAACCTAACGTCTGCTTTTGAAGCGGTCAATTACCTAACTCAACTTGGCCATAAACGCATAGCACAAATTTCAGGGCCAGACACAGCGGTATTGTGCCAGTTCCGCCAGCAAGGTTATCAACAAGCCTTGCGTCGCGCGGGGATCAGTAAAGACCCACAATACAGTGTTATCACTGAGTTTTCTTTTGACGGCGGCGCGAAAGCTGTACGTAAGTTGCTAGAACTTCCAGAGCCACCAACTGCGATTTTCTGCCACTGTGACACCATGGCAATCGGCGCAATCCAAGAAGCGAAACGACTCGGTCTGCGTGTTCCACAAGATCTGTCGGTGGTTGGTTTCGATGATATCAACTTTGCTCAATACTGCGATCCACCGTTAACGACCATTTCTCAACCTCGTTATG
>NZ_JAWOUS010000181.1:0-941 GCF_033339495.1 Vibrio sp. 2134-1
CTGCATGTAAGTTGTTTTGAGTAAGTTCAAGACAATCGAGTTATTTGGGTATTGGCCTTTTAGCGATTGCAGGGTATCGAAAGCGGCTTCGAACTCATTATCACGAATAAATTGCTTGGCTCGAGTCAGTTCGACAGCGAGATGAGCATTCTCCTGTTGGCTAGCTAATGCAAGATAATGATCGCGTCTTGCTTTATCACCTTGACCTTGGGCTGCTTCAGAAGCAACGAGGTAGCAAAGTAGTGGCATATCGTGGTGATTTGCCCAACGAGTGACTTTCTTTTCAGCACCTTTCCAATCACCTTCAAGGAGCTTGATAATGCCTTCATTGGTGTAGCGACGAGAACGACGCATTTTACGTACGCTGAAGTAGTTCCAAGTGCTTGAGCTTGCGTAAACCAACTTTTTAATCAGGTATTCAAGGAGGAAAAGACCAGCTAGCGCAGCGATAACGAAGATCACCAAAGTGGTTACGCTCATTTCGATGGTCTTGTTTGCTATTGAGATCAGTACATATCCTTGTTGACCAGAAAACTGAGTACCGGCAAATAGACCTGCACCTAGAACGACAAATAGGAAAATAAGGCGAATCATTATTTATCCCCCGTACCTGTCATTGTTGTGACTTCACGACGTAGTCGCTCACGAATTACATCCGATAGCTGAGATTGGCTTTCCAGTTTTGCAGGGTACTCAACTTGAATATTTTGTTGGCTTAATTGGTTGAGTGCTTTGTTGAATTCTTTCACCGCATTGTCGTCTTGATTGAAGAAAGCCATCGCCCACTTGTCAGCTGTCGTTAACGACGTGGTGTAGATTTCGCCTTGCTCTTGGTAAACCGCTTTGATTGCTGTTTCCAGTTTGGCCTTGATGTTTTCTTTTAAATAGAAATGCTGCTCTGGAGACAATAATGGGATGACGTTGCCATCGCGAGTACGGAA
>NZ_JAWOUS010000182.1:0-941 GCF_033339495.1 Vibrio sp. 2134-1
CGCCAACTCAAGCCCGTTGCAAAAGCGATGGGGAAAAGTGAAGCGTCCATCAGTAAATACCTTGCCCGATTCCGACTTCAGCTTAACGATGAGCTGTTTATCCGACATCCTCACCACATGGAGCCGACGGACTATTTAAAGCGTCAACTGCCCAAAATTGCCGACGCGTTGGAAAAGCTTGAAACCTGCTTAATCAGTGGTGAGTTTGAGCCAGAAAACTACGAAAAAGACATCACAGTCTGTTTACCGCAAACCGCTCAATACTCATTTGGTCACTTGCTCGCAATGGATTTGATGGAGCTGTTCCCTAAAGCACACATTTCAGTGGCCACCATTACTGAGTACACGGTTGAAGAGATCATCTTAGGCAAGGTGGATGCGCAGCTTCATTACTTTAACGATGACTTACCGAAATCTGTCCATCAGAAATTCATTGGTTATGCACCCGCAGTGGTTGTGGTTCCGGAAGAGTTGGGGATTACAACTCTTGAAGAAGCTGCACAATTACCATTCATCATGTTAGAAATCATCGGCTGGAAAGAGAAAGAGCAGCTTGCCAAGCGCGCAATGGAGAGTCACGGTATGGTGATTAACCGAATTGCAGCGTTAGATAATGTCAGCAGCGTGTTGAAGCTAATTAAGAAAAAGAGTGCGGCAACGGTGTTGCTTGAGTATCAAGCGCCAATAGAAGGGTACAACTTTATACGAGTACCGGAATCTTACTACCCGAATGGTTGGCCCAAGATTGTGGTGCAAATGAAGCAAAGTCACCGGCATGATGCAATGCACCAGCTGTTAACTGGCGCTATTGCAAAATACATGAGTGCTTAATTCTCAGTGCTTAGCGGCAAAACTGAATGTTTTCTGACTGAGGGATAGTATGCAGCAGCTCAATCAATGAGTCTGCGTGGTACTTCTTCAAGATACGTGTTTTGTAGGTA
>NZ_JAWOUS010000183.1:0-940 GCF_033339495.1 Vibrio sp. 2134-1
GCAGTGATATTCTGCAACGGCTACGCTCTCTCGGACTTCAGGCCGCAAATGGCAGCCATGAACAGGATGATCGTACAAGTCTTCAACAAGAAGTGATTGCACTACAAGATGAATTGGATCGTGTGGCAATTACGACGACATTCGCGGATAAAAACCTCTTCAATGGCTCTTATGGTTCTCAGAGTTTTCATATTTGCGCCAATGCGAACTCTATATCATTGACGCTCAGAAACATGCGTACGCACATACCTGAAATGGGCGGGCAACATTATCTGGGTGACAGTTTAGACAAAGACTGGCGGGTAACGAGAGATAACCAACAGTTCGCGTTTGAATATCAAGACAATGAAGGCCAAGCACAATCTAAAGCATTAACACTCAAAGTAGGCGATAGCCTTGAAGAAGTGGCAACCTACATTAATGCCAAGCAATCGGTAGTCGATGCTTCTGTAACGCAAGATCATCAATTGCAGTTTTTTACCTCGACACTGAATGCGCCAGAAGGCGTCACATGGAAAGGCAATTTTGCCGATGAGATGGATCTAGGTTCCGGTGAGATGGTGACCGTTGATGATCTCGATATGTCGACAGTAGGAGGCGCTCAGCTTGCCATTAGTGTGGTGGATGCGGCGATAAAGTATGTTGATTCTCATCGCAGTGAAATCGGTGGATTTCAGAATCGTGTGAGTGGCACGATCGATAATTTAAACACCATTAACCGGAGTGTTTCGGAATCAAAAGGGCGAATTCGCGATACAGACTTTGCTCGGGAGTCGACAGTAATGGTGCGCTCTCAGGTGCTGCAGGATGCGACAACTGCATTACTCGCTCAAGCGAAGCAAAGGCCGAGCTCAGCACTAGGCTTGCTCAGTTGAACGTGTTTCAGCGATGCGCATCGACCAGAAAAAATTCAGATAATAAGAAACGCTGCCATTGGCAG
>NZ_JAWOUS010000184.1:0-940 GCF_033339495.1 Vibrio sp. 2134-1
CGGGACAAGTTGGTTAAATCTTGTTGGAAATCATCAAAGTTTGCGCCTTCGATGCGAGTGGTTACGCCTTTAAAGCACAAGTCGACCACTTCCCGGCTCAACCCAACAGCTTCGAACAATTGTGAGCAACGGTAAGAGGCGATGGTCGAAATACCCATCTTCGACATGATTTTGTACAAGCCTTTGTTGATGCCATACTGATAGTTCTGCATAACATCGCGGTAGTCTTTATCTAGGGCACCATCGTCAATCAACTTGCCTAGCGCTTCATAAGCTAGATACGGATAAACCGCCGTAGCGCCAAAGCCTAGCAATACGGCAAATTGATGAGGGTCACGTGCGGTTGCGGTTTCCGCGACGATGTTGGCATCACAACGAAGGTTGGCTGTAACTAAGCGAGTTTGCACGGCGCCGACAGCCATGGCGGCTGGAATTGGCAATTTGCCTTTGACTAATGCGCGGTCAGAAAGAACCACTAAAACGGTACCTTCTCGCACCACTTGTTCAGCTTGATCACATAAATCATCAATCGCTTGTTTGAGATCTTTCTCTTGTGGATCGTAGTTTATGTCGAGAATGGTATTGCGGTAGTGATCGTCACCCAGCTCAAGCAACTGCTGCATGTCAGAGTAAAGTAGCACTGGAGAATCAAATGTCACTCGATGCGCGTGGCCGTCGGTTTCACAGAAGACGTTCATCTCCTGACCTATACTGGTGGCTAACGACATAACATGCTTTTCACGTAGTGGATCGATAGGCGGGTTGGTGACCTGAGCAAACTTCTGGCGGAAGTAATCGGTAACCAAACGCTCTTTCGAAGACAGTACTGCCATTGGCGTGTCATCGCCCATAGAGCCTACGGCTTCTTGACCCATATCGCCAAGTACACGCAGCACCTGATCCACTTCTTCATTGGTCATAGCGAATTGCTTTTGATAGG
>NZ_JAWOUS010000185.1:0-939 GCF_033339495.1 Vibrio sp. 2134-1
CATATCAATTCCGCTACACTAGTCTGGCTTTTGGGACGGCCCCAAAGGCACGTTATTTGGAGGTGATATGCATTGTCCTTTTTGTTCAGAGAACGATACAAAAGTAATTGATTCCCGATTGGTTGCGGATGGTCATCAAGTCCGTCGCCGCCGCCAGTGTTTAGCCTGTAGTGAACGTTTTACTACGTTTGAAACGGCAGAATTGGTCATGCCTAAAGTCATTAAGTCGAATGGCAATCGTGAACCATTCGATGAAGATAAAATGGTCGGTGGCATTCAGCGCGCATTAGAGAAACGTCCGGTAAGTGCCGACTCTATCGAGCTTGCAATCAGTATGATTAAGTCGCAGCTCCGCGCAACTGGCGAGCGTGAAGTACCGAGCCAAATGATTGGTAACTTGGTTATGGATCAGCTTAAAGAGCTCGACAAAGTGGCTTACATCCGTTTTGCATCGGTTTATCGTAGCTTTGAAGATATTCGTGAATTCGGCGAAGAAATTGCCCGCCTTGAAGACTGATTAAATCATGCCTCAACACACTTCTGCATCTCCATTTTCTCCTCAAGATTTTTCAATGATGTCGCGTGCGCTCAAGTTAGCTCGACGCGGCATTTATACGACGGCTCCAAACCCGAACGTCGGTTGCGTAATTGTTCATGATGGCGTGATCATTGGTGAAGGTTATCATCATCGCGCTGGAGAGCCGCATGCTGAAGTGCACGCGATGCGTATGGCTGGTGATAAAGCCGAAGGTGCAACGGCATACGTTACCCTTGAACCGTGCTCCCACTACGGACGCACGCCACCTTGCGCTGAAGGATTGATAAAAGCCAAAGTGGCGCGAGTAGTGTGTGCGATGGAAGATCCGAATCCAAAAGTGGCTGGACGTGGCATCCAAATGCTACGTGAAGCCGGAGTTGAGGTTCAGGTTGGACTGTTAG
>NZ_JAWOUS010000186.1:0-938 GCF_033339495.1 Vibrio sp. 2134-1
AATGGCCTCTTGCCAACCGGCCTCTCCTTGCAAAACAATGCCTGAGCGTTGAAAAGCATGTTGAGATTGGCGTTGAAGTGAAGATAGAAATTCAGATTGTGCGTGCATGGGGTCTATCCGATGTTGAACTGCCGCCATGTTATCACATCTGCTATTCGGAGCATGCTTCCACACGCTCAAGATCGCAGACATAAAAAAACCGCCCGAAGGCGGTTATCGTTAAAGCTTAGTTTTATTGCATTTTGCTTTGAACAAAAGCAAGGATTTCTTCCATCAAGCTGTCATCGACTTTCTTCAGATTGAGAGCAAGATTGCTTCCTTTACGACTGTAGCTTGCTCGACCTTTGACAAGGTCAACTTTTTCAGCTTTTTTTGCAGGTTTAGCTGGTGCTAACTCTGAGATCCAACTTTCGATGCTTTCCGTCACTTCTTTGGTCAAACGAGCCACGCCTTGTGCCTTGCTACGTTGCCACAAGTAACCTTCAGATGTACGGCATTTATCCAATAAGTTTTGCTGCTGCTCAGCGGTCAATGTTGAGAACTGTTTGTGCAGTTTAACGATGGTTGGACGACCTAAATCGCCAACATTTGGATACGCTTGTAGCAATTCTAGCGGCAATGCCGCGGCTTTAAGCGCACCACTTACCAATGCTTCACTGCACTGGAACATTTTCGCTAGCGCTTTTTGGTCTTCAGCTTCACCGCTTTCCAGCTTAGCCTGCATCTCTTTGCCTTTTTCGTAAAGCGACAGCGGTTTGTGAGCATTCGCGACGTCAGATAGGAATTTCGCGTGTTCAGTGTTGATGCCATCACCAACGTAAACCAAGAAATCCTTCCCCGCCAAGATACAAGACATACGACGGCGGCTACCGTCTAGCACTTCAATTTTGCCATCGTCAGTGCGACGACCAACAGCTGGGTACTGTTGACCACGCTCT
>NZ_JAWOUS010000187.1:0-937 GCF_033339495.1 Vibrio sp. 2134-1
CGATGATTTCGTGGAACCAAACTGTCAAGTTGGCTGAGTTAAGATGCTCGGTAGGTTGGCGACCCGCTAAGACAAGTTGTCGACCGTTCGGGGCGAGCGATAACGCCAAGTTGCCACTGCCTACTCTTTGGTAATTTGCGCGGGCTAATAGCTCTAAGCCTCTTATGCGCACCTCTCCCGATTTTTCTAAGCCGCCAAACGCAACAGAGAGCATTAAGGCGTCATCTTCTGTGGCGGTGAAGTACAGCACGAATCGATCATCAACGAGAAGCTGACAACGATTTCCATCTTCTAAAATGAGTGGTGGTAATTCATTTAAACGACAAAACTCATCGAGCAGTGGTTGAATCGTGTTCATAATCTTTCCTCTTGTTTCCGTCACTCTATTGAACACCGATTCCCATTTTGACGATGTCGCTAATGGTTTTATTTTTGTCACTTTCACCGTTTCTTTGTGATGATGGCCTCAGATACAACCTCAATTTAACTATTTGGTTTATAAATAAAAAAGAGCAACACTCTGCTGCTCTTTTCTTACGGGTTCGATTTTCATGTTCGATGTCAAATCAACGTACAAGCCTCGATTAACCAAGTTTGTGGCTATCGAAAATCACTTCTGTTGGGGGGAACATGTTCGATACTGGCGGGCGTTGGGCATCACCGAACATGGTCGCACCAAATGCTGACGCCGCCCAAGGATCGACGATTTTTACGTCTTTATTCCATGTCGATGGGTCTTTAATGTCGCTGCCTTCTTGTCTCCCCACCAATACATAAAGGTGCGTGCCAGAATGGCCTTTTTTAAACGCCACAACTTCTACTTTTGGCTGGTTTTCTGGTGTGCCCGACATGCCTTGAATCATTTCAGCAGCGGCAGCGAAAGCAAATGTGGTACAGCAACCTGCCTTGGCATTTTGGACATACTTAGCAATGTTCT
>NZ_JAWOUS010000188.1:0-936 GCF_033339495.1 Vibrio sp. 2134-1
TTCTTCTGGTTTGACGTCGACAAGATTCAAGGCTTTTTGGAATATGCTGGCCGCTGGTTTTTCTTCTGGCTCTTCGCCACCCACAATAATATGGTCCACCCATTCATCCATTTGTGTTGCTTTCAATTTGGGGTGCTGCGAGAAAATTGGACCGTTAGTGATCACGACAAGTTTGTAGTGCTTACGTAGATCCGTCAGCATTTCTTTTACGCCAGGGAAGAAAGTGAACGCGCCCATACGTGCAGAATCAAAATAGTGTTGTGCTTGCTGAGCTTGCTCTGCATCGATGTGGATGCCGTTCTCCGCCAAAATCGTTTGGATCAGACCACAGCGAAAAGCATTTTCGTCTGGAAGAAGAGCAACCAGCTGAGGAAACTCTGCGTTGAGCTTTTTATATACCCCTTGCAAGTAGCGTTGTAAGAATGCTTGAGGATCAGAGACTTGGGGATACGTTTGTTGAATCCAGGCAGCAAATTTTTGCCCTGCAGCTTTGTCTGCTTGGGATGTGCCACATAACGTCTCGTCCATATCAAAAAAAATCGCTTTAAGCACAGGGGCTCCTTTCATTCACTACTTAGTCACTGGCGTCGAAAGCCTATTATCCCACTCTAAATCGCATCGTAAAGAGGCAATCCGTCAGCAAATTGTGCAGTTTCGTTTACGCTTAAGTGATGCTGTTCTTTTGGCTTAATCATTAAACCGCATAACGGGCGCATAATCGCAACTTTGAGGAGGTTTCCTCTGTTTTGTTGTGGTGCTCACGTTTTAGCCTTAGGTGAAGCCGGTTAACTTTGGTTTTTTATGTTTGCCGACTATTTTGTTAGTAACATTTTATGCCGAAAAATCGCTTTTGGTACGATATATTGTTTGGTAAATGTTAATTATCACACATGAATAGTGTGGTTATGGTGTGAGGTGATGTTGTGCCTATATTTA
>NZ_JAWOUS010000189.1:0-934 GCF_033339495.1 Vibrio sp. 2134-1
GATTTTCACGCGCGCCTTCCAATAGAGCCGCCGTCAGAATGTAAGCCGATTTGATGTGCGCATATTCAGCCTCGTCGAAACGCTCTTTTTGAACGCGAGTCATGTAAAGAATATCGAGCTCAGGAATTACCGCTTCCATCTCTGTGTGTAGGCTGTATTCAATGCCAGCTTCATCGAGTTCTTCGCAGATGTACTCTGGCATCGCCAATGCGTCTGGAGCGACAAAGTAGAAGCGGATGTTATTGAACTTCGCCAGTGCTTGAGTCAGTGAGTGAACGGTGCGGCCGTATTTTAAATCGCCGACAAATGCTACGTTTAGGTTGTCTAAGCGACCTTGCGTTTCCGCGATGGTGTAGAGGTCAGGCAGAGTTTGTGTTGGGTGTTGGTTAGCACCGTCGCCCGCGTTAATCACTGGAACGCCATTCGAAAACTCGGAAGCAAGGCGCGCTGCACCTTCTTGAGGGTGGCGCATCACAAATGCATCGACGTATGAAGAGATAACTTGTACAGAATCAGAAAGCGTTTCCCCTTTCTTCGCCAGAGACGTATTACCATCGTTATCAAAACCAATGACATCACCACCAATGCGTTGAATCGCGGTCTCAAACGACAAGCGAGTACGCGTTGATGGCTCAAAGAAACAGCTCGCAACGACTTTGTTTTTAATCAGTTCTGGTCGAGGTTCCTTCTTCAGATTACCTGCTGTTTCGACGATAAGTTCCAGCTCTTCACGAGAAAGCTCTGGAATAGAGATGATGTGCTTCTGGTAAAGCGAGTTCGCCATGATCTTCTTCCCTATAACAGTGATGACTATCTCCAAAATTGACCGTTGAGGAATTTTGGACATAAAAAAACCTCCCCAAATGGGGAGGTTTAAAAATCGATAGAATTAACGAAAATAACACCACGTAAGCGTAGTCGCTTAGTTAGAGCA
>NZ_JAWOUS010000190.1:0-932 GCF_033339495.1 Vibrio sp. 2134-1
TAGGCCTTGTGCAAACGCGCCTAGAATTGCACCGCGACGACCACCTGTCGCGTTACCAAATACACCTGCCGCAGCACCCACAAAGAAGTGTGGAACGACACCTGGGATAATCACAGTAAGACCCATCACGTACAGCAGGAACATGCCCACTAGACCGGCTGCAAAGCTCGATAGGAAGCCCACCAATACCGCGTTTGGCGCGTATGGGAACACAACCGGACAATCCAGTGCAGGTTTTGCGTTTGGAACCAGTTTGTCTGAGATGCCTTTAAATGCAGGAACGATTTCTGCGATAACCATACGTACACCTTGAAGGATAACGTACACACCACCAGCGAATGTGATGGATTGCATCAGCGCGAACATGAACCAGTGCTTACCACCGCTAACTTCGCGTACAAAGTCACCGCCAGCAAAGATACACGTCACCATAAAGATGATGCCCATGGTGAATGAGATTGCCACTGGCGTATCACGTAGGAACAACAAGCTCTTAGGTACGTTCATCTCTTCAGTAGAGTGTTCTTTATTACCGAACTTGCTGCCAATAAAGCCCGCTAGTACGTAAGAAAGGGTAGAGAAGTGACCAATCGCAACGTCGTCAGAACCTGTTACTTGCTTCATGTACTTGTGAGCAATCGCAGGGAAGAACACCATCACAGAGCCCACAACCAGAGAGCCAAGTGCGATCAGTGGAACGCCTTTCATGCCGCTAGATGCCAGAATCGCCGCCACCATAATAGACATAAATAGCGTGTGGTGACCTGTTAGGAAGATGCATTTCCACGGCGTGAAACGAGCGATCAGAATGTTCACCAACATACCGAAGAACATGATCATCGCCATCTCTTTACCAAACGCTTCTTGCGCGATAGAGACGATAGCTTCGTTGTTTGGTACCACGCCAGTAATGCCAAATGCGTGTTGGAAAA
>NZ_JAWOUS010000191.1:0-932 GCF_033339495.1 Vibrio sp. 2134-1
GTCTTTTGTCGTTCTCGATGAACAGCAAGTTACTGCACCCCAAAGAGGTAATCGATGCTGCACTTAGTGCATACCAATCTAACAAACACATCGATATTGCGCAGGTAGAAGGATTCATTCGTCAGATCTTAGGTTGGCGGGAATTCATTCGGGGTGTGTACTGGGCGAATATGCCGCAGTATCCGCAGAAAAATGAGCTCGAAGCATCACGTGATTTACCCGACTACTTTTGGACAGGAAAAACCAAGATGGCTTGTATGCGCAATGCAATAGGCCAGTCTCTCGATTATGCCTACGCCCATCATATTCAGCGTTTGATGGTGACGGGCAACTTTTGTTTGCTCACCGAGATGAATCCTGACCAAGTAGATGCTTGGTATCTCGGCATTTATGTCGATGCGATTGAGTGGGTAGAAATGCCCAATACACGCGGTATGGCATTGTTCGCCGATGGTGGCATTGTTGGCACCAAGCCTTATGCCGCAAGCGGGTCGTACATCAACAAAATGAGCGATTACTGTAAAGGTTGCCACTATGACAACAAAGCGCGCAGTGGCGAAGGCTCTTGTCCGTTTAATAGTCTTTATTGGCGATTTATGGACAAGCATGAAAAGCGACTCGCTACCAATCCACGCATCGGCATGATTTTCCGGTCTTGGGACAATATGGAAGCTTCACAGCGCCAAGCGATTCTTGAGACGGCTGAACGCTATATCGCGGATTTGGAGCATTTGTGATGAACATTTTGATCGTCGGTGGAAACGGAGGGATTGGTTTGGCGATGGTCAAAGAAGCACTAGTGCGCTTTCCGCTGGCACAAATTCACGCGACCTATCGGCGCACAAAACCCGATTATGAACATTCAGCCTTGATTTGGCACCAGGTCGATGTCACGGATGAAACGCAGATCAAGAATTTGAGTCAAGCGGTTA
>NZ_JAWOUS010000192.1:0-931 GCF_033339495.1 Vibrio sp. 2134-1
TCGTCTAACGGAAACCAATGTCGTTGCGCGCGTCATCGACGAAGCATTAAACAGTGCCGCCAAGCGCGCACGTCATGACAACCAAGATAAAATCATTCGTGCACGCACACGCGGTTATGAGCACATTGCACTCAAACACACGAGCAACTTACCACTGTTTTTTGATGGTAACGAACTCAAGCTAGCGATGCTGACACCAAACAACCAAAAGTTGTGGCAGTACTGGCACGATGAGAGAAATCAACAAGTGTTTGGCTCCTTGTTTAACGAGCAACGCGTCGCTTCTTTGATCAAACAAGGTGTGAAAGGCACCAGTAACGTTTTGTACTCGTTTACTCATGAACATGAAAACAAAACGTACTTCTACTCGATGCTTAGACCCGAAGCGACTCGCGAACAACGCCAGCTGTTTTGGCATTTAGGGGCTAAGCGAGAAAGTTGGCGTGCGTTTCGAATTTCTATTTTTGAGTTATCTGAGCAAGAGAAAGAAGATCTTGCACTATTCTCTCCAGAGTTAGCCGAAACCTCTCAGTCACTGACTCATATCGGAATTTTGCAAGAAATCGCTGACGAAAAGTCGGGGCAAGATTACCTATTAACAGAAAAGCCGCGTTTGCCAGCCAACACGTTAAATGCCTTTCGTCATCCTCGAAAAATCACTGGCAACCCTAAAGGTATCTATTTCGATGCTCAATCGCGCCGTAAAGAACCACGCTATCGATTCAAAACGCCACTTGACCTCAGTTCGGGTGAGTTAAAAGCAGCAGGTTCAACCGTTGATATTTCTAAGCGAGGCTTGGGGATTCGTTTAGATGAGCCAACGATGTTACGCTCGGGACAAGAAGTGCAAGTTAACTTTCGTGAGTTACAACTTTACGATAAAAAGCTGCCTCTCATGGCCGTTCCATATCGCGTTATTCGAGTCAGCCCT
>NZ_JAWOUS010000193.1:0-930 GCF_033339495.1 Vibrio sp. 2134-1
TGGTTGGCAAACAAAATGTCTTCTTGAGTGATCTCCAGTTTATCGGCAAGAGCATCAAAACCGACGTAGAGCGTGGTAGCGACTGTTCCAATAACCACAAATGCCAACGCCAAGAGAAGCATCCATGTATAGGTTTCACTGATGGTTTTTCGCATCCAGTTTTTAATAAAAATCTGATCGAGAAAAAACAGCAAACAAAAGCCCAGCAGAGCTTTTCGTTCTTGAGATAACACGAGTAGCGAAAATGCAACTAGCATCAAAAAAGGGAACAGGCGAATTTTGTCGCGATACAAATAGAGTAGCGAGCACAACACTCCAAATCCGTATTTACTGACCCCGAGTAATTTAAATCCGCTTTGATAGCCTTGGGCGAAGTGCCATGCTGCGACTAGACCACAGATGATAAAAAGTAGGTAGGTGAAATAGACCATCACTCGCTCATCATCAAATGCACCGTAAGCGTAAAGTAAGCTCAGTAGACAAAGAATGGCTAGCCACTGAACGGTTTCGATCAATAGTGGGGCCAAAGGCACTCTGTTCAACAAACCATTGATAAATACATATCCAGTAAACAGCACCAAGAATCCGATACATGGATGCAACAGTTGCTTTGCTCTTCCTTCTAAAATGATCAAGGCGATTAAGCCAACAGAAAGCAAACTTGCGATATCGGAAGGCGCAAGTGCCACGCCACCTACAGCGAATTTCACTGGGACAAAAAACAGTGCCAGAGTAATGGCTGCAAGGAGTGGAACGGTATTACTTATCGGTACAGAGCTGTTGGTAGATTCCATAATAGCCCTCTCGAAATTTGTCGATGGTGTAGAGTTTGGCTCGGTTGACGGAATAATGACTTGCCGAATTGTAAAGAGCCGCGTCTTCGCATAGCTCCGCAACCTTTTGCGCAAGCAGATTGCTATCACCGACTTC
>NZ_JAWOUS010000194.1:0-929 GCF_033339495.1 Vibrio sp. 2134-1
AAGACCAAAATTAGAAAGCCGAAAATGCAAAGAAAAGATGCAACCAACTGATTTTACTTGATAAAACATAACGCCTTGTTAAGGTGTGAGGCACGCTATACCTAAGCCTCCGCATAATACCTTAAACACATAAGCCGACACATAGTAAAAATGCCACGAGTTGCGAATCACTCTTAAGCAACTTGTTATGCCGCTTGGTTGAGGCTAAAATGACCAACATAAAGACCACTTAAGAGACCGATTATATGACCACCAGAATCCTAGCCGATGTTGCTGCAAGCATTACTGAGTTGAAAGCTAACCCTATGAAAGTTGCAACTAGTGCTTACGGCGAACCTGTTGCTGTATTAACCCGACATGAGCCAGCATTTTATTGCGTACCTGCCGAAGCGTACGAAATGATGATGGACAGACTCGAAGATCTTGAACTACTAGCTATCGCTAAAGAGCGTGAATCTGAAGAGAGCATTTCGGTAAATATTGATGACCTATAAACTCGACTTTAAAAAGAGTGCACTCAAAGAGTGGAAAAAGCTTGGCTCTACTCTGCAACAACAATTTAAGAAAAAGCTAATCGAGCGCTTAGATAACCCACATGTTCCGGCTTCAAAGCTTTCTGGAGCTGACAACATGTATAAAATTAAGTTACGTCAATCGGGCTACCGTCTCGTCTACAAAGTTGAAGACGATGTCATCATTGTAACCGTCTTAGCAGTCGGAAAACGCGAACGTAGCGATGTTTACCGTAAAGCCATGAAAAGGTTAGATGACTAATTGCGGTATAACGCCCAATTAAGGTGTGAGGCACGCAATACCGATGCTTCCGCATACCACCTTAAACGCTAAAACCAACGCATAGCAAAAATGCCACGCGTTGCGAATCACTCTTAAACAGTTTGTTATGCTCATTCTTCAAGAGTGCACCGAAA
>NZ_JAWOUS010000195.1:0-925 GCF_033339495.1 Vibrio sp. 2134-1
TAGTTTCCCTTCATTCACCAAATCTCGTATCGCTTTGTTTACTGTCATTCGGCTTACACCAAACTGTTCAGTCAGCTCGATTTCAGTCGCAATGCGCTGTCCGACCATCCAATCTCCGGAATCAATTTTATCGAGGATAAATTGTTTGATTTGCATATAGAGTGGCGCAGACATAATGATACCTTTTAAATTGACTATACAAATACTGCTCAATTTGGGTACAAATTGCAAATAGTTATCGACAAATACGACATTTAGAGACAAATAACGGGCATTTGCTTGCTGAATGATTTGGCTGATTTGATATTTTTTGAATCGATAATGGAATCAAGCCGTATTCTTGCGGTCTATTGCTTGCAGCTTATAAGGCAATTGTGTAAACAAAGCACAACCAATAAAAACAGTCGCAAAAAAGGAAAGGCATGTTTAAGAAATTAAAAGCATCGTTGGGTATTGGATCTGCAAAAGTGGATACTATTTTGGATGAAATGAGCGTGTTTCAAGGTGCGACGCTGAAGGGACATGTTCATATCAAAGGTGGGGATGTTGAACAGCAGATCGACGCTATTACCATTAAATTGAACACAGAAATGAAAGTTGAAGTGGACGATAGCGTAAGTTATCAAACCTTCACTATCGACCAGCTCAAGGCGGTTGAACCGTTTGTGATTCAACCTAATGAAGAAAAACAAGTGCCTTTCGAGCTAAAACTGCATGATGAAACACCTATCACTGCGGTTAGCGCATTGAAGAACCAGTGCAATGTTTGGGTCGAAACCACTCTGGATATTGATTTTGCCATCGACCCACGAGATCGCGATTACATTGAAGTGAAACCACTACCAGTGGCATCTCGCGTTATTCGAGCGATTGAACAAGCTGGTTTTACGATGGTGAAAGCAGATGTCGAAAAAGGCTTTTTGCG
>NZ_JAWOUS010000196.1:0-924 GCF_033339495.1 Vibrio sp. 2134-1
TAACGCCCAATTAAGGTGTGAAGCACGCAACTACGAAACTCAATTTGACTACCGTAAACACCGAACTTAACGCAAACTAAAAGTGCCAAGCGTGCTGAATCACTCTTAAATTGTTTGTTATATGCGCCCGAGAACCCCACAACTGACTAATAAGTCGTGGCCTAAACCCGACAAACCAACCCTGATGTTGTACGAATAATCCAAGTGAGCTGGAATAATTTCGTTGTTTTGCGCTCTCTGGTTTTGAAAATGCGCTTCTGTTGTAGAAATAACTTGAATTATTTCTAGCCGTTTAAGGTTATTCCAAGCAACCTCTAACTCACCATCCGATACTTCATTATTAATGACTTTGTTTTCAGCTAACTGTTCTATGAACACACCAAACATAGGATCACCGTAATTACCATAATGCGCGTCTATGTCTTTATGTTCTAAATAGCCATTGAAGATTGAGTTGATAGACAAAGAGGATTCAACTATCAATTTTAACAAGTTAGCTTCAAATGGTGATAGTTGCTGTAAGATTGCAATATGAGATGGATGAGCGGATTCTTGATGGCTCTTTTGAAATGCGCCTGAGATCAACTCAGCAAACATCAACTTTAAAGTTTCGTCATCACATACAGCATAAAACCCCTCTAAACTATTCTTCAAGCGGACGGGGTTAGGCAAAATTAAGTCATCTTTATCAACACAACTCAAGTCTTTAACTAATTTCTCTTTTAGCCAATCTCTAGCTCCCTTTAAGCCATAATTCACTCCTGAAATCGGTGACAGCAGCTCTATGAGCTGGCCAGCGTCACCAAGAACATTACCAATATGCTTTGCAAAAGGTTGCAAAGTATCTTGATAAATATCCGTTCCAACAGCTTTAATTACTTCATTTTCAGGATTAGACATTAAATTCTCCTACTAATCTCCAAA
>NZ_JAWOUS010000197.1:0-923 GCF_033339495.1 Vibrio sp. 2134-1
CTGCGGTATGTGCCAAGGGCATGGGAAATTTGTTGACGCCAAAGCAATGCTGGTGGCTGCCATCGAGCTGGCAAAGAAGCAACGCGAGCCTGTCATTGAAGTGGTAATGGGGTTGGTGCTCCAGGGTGTGGATGTTAGAGGGAAGGAGCCTGGAGAGCGGTTCAAGGCTGCTCAGGCCTTTAACGCCCCAGGGCACAACCTATTACGATACGGGTGGGATGCTTGGGAGCTCTATGCCCTCCATGAGGGTGTAAGTCCAGAACTTGCATCGCTTGGCCGAAGTGTGATGCGCGAGTGGCATAGCCATTCATGGGGCCGGTTCAGTGGAGAGGTAGGCTTTAACGCCGCCGAGATCATGATCAAACAGGCCAAAGACAACCCAGAAAAAGCAGAAGAGCGCTGGGCGTTCCTGCTTAGTGAAGAATGGATGGTGGAGTAATTGTCGTGACAGAACAAACCAATAAGAAATTGATGCTGGATGAGTCTCCAGATATGCCCCTGCAATTCAAGTGGAGAAAGTTTGGTGGTGCGATGTTAACTGCCACGCAAACAATGGAGCACGTCAAGGAAGGACGTAAGCTCGGGCCGACTCCAGCAGGGATGCTACCTCAAGAAGTGTGGCTGAACCGCCTGATCGCTATGGAAGAAACCCTGCCACGAGGGAAGTTTTTTGACAGATTCCGCCGCCGCGACAAAAACGAGCAGTATGACTTGGCCGCCGATCATCTCCGTCTTGTCGGAAAGAAAAAGCGATAGGGGGATAGATGAAAGCCCAGGCATACCCACCATCAGTCATTCGTAAAGGCGCTGTGTTGTACGCAGCCCTTTATTACATCTCTGATGATGATAAAGCAAAGGTCGAGGTTACAGAGTGGATAGTTCGCTCTATTCAGAAACGACGCAACTCAACCAGCGATCAACGC
>NZ_JAWOUS010000198.1:0-923 GCF_033339495.1 Vibrio sp. 2134-1
CCATCCAGTTCTAGAGTCGTTGATTCACCCTTTTGAACTACTTTTGATAGTGCAGTAACGATGGTGTCGTTGTCGTAAAGATCAAACGTAAGATCAATATCAGTAATTGTGTGGGATGGCGCTTGATAATCTTTACGATATTTCGCCTGGGGAGCTTGAGACATGTCCATAAATCCTTGTATGTCGAACTACAAAAATACCAGTTTACAGGTCTCAAACCCTTTAACTGGTATCACGATATAAGCTATTTGTATGGGTTGTGGTATCAGAATACAAGTCTTTCTATAAAAAAACGGAGCTTTTTGATGGTTAGCTCCGCTTTCTGATTAACATTTACTCAACATTAGAAGTTAACCGTATGAATACTCATATATAGAATTAACAATATGAATGACTCATTGTGTGACTCGGTTGAGTACGGCATACATATCACCACTACTATCTTGGATGGTGAGTTCATTTTCTTTAAGTTTGTACGTTGTGCCCTGCTCGCCGTTTTCATACAAAAGAACTAAATACTCGTCTTCAGTGTAAAACACGCCTTGTTTAACGGACTCTTCACCTGCTTCGTTTGAGACACGGAACAAGAACACGAAGTCAGGCTGCAAAATCAGATCCATGTGGTTAATGTTATTTGCCATCAATCCATCGCCAGAGACATGAGAGCTTGACCAAATACCGGCTAGAGCGTTCGATAACCCTTTAGTAAAAGTGACACCGTTTAAATCCAAGGTATTGTGATTGTTTCGGTAAGCGTAAATTTGGGGCTCATCGGTATTCAATCCAAGAACAATTGTGTCTTCATTGGCGTTATACATTCCTTCCCAATGATCGACAGAATAATCTTTTTTCTGAATATCTATGGAGAATGTGTAATCAGAGCCTAAAGAAAGTTTGATCGCTCGGAAGTTTTCAGCCGATTC
>NZ_JAWOUS010000199.1:0-922 GCF_033339495.1 Vibrio sp. 2134-1
GGCGCTCTTCATCCGTCATTTGGCGCTTTAAGTAGCTTACGGTCGGAATTCGATTCTTGTTTGGGAAAACCTGACGGAAAATACGTTCGCTTTCTTCACGATAGGCTTGTGCTTGCGCCTCGTACTTGTGGACGACGAGAAGTTGCTGAGCCACGACCACCACTAACAAAACGCCCGCAGCGATAGCCGCCTTTTGCCAAACTTTCCAGTACTTACCCCAAGAAGACTTCGGCTTAAACTCGCCAGTTAACAGGTTCGTTTTACTACTCACGACGCCTTTTGCGAGCAACGCCATCGTCATTTCTTCTGGCTTAGGAACCCATACGCTCTCAACAGTCGATTCTGGCACGGAACTGTAGCATTCGAGTTGCCAACCTTCATGATTTTGCAGGTAAGAAGAGAGATAAAGGTCCAGCCACGCCGAATCCACCACCGCGCCTTCCGTCTCTGAGTGACGAATTAGCCATTGCTCACCAATCAGTGCCGCACTGCTGCTGTCATCACTGACAGGCAATGCCAATACATCTGGCAAGATGCGTTTGATGGTCAACCCTTGGCTAGCAAAACGCTGTAGCACGGTTTGTACCCATGCACGCTCGACCGCACACACTTGTGCTTTATCCGCTTGCTTACCCAATACGGTGAAGTGCAAGCTATCCACATCTTGCGCGACTTCATCTTCAATCAAATAAGGCAACATGCTGTCGAACTGACGTGTGGCACCAGGCGGAATGTCCACCTGAGTTAACACCACATCATTACTCGCTAGTAAAGCGATGACTTGGCGCTGGCCGGCATACGATACCAACTCATCCAAGTGTTCCCATCCGGCAAGTTCACCGCTGGCAATCACTTCCTGTTGATCTGTCGACCACACCACCCAAGGAATGGTACTTTGTTGTTCGCTACTCAGCCGAACGGT
>NZ_JAWOUS010000200.1:0-919 GCF_033339495.1 Vibrio sp. 2134-1
AAACGCCATGGAGAACGCCGTCGCACCCAGCAAAATCGCGAACACCATCGCAGTCACTTTAACCGTCTCTTTCGACGCATCGTAGACCATTGACCAACTAAATTGCTTGTACAGTACGGCGAGAACAATCGCCCCAGCCCCACCCAGTGCTGCCGATTCCGTTGGCGTTGCAACACCGGCAAAGATGGAGCCCAACACAACAATGATCAACGCCAATGGTGGTAATACAGCTTTCAGCGCCTTCATCACTTCTTCCCTGCGGCTGAGTGACTCATCACGTTCAATCGGCTGCGCTGCTTCAGGGTTAAGCTTGGCGTAAATAAGGATGTAAACAACGTATGCACCCACTAGCGCGATACCCGGCCACACGGCCGCTTGGAACAAATCTCCCACTGGCACGCCAAGCACATCGCCGAGCAAAATGAGTACGATGGAAGGTGGAATAATTTGCCCCAACGTACCTGAAGCACAAATGGTTCCGCACGCGAGGCCTTTGTCATAGTTGTATTTGAGCATCACAGGCAGCGAGATCAACCCCATGGCCACCACAGATGCCCCCACTACGCCAGTCGATGCCGCAAGTAGCGCGCCCACCAGCACCGTCGAAATTGCGATGCCGCCACGGACGCCACCAAACAGACGCCCCATCGATTCCAGCAGCTGCTCTGCTAGCTTCGTTTTTTGCAGCACGAGCCCCATGAAAACAAACAGCGGTACAGCCATCAGCACCGTGTTTTCCATGATGGATTGAATTCGATATGGCATGAAGGCAAACATGTCCATGCCCTCTGCCCAAACACCAAAAATAAGAGCAATACCGCCGAATGTGAACGCGACGGGAAACCCGAGCAGTAACGCAAAGAGCGCCACAAAAAACATCACTATACCGATCATAATGACTTCCTTTTACGACTTACCG
>NZ_JAWOUS010000201.1:0-917 GCF_033339495.1 Vibrio sp. 2134-1
AAATGCTCGTATCGCTTCTATTTTCATCGGTTTGATTAGCGTTTACCGATGAAAAAGAGTCTTTCGTGATTTGTTTTAAGTACGGCTACGGTGCAACGTTAATGTGGCTTTTAAACCACCCATTTTGCTCTTTTCTAAAGCCAGTAGGCCTCGATAGCTGTGCGCCATTTCACTCACAATATTTAAACCGAGCCCAGAACCTGGCGTTGTTTCGTCTAATCTGACACCACGTTTGATGACTTGGCCTAATTGCGCTTGAGGGATTCCAGGCCCATCGTCTTCGATAATCAGGTGGATACTATCCTTATCCTGAGTAGAGTGGACGCGAATCATGCTATTTGCCCATTTATAGCCATTTTCAAGCAAGTTACCGATCATTTCGTCGAGGTCGGTTTTTTCGACTGCAACATTCAACTCAGAATCAAGCTCATTAACTAAGGTGATGTCTCGCTCGGCATAGACTTTATCGAACGCCATTGAGATAGCATCCACTCGCTCTGCTGGATTGGCTTTGACAGAAAGGATGTTCATGGAACCCGCCATTCGAGCGCGACCTAAATGATAGTCGATGTGATCTTGAATCTGGTTGAGTGGGGCGTTTAAGCGGGCTTGCGTTTTGGGCTCTAGCGTTTGCACTTCATTTTTTAACACAGATAGCGGCGTTTTAAGTGCGTGTGACAAATTACCCGCGTGGTTACGCGCACGCTCCAGTAACTACTGATAATGGAAAAGAAGAGCGTTGAGGGCTAAAATACGTGGCGAAATCTCTATCGGATAAGTTTCTTCTAAACTCTTTTTATTTCCAGCTTTGAGCTCTGCCAGCTCTTTTTGCAGTTTAGTTAGTGGACTCAATGACCAAACGATTTGCAAGAGAATGACAGTCAGAACGCCAGCAAACAACAATCCTAGAATTAGCC
>NZ_JAWOUS010000202.1:0-917 GCF_033339495.1 Vibrio sp. 2134-1
TGGCACCAGCGGAGTCGCGTGCGCCTTCTGCCGTGATTTGAGTGCCAGTAAGAATCTGATCAGAGATCGATTTCGATTCAATGATCTGCTGCTGAAGATTTTCCATGAAGGTGTTGAAGTTTTTCGCTAGCTCAGAAAACTCCTGATCGGTGTCAGTTTCTAGGCGTTGCGTTAAATCACCTTTGCCAGATGCGACGTCTTTAATTGCCGTGTTTAGTGTATCTAGCGGGCGCATTAGGGTTCTGATCAGAAGTGTTAATGCGATAACTGAAGCAAGTACAGCGATGATTGAGTAAATGATCGCGCTATTACGTAGCTCTCCAACCACTGAGTAAGCTGCCGTTTCATCAATGATTGCGCCCACGTACCAGTTCTCACTTGGGATATGAGTAAGGCTAACCATGTAAGGATTGTTATCAACTTCGATGTGTTGAGTCGCCTTATTTAAGTCAACTTGCGGTAGGTAGCTATTGAGCTTTTCACCGTTGTACTTACTTTGCGGGTGCGCAATCGTCGTGCCATCGTCAGTGACTAAGAACAAGTAACCAGCATCAAACAGGTTCACTTGGTTAACTAGGTCAGAAAGGGTAGTTAGCTCTAGGTCGTAAAACATGCCCGCTAAGAACTGGCCGTTTTGTTTTACTGGCGTACCAACAGAGATGATCACATTCTTAGATGAAGCATCAACATAAGGGTCGGTAACCACCAAATCGCCTTTGTTTTTGGCTGCGATAAACCAAGGGCGTTGGCGAGGATCATAATCAGGCCCCGCATCCCAACCGTCGTCGTTTTCAATCACGAAGCCATTACTTTCGTAACCAAAACCAATCGCTAGGAAGCTCGATTTCGGAGTTGGCTTCTCAAGAATATCTTTTACGTATGTGCGGTCGTTTGGCGATAGTTCTATGATCTCTGTG
>NZ_JAWOUS010000203.1:0-916 GCF_033339495.1 Vibrio sp. 2134-1
GCATTAATAGGCCACATGCCAATCGCCGCCGGAATCGCACCGTCTTCCAATGCCGATTTTGTCGCACTAATCGCAAGGAAGTATGCCAAGTAAATCAGAATCGCCGGGCCCATTTTGGCAAAGCGCCCTTGACGAGGGTTCACCGCAGACAAAGGAATCACAAGCATCGTGAGCAATGGAATACATACAAACAGAGAAATACGCCATTGCAGCTCCGCTTGCGCTTCAGGATCCGGATGGCCAATCAAATCCGCCGTTGGGTAAGCTTCCCAGTCACGACCTTTCTGTTTGACTTCACGCTGCCCGATCACCCCTTCATATTCATCAAATTTGGTGATCATATACTCCACGCGAGTTGGCACACCTTCATAGCGTGTACCTTCTTGCATCGTAATAACCTGACGGCCATCTGACAGTTCTTTTACTTCACCAGAAGAAGAGAACATCAGGCTAGGTAGAACCGAATCTCGTGGACGCATTTGCGCGACAAACACGTTACTAAGCGTGCTGTCCTTAATATCGTCAATGAACACCACGGATGAACCGTCTGGCGTACCTTGGAACTGACCCTTTTTAAGTAAGTCGACGCTGTTTTCAGCCGCGACTTGTTCGTAAAGGTGCTCCACTCGGTCTTGAGACCAAGGTGATAACCAAAGTGCATTAAACGCAGCCACACCAGAGGTGATCAACGCCAAGTAAAGTGCAGCTTGCACTAGGAACTTGTTGCCGATCCCCGTCGCATTCATCACGACAATTTCGCTTTCTGCATAGAGACGACCAAAAGTGATCAATATGCCGATGTACAAACTCAATGGCAGCATCAATAAACCCATTGCTGGCATGTTCAAACCAACAATCGAGAAAATCAATCCAGCAGGAATATCCCCGTCAGAAGCATCAGCGAGAACACTGATGA
>NZ_JAWOUS010000204.1:0-916 GCF_033339495.1 Vibrio sp. 2134-1
TTCTTGCGGTTTGTTATAGTGTGTCGTTGATTTTTACATCAAGCTTGCCAAATTTCTTTCTTCCCAGTAGACCAATAAATGCCTCTGGCGCATTGTCTAGACCTTCTACTAGATGTTCGCGGTATTGGATCTTTCCTTCAGCCAACCATTGATTGATATCTTGAGCGAACTCACCGTAACGGTGACCGTAGTCATCAAAAATGATAAAGCCTTGTACCTTGATTCGTTTCGTCAGTAGCTTACCCATTAGCAGAGGTAGATGGTCTGTGCCTTCAGGCAATTCTGTTGCGTTGTATTGAGAAATCAATCCACATAAAGGGATACGTGCACTGGTATTGAGAAGTGGCATGACAGCTTCGAATACTTTGCCGCCTACGTTTTCAAAGTAAACATCGATGCCGTTGTAGCATGCATCTTTCAATTGTTGTTCGAAATCATCTGCTTTGTGATCGATACACTCATCAAAGCCTAAAACCTCTTTTGCGTAGCGACATTTTTCTTCGCCACCGGCGATACCAATTACGCGGCAGCCTTTGATTTTACCGATTTGACCAACTGTCGCGCCGACAGGTCCCGTTGCCGCAGCAACTACAATGGTTTCACCTGGTTTTGGCTGGCCAATATCCAACAAACCCATGTATGCGGTAAAGCCAGGCATGCCTGCAACACCCAGAGCGTATGATGGGTTTTGTGGCTCTTTGCCTAATTTAATCACCATCTCTCCGGTAGAAATTGCGTAGTCTTGCCAACCCACGGTGTACGCAAGTACCCATTCACCCGCCTCATAGTCCGGGTGGTTTGATGTTTCTACCTGACAAACGGTGCCGCCAATCATCACATCATCTAGCGCTACTGGTTCTGCATAAGATTCTGCATCGCTCATGCGACCGCGCATGTATGGATCTAGAGAGAGGTA
>NZ_JAWOUS010000205.1:0-915 GCF_033339495.1 Vibrio sp. 2134-1
CTGCCTTCTTAATTTATAAGGAAAGTCATGACTGCTCAAAATATAGACGGAACTCTCATTTCCCAAACTGTTCGATCCGAAGTTGCAGCACGTGTTAAAGCTCGCGTCGCAGCAGGTTTACGCGCTCCTGGCCTAGCAGTTGTTCTGGTTGGTGAAGACCCAGCATCTCAAGTTTACGTGGGCAGCAAACGCCGCGCATGTGAAGAAGTTGGCTTTGTATCCAAGTCGTTTGACCTTCCGGCTTCAACATCTGAAGAGGAGCTGCTTGCTCTTATCGATGAGTTGAACAACGACAACGAAATTGACGGCATTTTAGTTCAGTTGCCACTTCCTGCTGGTATTGATACTACACACGTTCTAGAGCGTATTCATCCAGAAAAAGACGTGGATGGCTTCCACCCTTACAACGTTGGTCGTCTTGCGCAACGTATTCCTAAGCTTCGCTCTTGTACGCCTAAAGGCATCATTACCCTACTCGACCGTTACAACATCGAGCTTCGTGGTAAACATGCGGTTGTGGTTGGCGCATCAAACATTGTTGGCCGTCCAATGACACTTGAGCTGCTGCTTGCTGGTTGTACAACAACGACATGCCACCGCTTTACCAAAGATCTAGAAAGCCACGTACGTCAAGCTGACGTTGTTGTGGTCGCGGTAGGTAAGCCAAACTTCATCCCTGGCGAGTGGATTAAAAAAGGCGCAGTGGTTGTCGATGTAGGCATTAACCGTCTTGATTCAGGCAAGCTAGTGGGCGATGTGGAATACGACAAAGCACGCGAAAGCGCGAGCTTCATTACTCCGGTTCCTGGTGGTGTTGGCCCAATGACCGTAGCAAGCTTGATTGAGAACACGATGTTGGCTTGCGAGCAGTTCCATACTGAACAATAACATCAATCTTGAGATACGAAAAAGGCT
>NZ_JAWOUS010000206.1:0-913 GCF_033339495.1 Vibrio sp. 2134-1
GGTTCTTCCCAAATGTTCTTCATACTGAAGTTAGCGCCATCTCCGACTTTCTCTAAGACGGTTTGAGTGATGTCTTCGCCTTGCAGCCATGCTTTGTGTACCCAGACCAGATGATTTAGACCTGCAAACTCCAACTGTAGCTCTTTAGGCTCGCAATCCATCATCTCTGCAATCATCATTTCCATTGAGACGGGTACATTACATAAGCCGATACTTTTGACTTTAGTATGCTTACTCACCGCTTCTGAGACGAGACCAGCAGGGTTCGTAAAGTTGAGCATCCAAGCGTTTGGCGCCAACTCTTCAATGTCTTTACAGATATCAAGAATGACCGGAATGGTTCTCAGTGCTTTAGCAAATCCGCCAGGGCCTGTGGTTTCTTGTCCGATCACATCGTATTTAATAGGAATTCTTTCATCGTTTGCTCGAGCAGCAAGCCCGCCAACACGGAATTGAGTCATGACAAAGTCAGCGCCCTTGATCGCAGCACGGCGGTCAAAATCCGCTTTAATTTCAATATCCGCGCCCGCTTTATCGACCATCCGCTGAGCCAAGCCTTTGATGATTTCTAGCTTTTCCGCGCCGGATTCTATGTCCACAAAGTGAATCTGTTTAACTGGCAAGTAATCCAAGCGTTTGATTACCCCTTCAACCAATTCCGGGGTATAGCTACTGCCACCACCAATAATGGCAAGTTTGATCGCCTCTCTAGACATAATGATTTCCTTACTTATTCGCGAGTTGCTTGTTCAAAGCGACAATCTCAACAGCCATTTCTTGCGCTAGAATCGTTGTCATTAAATGATCTTGAGCGTGCACCATAACCAGAGTCATCGGCACTTTGCCTTCCCCCTGATCTTCTTCGATCAATTGCGTCTGAATTAAATGCGCCTTGTTAATGCACTCTCTGGCT
>NZ_JAWOUS010000207.1:0-913 GCF_033339495.1 Vibrio sp. 2134-1
CGCGGGAAATAACGTAATCATCGCCCCATTCAATCTCTGCGCCCATTTTTTCTAGCGCATCAGCAAATCGAATATCACCTTGGATGCTATTTTTACCGATGCCAGTTACTTTGACTTCACCGCCTTTGATTGCAGCCGCCGCTAAAAAGTAAGAGGCCGACGAAGCATCCCCTTCCACAAGAAAATCACCAGGCGCAACATAGTGCTGACCAGCTGGAATCACAAACTCTTGATAGTCGTTGTTGATCACTTCGACACCGAACTGCTTCATGATATGCAGCGTAATATCAATGTAAGGCTTTGATACCAAATCACCTTCAATCTTAATACGCACTTCGCCTTCGGCAAGTGGTGCAGACATCAAAAAAGCCGTGAGAAACTGACTAGAAATAGAACCATCAATCGACACTGTGCCTGCTTTCAGACCAGTACCGACAATCTTTAGTGGTGGGTAGTTTGTGTTTTCCAGATATTCAATATCTGCTCCCGCCTCTTGCAATGCAGTCACAAGATGACCAATTGGTCGTTCTTTCATACGAGGCTCGCCAGTAAGCACATATTCACCTTGGCCAACACAAAGTGCGGCTGCTAAAGGTCGCATGGCTGTGCCCGCATTGCCCAGAAAGAGCTCGACAGGTTCTGATACTGAGAACGGACGACCAAGGCCTTCAACCACACATTCTGTTTTATCTGCAGATAATGTGTACTTCACGCCTAGTTTAGTGAGTGCGTTTAGCATGTGACGAATGTCGTCACTATCGAGAAGGTTGGTGAGACGAGTCGTCCCCTTTGCTAATGCAGCGAGTAAAAGTGCTCGATTAGAAACACTTTTGGAACCAGGAAGGTTCACTTCCCCTTGAATTTTATTGATAGGTTGTAACGTTAGGCTTTCCATTAAAAGTTGATAATCCTT
>NZ_JAWOUS010000208.1:0-911 GCF_033339495.1 Vibrio sp. 2134-1
GGCGTCATGGCGCTCATTCTCATCACGCAGTTCAACAGCTTTTATCAGGCATTTTTGATTTTGAGTGCGGTGCTGTTTTCAACGGTCGGGGTTTTTGCTGGGTTGCTTATTTTCCAAAAACCATTCGGCATCATCATGTCTGGCATTGGTGTGATTGCTCTGGCTGGTATCGTCGTTAATAACAACATTGTACTGATTGATACTTATAACCAAATGAGAAAAAGAGGACTGGACAAAGCAGAGGCTATCCTGCGGACCGGTGTGCAACGTTTGAGACCGGTGCTATTAACCACAATTACGACCATTTTAGGGTTGTTACCGATGGTTCTAGAAATGAACATCGATTTAGTTAATCAAAAAGTCGAATTTGGTGCGCCGAGTACGCAATGGTGGTCTCAGTTAGCGACGGCAGTAGCGGGGGGATTGGCATTTGCTACGGTGTTGACGTTGGTGCTTACGCCTTGTTTGCTTATGTTGGGAAGAGATCATCTTGCTAAGCCCGAACCTGATGAAAGCGAAGAGGCAGCGTAATGCTGCCTCTTTTTACTTTTCCGTTTATCTCATTGCCAGTAACTTACTGTAACGATCCAGCTTGTCCATACTGACTTTTGCATTCGCCATGAAGGTTTGTCTTGCTTTACCTGTTAACGATTTGGATTGCGGCAAATTCACTGTTCTTGGGTTTTTGTGTACGCCATTTACTAGGAACTCATAATGTAAGTGAGGTCCTGTCACACGACCTGTTCCACCAAGCGTACCGATAGTTTGACCTTGTTTAACACGTTGACCCGTTTTGACTGTGCGCTTCGTTAAGTGCAGATACTTGGTAATGTAAGTATTGCTGTGCTTGATGAACACGTAGTTCCCGTTGAACTTGTTGTAAGCCGATTTTTGCACCACACCATCACCAG
>NZ_JAWOUS010000209.1:0-909 GCF_033339495.1 Vibrio sp. 2134-1
TTGCATGTAGTCATCCCACTTGGCGTACTCAAGAGTTGCAGACACTATGGCGTCTGGATTACTGACTTGGACCCGCGTGTATTCCTCATAAATCGAACAGTTGCCACTCCAGTAGTCGTTACCAACTCGGCCAATCCACAACTCAGTACAGCCTTCTCCACAAGATTTGAGGTTATATGGACCATCATAGTGCTTCACCACAGAGGCATCGTAGTCATGGACAACCTCACAGTCCGCGCTTTGATCTACAACACGCTGACACCGTTCATACTCTGGAATGTGGGCGTTGATAGTATTCTGATTGATGGTTGTTTCGGCAGAACAATCCCCAAAGCCACCTGCGATGAGGTCCATATCCTCATAGGTCTTTTTGCTTAGATTTAGTACAGGGTCATTACTGAAATCAGGGCGTGATCGATTAGAGGCATCGAGAAGAACCTTGTATGCCGCACCAGAGATTGATGGATTAGCACTATTGGCATCACTCCACAGCGACCCTTTTGCATTATTCCCCACGCTGTCCATGTCATCGCCAGAGTCGTAAATGCCTTGCAGACCGCCCACATCAGGTTTATTGGAATAAGGGAAGTAATAACTATCAGGTTTATTGTTGGTCCCGCTCGTTCCGGGGAATAGATCATTGACATTAATCTGACTCCCCCCGTTCATTTGGAATTGACCGTCTTTCAACGTCGGCATAGAGATTGTGCCATCTTGCACAGTCCCCGAGCTCGACTTGAATGAGTTTGAGAGGTTTTGTCCGAAAGCCTGGGCCTCTTTACCCACCGCTGTGATGTCCTGGTCTTGGCTACCGTTAGCGTAGGAATGTATCGGCAGCGCAGACATGGTTACTGTCAACAGCGAGGCCACAGCTTTCATAAAGTAATTATGACTTCGCATTGTGTTCTC
>NZ_JAWOUS010000210.1:0-908 GCF_033339495.1 Vibrio sp. 2134-1
GAGCCAACGCGTGGTGATGCGTACTCTGGACATCGGTGGTGATAAACCATTGCCATACCTGCCAATCGAAGAGGACAATCCGTTTTTAGGTTGGCGCGGGATTCGCTTTACGTTAGATCATCCTGATATCTTTTTGATTCAATTGCGTGCGATGCTAAGAGCCAGTGCTGAAAGTGGTAATTTAAGTATCTTGTTACCCATGGTATCTGGTATTAAAGAGCTGGATGATGCGATGACGCTGATCAACCAAGCCTACAGCGAAGTTGTCTTGCTTGATGAGCGTATCCAGGCTCCAAAGGTCGGGGTGATGATCGAAGTACCATCGATGGTATATCTGCTTCCTGCCATCGCGCATCGAGTGGATTTTGTCTCTGTTGGTACTAACGACTTAACTCAGTATTTACTGGCGGTGGATCGGAACAATTTCCGCGTCGCTGATGTCTATGAATCCATGCATCCGGCAGTGCTGTTAGCACTCAAACAGATTCATGACGTGTGCGATAAATATCATGTGCCAGTGTGTATCTGCGGTGAATTAGCCGGTGACCCATTTGGTGCGCTCTTATTACTTGGGTTGGGATACACCAGCTTAAGTATGAACACATCTAACGTGGCTAAGGTGAAGTATTTGATTCGTCATAGCCAACAACAGGAACTAGAAAAACTAGCGGAACAGGCGATGACAAAATCGTACGGAGAGGAGATTCATCAAATGATGCATGATTTCTTTATCCAACAAGGTTTTGCAGGCTTCGTTCGTGCAGGGAAAAAGTAGGTAATCGTGACCGTCTCTTTATTTTTGTTATTGCTGGCGCTGGGCGCTTTTGTTGGTGTGATGGCGGGGCTACTCGGCATTGGGGGCGGATTAATCGTCGTACCTGCGTTGTTATTTTTGCTGCCTTGGGCGG
>NZ_JAWOUS010000211.1:0-908 GCF_033339495.1 Vibrio sp. 2134-1
TATAGCTGGTTACTTCGAAGTATCGGTTGTCGATCCTCGTCCTGAGGGAGCAAAAGGTCGTGCTGCAGACGGCATGATTCAAGTGGTCAGCTTACTTAACGCTGACGGCCTAGAGCTTATTGTTACCAATCTAGTGAAAAACTTTGTTGGTTTCGCACCGTTAGGTACGGTATTGGTTGCGATGCTTGGTGTTGCAATTGCGGAATACTCGGGCCTACTTTCAGCAGCAATGCGTGGCCTAGTAATGGGCGCGTCACAACGTATGGTGACGGTTACGGTTGTTTTTGCTGGTATCATTTCAAACACCGCTTCTGAGCTTGGCTACGTGGTTCTTATCCCACTTGCTGCAATGCTTTTCCATTCCCTTGGTCGTCATCCTCTTGCTGGTCTTGCGGCAGCATTTGCTGGTGTATCGGGCGGTTACTCAGCAAACCTTCTAATTGGTACTGTTGACCCACTGCTTTCAGGTATTACTGAGACAGCAGCTCAAATGATTGACCCGACTTACACTGTTGGACCAGAAGTAAACTGGTACTTCATGTTTGTGTCGACGTTCTTCATCGCGGGTATGGGTGCATTCGTTACAGAGAAAATCGTTGAGCCGAAACTTGGCAAGTACAACGAAGAAGAAGCGGCTGAAGATTTGTCTAACGACAAAATGGGCAACCTAACTGACCTTGAGAAGAAAGGTCTGAAAGTTGCTGGTCTTGCTGTGATGGTTGTGTCTGCTTTGTTGGCTTGGACGATTGTTCCAGAAGACGGCATTCTACGTTCAGACGCTGGCACTGTTGCAGGATCCCCATTCCTGAAAAGTATCGTCGCTTTCATCTTCGTATTCTTTGCTATCCCTGGCTTTGTATACGGTAAAGTTGTTGGCACGATGAAAACCGACCGTGATGTTATCGATG
>NZ_JAWOUS010000212.1:0-905 GCF_033339495.1 Vibrio sp. 2134-1
AGCGAAGCTATGCCGACCGAAAACGTACCGATGAACAACGCGTTTTTGTTGGTGCTCAGTACAGGCCAAACAGTCCGTGGCAATTAGGCGGTAAAGTCTCCTACTCTTTCCGCGATGGCTCTGATTGGCAGGACGACAGCAGCGACTCGCCTAATTTGCGCCAATACTATTTAGCCGACAAAGAGAGGATTGAGCTCCGTGGCGACGGCAGTTATGACATGACAGACGATGTCCAGATACTTGCAGAACTTTGGTACGGAAATGATGACTATGCAAAACCTGATATTGGTTTAAGCGAAGGGGAAGATTACGGCTACGACCTCAGCCTCAACTTCAATTTACTCGACGGATTAAGCGGGCATGTTTTTTACAATCAACAGATCATCCGCTCCGAGCAACAACAAGCAAACTCTGACGTTGTCGGCTGGAATCGCTACACCACCAAGCTCAAAGATGACATCACAACCATTGGTTTTGGTGTGAGTAAAGAGCGACTGCTGGACGACAAACTTTCTATCTCATTTGATTACAGCTACAGCCAAGCGGACAGTAAATCTTCAACCACATCTGGTGGTTACCAATATCCTGATAACGAGGCGAACTCGTATCGATTTGAAGTCATCGCTGACTATGAAGTATCTGAAAATCAAAACGTGCAGCTTAACCTTCGTTATGAAGACTACTCAGAAGAGGATTACTTGTTTAACAACGAAACCGGAACGATGGGCGACGTTTTGCAAAGCTATGAAGGTCTGTATGGCGGCGTCTATTGGAAATATCGCTTTTAAGCACAGTGTGACGTAACAAAAAAAGCATCAGACGTTTCAAGCGCCTGATGCTTTCGTATTTAAAGTCTACTGCTGTGAGAAGTTGATTAAGCTTGGAAGCTCAAAGGAATCTCAGCC
>NZ_JAWOUS010000213.1:0-903 GCF_033339495.1 Vibrio sp. 2134-1
AACGCAGCAGCATCAATCGCCGATGTTGCGAAAATCAAAATTGGGATGTAGAGCGGAAGAATAAGCAAACTCAAAAGAACGCCGCCCTTTTGTAACCCAACTGTCAGCGCCACACCAATAGCACCGATAAAACTCAGTGTCGGGGTGCCAATCATTAACGTGAGCACCACAGACAACCAAGTGTTGAAATCCAGAGAAAGTAATACTGCCAATAGCGGGCTGATCAAAATCAGCGGTAATCCCGTTAGCACCCAATGAGCTATGACCTTAGATATCACCACAAGTTGCAAGGGAATTGGCATGAGCATCATTTGCTCTAACGCACCATCTTGAAAATCATCACGAAATAGACGTTCTAATGATAATAATGCCGATAGCAATGCGGCAACCCAAACGATGCCCGCTGCAATACGTGCTAACAAATTAGGTTCAGGCCCAATACTCAATGGAAACAAAGTAATAACAATAATAAAGAACCAAAGCGGGTTCAAAATGTCGGCTTGGCGACGAAATGCAATCAAGAGTTCGCGGCGAATAATAGTTGTCATGGCCGAAATCATATCAATCACCCAATTTTATTTTTCTAAGTTTAGGGCTGTCAGCAAACATATCTTGGTGCGTCGTTAACATCACAATGCCACCGTTATCGGCATGCTGAGCAAACAGAGCTTCAAGCACTTTGACACCTTGTTTGTCGATTGCTGTTAGTGGTTCATCCAAAATCCACAAAATCTGCTTACTTAGCCAAAGTCTAGCCAAAGCAACGCGACGCTGCTGACCCGCAGAAAGTTGTGCTACAGGTACATCTTCTCGCCCCGCAAGCCCCACTTGGGTTAAAGCAGTAAAGATTTCTTCATCGGAAGTGCTGTTATTTTGAATAGATTGGTAAAAACGTAAGTTTTC
>NZ_JAWOUS010000214.1:0-901 GCF_033339495.1 Vibrio sp. 2134-1
CACTGAAGGCGAAGACAGCGAGATGTTTTTGTCAGTTAAGCCTTTTGCGGTTAAAAAATCGAGAATCAAACGCGTTTGTTGGTCTATGTCATCAAACATCGCGCCCATATCATTGCTGGCTACCGTAAATTGGATTGGCCAAATGACGGTATCTGCCGGGTATTCTCGCTCAGCCACTCCCTTCACCGTTACCACTCGCTCATAGGCTTTGTATTTGACTGCTGTTTGCTGAATAAAAAAGCCCAATACTCCTAAACCTATTATCAGACACAGCCCGAGCCATATTGACGCTTTATTGGAAATCTTCTCCATTCATCCTCCTAATTTCGCCAAAAGTAACAATTCGTAGTATCGATAACATAGCTCAACTATGGCCAGAAAATGGCGACCTAAAGCTAAATTTTTGTCATATCGTTCGAAATGGTGAACAGAATTAATTAAAATTGAACAGTGTTTTATTGTGAGTTTTAAGATTATGTTGAAAACAAAATGGTTGGTGGTTCTAGGCGGATTATTTGTCTCAACGGCCTGTTTGAGTGCTGACGACTTAGCTATGGATGACAACTCAACACAAGAACCCCGTAATGAACAGCAATACGAAGGGAAAAGCTTTGATGGTCGAATTCTGCTAGATAATGAGCCGACCAAACAGGTCTTGAGCTCACTAGAAAGTCTCGGTGAAACGCTCAACTCTCTGAGTATCCTGATGTTTGCTGGCGACAAAACGTAACGCTAAAGCTGTCCTATCCCCTTCGCCTTTGGTCAACAAAGCTTCACCAGTTTGTCACCAAAGGCTCATGGATTTGCCTCTGAACTGTCATCTGTAATTTCTACTATCCGATCAGCCACTTGTACGCTGAGGTAAATATGGATAGTTCGACCCCTTTTCGTCTCCCTCGTA
>NZ_JAWOUS010000215.1:0-901 GCF_033339495.1 Vibrio sp. 2134-1
GTAGGTACAGTGCTGTTTCACCAAACGTTGGTGCATCCGCAGATTTGGTTACGGAAACCACAGGTTTTTCCACTTTCTCATCTTGAACGTATAGCGCGTTCAGTGTGAAGTTGTACTTGCCTGTTTCTGCGACGGTGAGTTTACAGTTTTCGTCTGCGCCTAGCTCCAGAGAGCCGCTGCCCACTGTTGCCACAGAACAACCGATGTTCGGATTTGCCCAACCTGTGTCTGCAAATTTGAACTCGTGGCTGCCTGCTTCAAGTACGCCTGTTACTGAGTACATGCCGTTGCCAATGAAAGTCATTGCCCAGTCGCTGTTGTCTGACCAATTGTTCATTGTGCCTTTCACGTAAACCACGGTTTCACCGAAAGGAGGAATGCTCGATACGTCTTTGTTGTCTGTATTTACTGGCAGACCCGCACCTTGCGCGCCGTCTTGTGGCTGTACGAATACCGCAGTAGTCAGTGCTGGCACAGTGAAGGTTTCATTGGCGAAGCTTGCACCTTTCACGATGTCATCTGCAGAGTTTTGTTGAACTTCATGCAGCTCGAAACCTGCCGCGCCTTTCACGACAAATGATTTCTCTGTTGATGTTGAGTTCACCACAGCAACGATCGCATCGTATTTCGAATCCAAATCGGCACCTGCTGATTTACCATCGTCGATAGACATAACGATCAAGCCTTCCACTTGGTCTTTACCAACGTTGCGGAAGTCAACACGGTTCATGACTTCTTGAGCGGTATCTAAGCGGAACAGTTCACTTGAACTACGGATTTTTAGTAGTTCTAGGAATTGTTGTTTGGTTAGCTCAATGTCGGTTGCATCTGGCTTCGCTGTCGTATCAGAAACGATCTTCTTGATCAGCTCCCAGTTTGCGCCGTCTTTGTCTTCACGAGG
>NZ_JAWOUS010000216.1:0-899 GCF_033339495.1 Vibrio sp. 2134-1
CGAGGTTGTGCGCTTCAGCAGCTGAGTCGATACCTGTAATACGGAAGTTACGGCCAAGTGCAGATTGAATCGTTGCTTGGTTAATCACTTCTTCGTGCTTAGTCAGGATAACTTTGCCTTCAGGCGTTTTACGACCGCTGTCTTTGTACTCAGCAAACACGGTAGCCATTAACTTACCAATGTTTTTCTTCGAGAACGCCGACATCTTGTTACCACCCTCGCTGTCTAGCGAGATGTTAACTTGAGGGCGACCGTATTCATCCACACTAGAACTTGCATCCGTGATGCTAGCGCCGCTTAGGATGACACGCTTTTTAAGTACAACAGGACGACCATCGCGATCTTGTTTGATTTCACTGCCCGCCGGTGCACGGCCATTCGCCGCCGCCGCTAAATCAGCTTTATCATCAACTTCACGGAATTCAAGGGTTGCCGTGGCACCGAGAATTTCTTTCGCACGAGCAGTGTCTTGAACACCTGGCAGCTCAACAACGATGCGGCTAGCGCCTTGACGTTGCACAAGCGGCTCAGCAACACCCAGCTCGTTTACACGGTTACGTAGAATCGTGATGTTTTGTTCTACAGCGTAGTTACGAATCTCTTGCAAACGTTGCTCAGTAAAAGTGGCGATAAGAGCGTAACGACCATTCGAATCAGACTCGACAAAGTTCATATCAGGATGATTCTTCGTTAGCGTGCGCTTCGCTTCAGCCAGTTGCTCTTCGTCACGTAGCAGTACTTCCACCCCTTCTTTGCCAGAAGGACGGATTGCACGGTAACGAATCTTAGCGTCACGAAGTTCACTACGGAAAGCTTCCTCTTGTTGACCAACAAGCTTTTCCATTGCTGCGTCCATATCCACCTCCATCAAGAAGTGAACACCACCACGTAGGTCAAGA
>NZ_JAWOUS010000217.1:0-899 GCF_033339495.1 Vibrio sp. 2134-1
GTGCTAATGTTTAAACTCTACCACCCACATGGCGGTCGCACCGCATATTGCAACAGGCATGATGATAAGGTTCAAAATTGGAATCGTTGTGAATACTGAAACCAACACACCAAAGCCATAGGCTTTACCTTGCTTTTGTTTCAATTTGTAACGCATGTCGTTGAACGGAATTTTGTGGTTATCGAACGGGTAATCACAATATTGAATCGCGAGCATCCAGGCGGTAAAGATAAACCATAAAACCGGGCCGACAGTTTGCCCTAGTGCCGGGATAAGTAAGAGCAAAAACAAGCCAATTGCTTTAGGCAGTATATAAAGCAGTTTTCTCCATTCGCGAGCAAGTACGCGAGGCACATCTTTTAGAACAGCCGTAAAGCCGTCGTCATTAATTTTTTTTCCGGTTAGCGTCTCTTCAACTTTTTCTGCTAACAGCCCGTTGAAGGGAGCGGCAATAAAGTTGGCTAACGTGCTAAAGAAATAAGAGAAGGTGGCCAGTATCGTTAGAGCAAGTAGGGGCCACAAGATATACGTGAGCCAAGAGAGAAACTCTGGTAACTGTCCAATCCAACCTTCAATCCACATGTTCAAGTGGGAGAATAGATAGAAGATAGCCCCACCCACGAGAATAATATTTGCTAAAAGTGGTAACACGACAAAACGTCTTATCTCTGGAGAGAGCGCCAATTGAATTCCGTATAGGAAGTAACCGAATCCGGTTCGTTGCTGATTGTTAATCTTCATATCCAATATTTTCGTGTGAGTGAGAACTCATTGTACCTGTCGATGATTTTCTTTCAATGCCCTAACAATTAGGGTCTTGCAAAGTGGAATCGTGGCAAGAATCACAACAAAAAACGGAACTTCTTGCATTAAGTTGTTCTAAATCTACATATAGTTTT
>NZ_JAWOUS010000218.1:0-896 GCF_033339495.1 Vibrio sp. 2134-1
GCACTAGCTGGCTCTTAGCTATATTTAAAACGGCACTGTTGTGCCCGAAGGAAAACAAACAATGAAGAAATTACTTGCACTATGCAGCACACTTTTACTGGCTTTCAGCGCTCACGCTGCTCAATTTGAAGAAGGTAAACACTACAAAGTGTTGGACGTTGAGAAAGCGACTAAACCAACCGTTACAGAGTTTTTTTCGTTTTACTGCCCACACTGTTATAAGTTTGAATCTGTGATTGAAAACTTAAAACCGGCTTTGCCAAAAGAAGCACGCTTTGAAAAAGTGCACGTGGCGTTTATGGGCGCAGACATGGCAGTGCCAATGGCAAAATCTTACGCAGCCATGGTATCGCTAGGTGTTGAAGATAAAATGGTGCCTGCGATGTTCGCGCAAATTCATCAAAAGCGCCAAGCACCGAAAAACGAAGACGAGTTAAAGAAAGTCTTCACGGACAACGGTGTCGATGGCAACAAATTTGACGCGGCGTACAACAGCTTTGCGGTTAGTTCGATGCAAAAGCGTTTCGATAAGCAGTTCAAAGAGAGCACTCTGACCGGCGTTCCTGGCGTCGTTGTGAATAACAAGTACATCGTTATTCCTAATGAAGTCCGTAGCTATGCCGAGTACAGCGAATTGGTGAACTATCTGCTAACGCTATAAATTAAAAGAAATGAAAAATGGCGGCCAAGTGGTCGCCATTTTTTTGAATTCGTTATCTCAGTACGGTTGTACAAGCTTGAGTTGGTACGCTAGTCATGAATATCGCGTGCGGATAAAACAAGCTAGCAACGGTGATAGCGACATTGCACGGTTGTGCGATGGTGTTTTTCACCACATTGGTGAGAACAATGCCCGTGTTGTTTACTGTTTGAGTGGCAGCTTGTTGCGCTTGGTA
>NZ_JAWOUS010000219.1:0-893 GCF_033339495.1 Vibrio sp. 2134-1
ATCATTGATTACTCCATTAGAGATAAAAGATATTGAACAAATCTATGGGTATATCGAAACAAAATATGCGATGCGAATCAGCAAAATATGTAACGAAGGGTGATTTTATTTTACAAAATGAGATCTAGGGTCGCCTATAACAGTATGTTATGTCTTTTAATGATAGAAATGTCGATGTAATTCCAGCTATCTAAGTGAAGATGGCAGAGAAGAGTAACGACGCTGCAATCGTTTACTTATGATTATGCTCATAGGTTTTTAAATCTTTACTTCTCGCTGTCAGGAATGTGTCATATAAAGACTATAAAAAGGAGTTGCTGATGTGGATATGGCAAGAGCCAGGCCGTCAGCAAGTAAAAGCAAGAGAGCTTAAAATAAAGGAGGTCACAATGAGCGACCAATACCAAAACGATGAGAGCCTAGAGCTGCTAGATGCGCTTGAAATTGGCATTATCTTGTCGGAATACGTTGGCTCTGACAACGAAAACGAATAGTACCGTTTAGTACTCTCTTCACGTTCTTTTAGACGTTATACTAAGTTCATGAAACACCGAGCCAAGAAGGGCGAAAGACGGTAAATGAACTTTTTAGCCCACCTGCATATTGCAGATCACTGTAATAGCCATTTTATGGGAAACTTGCTTGGAGACTTCGTAAAAGGAGATCCAAGCAAGCTGTATGATCGCGATATCTCAAATGGCATCAGATTACATAGATTTGTTGACCGTATTACTGATCATCATCCAATCGTCAACGAATGTAAGCCTCATTTCACTGGTGTTGCGCGACGTTTTGCACCTATCGCTTTGGATATGTTTTGGGATCATTGCCTCGCAAAACACTGGAACGACTTTCATTCCGTGCCTCTCGAACACTTTGTCCAAACGGCATAC
>NZ_JAWOUS010000220.1:0-891 GCF_033339495.1 Vibrio sp. 2134-1
TGGTACCAATTTTATCTGCCCTAAATGGGTAGTTTATGGTGCTGTAAGCGAAGGATTCCGTCATCCCCCATGCTTCGGTGATGTTTAGGCCAACGCTGTGGTACCAATCTAATAGTGCGGGTGATACCGGAGCAGAACCACAACCCAAAACTCGCGCTTGCTCTAACCCCAGCCCTTCGGCGAGCTTTTTCTTAATCAGCGAATTTACGAACGGTATTTTCAGTAAGAAATTTAATTTTTTCTGTGGAAGTTTGTCTTGAATGCGTTGCTGGAACAGAGTCCATAATCTCGGTACAGAAATGAACAAGGTTGGGCGGTGCATTTTTACGTCTTCGATAAAAGTATCGAGCGACTCTGGGAAAGCCGTTGGTACGCCACCCATGATGGATGAACCAAAAATATAAACGCGTTCAGTAATATGTGCCAATGGTAGGTAGGAAAAGAGTCGGTCGTTAGCTTGAATACCGATGTGGTTGATCAGCTGTTGTACCGACCAACTAAACGCTCCGTAAGTCAGCATTGCGCCTTTTGGCAAACCTGATGTGCCGGAGGTATACACCAATGACATCAACTTATCATCGTAGTGTTGTGGACGCTCTTCACTTGGCACGGCATCCGCAATCAATGCGTTGAACTGGTATTGGCATTGTGGTGCTGAATCATACGGCAGCGCGATGCTGATAAGCTCTGGCATGGCATCAATGACTTGCTGAGTTGCTGCTGGGTCATCAAGCTTCCCCCCGATCAGCGCCTTACTTTCACTGTGAGTTACACAGTATTCAATCGTGTCGGCCCCTGCGGTAGGGAAAATAGGTACGCTTACGTAATCCCCTAGCATCATGGCCAAATCGCAGATAAACCACTCTGCGCAGTTTTTCGATACTAGTGCGA
>NZ_JAWOUS010000221.1:0-889 GCF_033339495.1 Vibrio sp. 2134-1
ATGGAACGGCATACAACCAACGTGGTGGCGAACATATTGTTGATTGAAGACGATGATGACTTGGCCGAACTGGTTCAAATGCATCTCAAGTTTCAGGGGCATCAAGTCAGTCGAGAATCCAGCGTTGCAGCGGGCAGAAATGCTTATCAGCAGCAGTCGTTTGATTTGGTGATCCTCGACAGAGGTTTACCCGATGGTGATGGTTTAGATATCTGCCATCACTTGCGCCAGCAGCAAGATTGGACGCCGGTTTTGGTGTTGACTGCAAGAGACGGTGAGATGGATAAAGTGGATGGATTGGAAGCTGATGTCGACGATTACATCACAAAGCCGTTTAGTGTTTTAGAGTTTCAAGCTCGGGTGAGAAATGTACTTCGGCGCGTCAATCAAGTCGCTGAAAAGCCGACTCCAGAGAGACCAGAAGAAGAGGCACTTAACTTTGGTGACTTGAAGATCATTCCCCAATTGCATCAGGTTTCGCTCAACGATAAAGACGTCGCGCTGACGGCAACCGAGTTTACCTTGCTACAGTTTCTCGCCACTCGTCCCGGTCGAGTCTACAGTAAGGACGAGCTGTTGGATCATGTCTGGAACACCAATCATGCTGGGTATCATCACACGGTTTGTAGCACCATTAATCGCTTGCGCAGCAAGCTGTCGTTGTCGGACTCAGAGCATCATTTTATTCAAACGGTTTGGGGTGTTGGGTACAAATTTCAGCCGCGCCCATAATAGGCGGTGTGAGGAGGCGATAGGATGAGCTTCAAATCTCGTTTGGTGGTATTCACCACGGTTTGGTTTTGTTTGGCGATGGCGGCCATTGCGCTGACTTACAATTGGCAAAAAGAAACCATTGAGCTTCGTACCAAGCAAAGCTTGCATCAAGATC
>NZ_JAWOUS010000222.1:0-887 GCF_033339495.1 Vibrio sp. 2134-1
ACTGTATTCGTATGACTGAATCGTATCAGTGTTGTACTGGAACGATTTGGTTTTCACGTCTCTTCCAATCAAGTTTTTAGCCGAGATACCCAAACGATATGGACCGAAGAACCAAAGTGCACCCGCATCTAAGTTAAACATAGTTTCAGCAGTTTCGTGTTCACGGAGATCTTTGGTATCAAAGTTTTTAAAGCTGGTCGCATACGAATATGTATAGATGCGCTGCAGTTTTGGGGTGATACCAAAAGAAAGATGCTGATTCATAAAGTTGGTGTACTTGGCAAGAGACACCCCTGCCTCCGCTACGCCAATCGAAACACCTTGAACATAGCTGTCTGTCAGTGGATCGACACCTGATGTATCAACATTAGGTTGAACAAATGACTCTGTGTAGAGTTTTCCGTAGACAGTTGCTGATAAGAATTTATTTGGAATACCAACGGCAACGACACCACCTAAGTCAAAATCCATTTTTTTGCCGTCAATAGCGTCCATGGATTTTTTGATCTCATCAACATCGGTCAGCTTACTAATGCGCTCGATTTCGTCAATAAGATCATATTGATCGTCATAACTTATACCGAAACTTGGAATGATCATACCCGCGTCGTCATTGCGGCGGTAAATTGCAGTCAACGCAGGGTTGAAAAATGGAGCGGTCAGATAAGAGGCAGAAACGGTACCAACACCACCCATTGCATCGCTACGTGCTTCAATAGCATAAGTCGCAGCAGAAGCGACATTCGCAAATAGTGATGCTGTAATGGTGGTGGCTAAAATTTTGAATTGGGTTTTCATACTACACTTGTGTTTTTAGTTCTTCCTGAACTTATATCGGCACAAATGTTATTTCTTTAATTATTCTTCCTGAGAAAGATCATAAGTAC
>NZ_JAWOUS010000223.1:0-885 GCF_033339495.1 Vibrio sp. 2134-1
ACCTAGCCAATCGTCACGACGTGACAATGTAACCTGAGACACTTTCTTAATGTCTACTGAACCACCCTGGTTGTTACCCATAAACACGTTTACGGTGGTTGTGCCTCGATGATCTTCTGGTTGCCAGTTAGCAGGAATACACACGCCCTCTAGACCTTTTGGAACCCAGTTTTTGTGAACGTACATGCCTTTCTTGATGTTTTCGCCAGTAATGCCGCCATTGTCCTTCGCCCATTCCATCGCTTCTTTCATGTAAAACGCTGAGCAAACGCCGCGAATGTAATGGTGAGTTCGGAACTCGCCCGGCTCAGATTCAGACAGTTTGGAGATTTGCTGAACCAGCTTCATGCCTTCGCTATCGTCGCCCCAGAATGCCGTCATGCCTGGGAATACGTAATCTTTCAGACCGTCACCTGCCGCTTCAATTACGGGTTTATCACCACCCCAGATATTCGCCATGTACTGGAATTCCGTGCCAACCGTGTTACACGACTTCACTAGTGAAATGACTGAGCCACCTAGGTTCGCGATGTAACCATAGTTGGTGCCGGATTCTTTTAGCGACAAACATTGCGCTTTGAAATCACCCGGTTTGAGCGACACAACCACAGGATTTTGTACTTCAAAGCCCAGCTCTTTGGCGTATTCCGCACACGCGTCTTTTGGTGCATTCGGGAACGGATGGTTATCACCAATGTGAGTAAATTTAGGTGCCGTGGTATTGCCTTTTGATTCCCAATCCTCTTTCGCCCATTTCACCAATGCACGACAGGCATCTGAGTAAGAAGCGCCATAGAAAAAGTTGTAGGGAGCAGGCTTGGCTGTTTTCGGGTTTTTGCCCGTAGGGTCCGTTAAGTGGCCCGAGTAAGATGCCGAAAATACCGG
>NZ_JAWOUS010000224.1:0-880 GCF_033339495.1 Vibrio sp. 2134-1
AAGTAAGCTTTGTGAAAAATCTATCCCTAGCCACCATTGGCAGTTAGGGACGCAAAATTCTATGCAGCAGTGAGAGGTGTGTCAAGAAATATACGGATCTTTTTTGTTCAATTAAAGCAATTCATCCGTAAAGCTTTATCGACAGGAAAGGTGTATTAATCCCAGGTGAGAGATTTATCGTGTTTTGCCGTCAATTCGACAAAGCCAACGTAGTCTACGACAGTCACTGATGGACTGATACGATTTGCCATTCCACGCGCTTGAATATCGCTTTCTAATGCGAACACAGTGGCGTGTTTTACATGGCTAAACGCCTTGTGCTGTGGATTTGCGGCGTAGACGGCATCTTCAATCAGCAAGGCAGCATCTTGTTCGCTATACAATGCGAATGCATCTTCTAAGGCTGAACCGGTTTTGATGATGTGTAACATAGCGTCCTCAGAATGACAGTAACTTGCCAGCTTGCTGCAGTTTTTCTTTTACTTGCTCAAGGCTGAGTGCTTGAGCATCTATAACGAGATCAGCTTGAGCCAATCCTCTCTGCGCTAACGATTCTGAACACACAAACACCTGTTCGATGTCGTATAGATCGAATAACTTGAGCATCGGCGCGTAATCTTTGCTTAAGATACCACTAGGTTCTTGCCCTAACAGAAGTTGATACACACCATCTCCGATAAAGATCACGGTGATATCTTCGCAATACGCGGAAGCCGCTAAAAGCGCATCAACGCCTTCGCGACCTGCTGCGCTGCCATGCGGTGCGCTTCGAAATAGATAAGTTAACTGACTCAAAACTGTACCACTCTGTCTTGGGTTAACATCGCTTCGGCTAGACTGCCCAAACCCGCTTGTACAAAACCTTCTGCAAGATTGTTTT
>NZ_JAWOUS010000225.1:0-880 GCF_033339495.1 Vibrio sp. 2134-1
CCCAGAATTATGGTGATTGACTCGATTCAGGTTATGCACGTTTCTGATGTTCAATCGTCACCGGGCAGTGTTGCTCAGGTGCGAGAATCTGCGACGGCACTGACGCGATACGCAAAACAGAACAATGTTGCGGTATTTATTGTTGGTCACGTAACGAAAGATGGTACTCTTGCCGGCCCTAAAGTCCTTGAGCACATTATTGACTGTTCTGTCTTGCTTGATGGCGGAACAGATAGTCGTTTCCGTACACTGCGCAGCCACAAAAACCGTTTTGGTGCGGTAAATGAATTAGGCGTGTTTGCGATGACGGGGCAGGGACTGAAAGAAGTAAGTAACCCATCGGCGATTTTCCTTTCTCGTGGCGAAGAAGAGACGTCAGGATCTTCGGTCATGGTTGTGTGGGAAGGTACACGTCCTCTATTAGTAGAGATTCAAGCGCTGGTGGACTACTCGCAATTGGCAAACCCTCGTCGCGTAGCGGTTGGTTTGGAGCAGAATCGTCTCTCCTTATTATTAGCCGTACTGCATAAGCACGGTGGTCTGCAAATGGCCGATCAAGACGTGTTTGTGAATGTAGTCGGCGGCGTTAAGGTAACAGAAACCAGTGCGGATCTTGCTTTAGTGATGGCGTTACTATCAAGCTTTCGCGATCGTCCGTTGCCAAAAGATGTAGTGGTATTTGGCGAAGTTGGTTTGGCTGGTGAGATTCGTCCGGTACCTAGTGGCCAAGAGCGTTTGAACGAGGCGTTTAAGCACGGCTTCAAAAAGGCAATTGTCCCGGCTGCTAATATGCCAAAAGGTGGCATTCCGGGGATGCAAATCCACGGCGTTAAGAAGTTGTCAGAGGCTATTGAGGCTTTTGACGAGCTGTAATACTGAA
>NZ_JAWOUS010000226.1:0-236 GCF_033339495.1 Vibrio sp. 2134-1
CTAATCTTTGTCGCTGGCTTGCTACTCAAGCTGAGCAGCTCGGTGTTGAAGTATTTCCTGGTTTTGCCGCTGCGAGCATTAACTACGATGAATCAGGTGCCGTTACTGGTATCACCACCAACGATATGGGGCTGGATAAAAACGGACAAGAGAAAGCCAATTTCGAACCGGGCATTGAACTTAAAGCCAAATACACGCTGTTTGCTGAAGGGTGCCGTGGGCATTTAGGAAAAGAG
>NZ_JAWOUS010000226.1:246-879 GCF_033339495.1 Vibrio sp. 2134-1
GTCATTTCGATTTGGATGCGGGCAAACAACCTCAGCATTACGCATTAGGCTTGAAAGAGATTTGGGAACTGCCGGCTGATGCGAAAGATTTTACTGGCAGCGTCATCCACTCCGCCGGTTGGCCATTGAGCGAAACCAACACAACTGGTGGTGGATTCCTCTATCACATGGAAAACCGCCAAATTGCGGTTGGGTTGATTGTCGATCTTAACTATCGCAATCCCCACTTGAGCCCCTTCGATGAGTTTCAGCGCTTTAAACACCACCCTGCAATCAAACAACACCTAAAAGGGGCACAGCGCATCGCTTATGGTGCAAGAGCCATCGCAAAAGGTGGGTTATCTTCTTTACCGAAACAACAATTCCCCGGCGGTTTATTAATTGGCTGTGACGCAGGAACACTTAACGTTGCGAAGATAAAAGGCAGCCACACCGCGATGAAATCAGGCTTACTAGCAGCAGAAGCCATTCATCAAGCATTACAAGACTCAAGGTGTGAACCTGATTATCAAACGCGATTTGAAGCCTCTTGGCTGTACGATGAACTCGCCGAAACGCGTAACTTTGGAGCGAACCTGCATAAGTTCGGTAGCCTGTTTGGCGGAGCTCTTTCTACCTTCGAGCACAAATTGT
>NZ_JAWOUS010000227.1:0-879 GCF_033339495.1 Vibrio sp. 2134-1
ACGGTGACGAAGCTTTTTCGACATTTCTAACGCGATAGGACGCAGTGCCGCTGCATCACTTTTAATGTCTAAAATCCCAAATACTGAACACATACAACATCCTTTCTAAACTAAACAATTTCTAATCGGTATGGATTCAATTTGCCATTCTGAGTAAAAAAAGCAACGTTTTGTGATTAAAAAAATGATAAAAAGCCTTGTTGATTAAATAATATTTAACTTATTTGTTGTTTTGATGAATGGAATTAAGGTTTGGTATGAAAATCAAACAAAAAAGCCTCTCTATTGATAGAAAGGCTTTTAATTGGTAGTGGCGTTGTTGCGTATTTTTAGGGTTATTTTATCGAAGTGAACTGAGGTTCGAGTTGTTTGCACACGTGTCGCGCAAAACCACTACCTGCTTCGCTGTATATATTAAAGGCAGCGTCCACACCACTTTCCAACAAACCTTCTAGTTGGTCTGGATATTCTGCAATAGCGGCAATTTGCCCTTTGTAGTTTCTACGCTGAAGTTGTTCTAGTGCCGTTTGATTACCTTGATGGTGTGGCATTGCCAATAAAACTAACTTTACGTGACCAGTATCTAGGATTCGTTCCCACAAATCTGGGTCGGTAGCATCCCCTGAAATGACATTACGTCCTTCTGAACGGTGTTGTTGCGCTGCTTCTTCACGGATCTCAATCCCCAGAGAAATCTTGCCGTAACGTGCGCGTAGCTCGTCATATGCACCGGTACCAATTCGCCCCATGCCTAGAATAAGTACTTGAGCATGTCCCGGGTTGATCAACTGGTCACGTTGGTTGAGTTTCTCTGCAGCCGTTTCTTGTAACCATTTACCGGAATGTTGATAAATTTTATGGCCCAAGCGATTTAGAGGT
>NZ_JAWOUS010000228.1:0-879 GCF_033339495.1 Vibrio sp. 2134-1
TACTGCATGATCACCATCATCATGACCACTCACACGATCATGACCAATCGCATGGACACTCGCACGAGCACCACGACCACAATCTTGCCGCCGCGTATTTTCATGTCTTGGCAGATACCTTAACGTCACTGTTGGCGATCGTCGCACTTATTATCGGTAAGTTTTACGGATGGATTTGGTTAGATGCCATTATGGGGATCGTTGGTGCTTTTGTGATTGGTAAGTGGACTCTCGGTTTGATGAAGCAAACTGCACCAGTCTTATTAGATGAGAACATTAATCACGAGTACCTACAGGCAATCAGAGAGACGCTTCAGCCATACGCAGACGTGCTGGATCTGCATGTTTGGAAGGTGAGCGGACATCATTACTCGGCTGCGATTGTGTTACATAATCGCAGTGATAAAACGTTGAGAGAATTTAAGCAATTACTGAGTAAGTTTGATAAGATTCATCACCTTACTCTAGAGTTACAAAATAGCTGACGATGAGCGAACTAGAAAAGTTGAATCAAATGCTGACCGAGTTCTATGACAAGATGTCTTCTTGGGAACAGTCAGTCGTAAAAGAAACCGGCTACTCTTTGGCCCAAGTCCATACTATTGAAGTGCTGGGCGGCCATGGTGCGCTGCGCATGAAAGAACTGGCGGAAAAGTTAGGCATCACGACCGGAACGTTAACGGTACAAATCGAAAAGTTAGTGAATGCGAGCGTGATAGAACGTTGCCCTCATCCGGAAGATCGCCGTGCTATCGTTGTGAGGCTTACACCAGAAGGTGAGAAAATTCATCGCCATCATAACCAGTTGCACCTTGATCTTGTGCGTGATCTTACTCGTCATATTGCGCCAGAGCAGCAATCAACCTTTCTATCGTGTTT
>NZ_JAWOUS010000229.1:0-878 GCF_033339495.1 Vibrio sp. 2134-1
CCAGCCAAGATTTTCCATACCCATCAGGGCCATTGATCGCAATAAGGTTGGATCCAAAGTTGGTCAACAACTCCAATCTATCCAATAACTCGGTTTGAGAATCTAATTCCAGAACGTGAGCAAAACTCATCTAATAACCTTCTTAAACAACAAGAATGACGCCAGATGGCGTCATTACAAGGTTAAATATTGCGACCGAAATCAATAGCCTGCTGAATCACTTCTTGTGAAGTATCGGCTATCACTTCCGCACTGCCAATTCCGGTTGGTAGAACTAAGCGCAATTGACCTGACAGCACTTTTTTATCACGCATCATATGCTTGATAAAGTCATCAAAACTCATGCTGTCGGGTGTATGGACTGGCAATTTCGCTCTGCGCAACAATGCCACAATACGCTCAAACTGCTTTTCAGAAATCAGTCCACGCAGAAGTGACGTTTTGGCCGCCATCACCGTACCAGAAGACACCGCCTCACCATGTAACCAATTGCCGTAGCCTAATTCAGCTTCTATTGCATGACCGAAAGTGTGACCCAAATTGAGCAACGCACGAATTCCAGACTCTTTTTCGTCTTGTGCAACCACTTCAGCTTTAATTTGGCAGCAACGAGCAATGGCATAGGTAAGCGCGTCTTCATCCAACGCGTATAAACGGTCTAAATTTTCTTCCAGCCAATCAAAGAATGCACCATCATAAATAATGCCGTATTTGATCACTTCAGCTATACCAGCAGCAAATTCACGCTCAGGTAGCGTCGATAAACAGTTGGTATCGATGATCACCGCTTTCGGTTGGTAAAATGCGCCAAGCATGTTTTTACCTAGCGGATGAGTGAGTGCCGTTTTGCCGCCAGCGGCAGAATCCACCTGGGACAA
>NZ_JAWOUS010000230.1:0-876 GCF_033339495.1 Vibrio sp. 2134-1
TTCATGCCGCCTGTTTTTCCTGCTCATTGGCACGTTTCGCAACCTGTTCTCATTGCGGACACCTTTTCCAGCCTCGTTTGGAAAGTTTCATTGCCAGACGGGACTCCTGCAATCGTCAAGGGATTGAAACCTATAGAAGACATTGCTGATGAACTGCGCGGGGCCGACTATCTGGTATGGCGCAATGGGAGGGGAGCAGTCCGGTTGCTCGGTCGTGAGAACAATCTGATGTTGCTCGAATATGCCGGGGAGCGAATGCTCTCTCACATCGTTGCCGAGCACGGCGACTACCAGGCGACCGAAATTGCAGCGGAACTAATGGCGAAGCTGTATGCCGCATCTGAGGAACCCCTGCCTTCTGCCCTTCTCCCGATCCGGGATCGCTTTGCAGCTTTGTTTCAGCGGGCGCGCGATGATCAAAACGCAGGTTGTCAAACTGACTACGTCCACGCGGCGATTATAGCCGATCAAATGATGAGCAATGCCTCGGAACTGCGTGGGCTACATGGCGATCTGCATCATGAAAACATCATGTTCTCCAGTCGCGGCTGGCTGGTGATAGATCCCGTCGGTCTGGTCGGTGAAGTGGGCTTTGGCGCCGCCAATATGTTCTACGATCCGGCTGACAGAGACGACCTTTGTCTCGATCCTAGACGCATTGCACAGATGGCGGACGCATTCTCTCGTGCGCTGGACGTCGATCCGCGTCGCCTGCTCGACCAGGCGTACGCTTATGGGTGCCTTTCCGCAGCTTGGAACGCGGATGGAGAAGAGGAGCAACGCGATCTAGCTATCGCGGCCGCGATCAAGCAGGTGCGACAGACGTCATACTAGATATCAAGCGACTTCTCCTATCCCCTGGGAACACATCAATCT
>NZ_JAWOUS010000231.1:0-875 GCF_033339495.1 Vibrio sp. 2134-1
CGGCCAGTGTAAGCTGACCTTTCTCATCGGTCAGACCAAGAATAGATTCTTGAGTGTCCCATTGACCGTTGTTGTTCGTGTCTTCAAAAACAACTGCATTTTTGAAGTAGCCGTCAAAACCTGTGATCACAACACCGTTGCTTGCACTGCTTGAACCGCTATCTGAACCGCCACAGCCTGTAAGAGCGATAGCCACTGACGCTGCTAATAAACTCACCTTATTCATTATTCATTTGTCCTTGTTCGTTTCCGAATGAGAAAGTCGCTTTTTTTATTGTTGTTTTTCTTAAATCTCACTAGTGAGATTTAAGAAAGTTGTGTCTTTTTAATCACTATTGGGTAAGTGTTCAAGACACGAAAAACCGCATAAAACCCGTAAAGTTTATTTGAGTTTTTTGTCGATGAGGAAGGAAATGAGACTTTGATCACGGTTCCACTTTTTGTTTTTAGTGATTTAATGGTCAAAATAACATTATGTATTTTAAGTGGTTATTTTTTGTTGCTTGAGCGTAACGGCTTTGGGCTGTGATAAATCATATTGATTTTAAATTCTTCAACGCGATCAGCCAGTTCAGGCTTTGGACGCAAAATGTAGCTGTACACCTCGCCATCAAGTAGTTCGTCGTAAGGCGAGTAGCTCAGATCAAATGCTAACGATTGTTGTCTGGTCGTGGGGTTACTAATGTATTCGTAGCAGTCAATTAGGTAAGTCGGATCGTAGGGGTTAGGATCGGAGATGATGTCGACCTGATAGTCTCCTTGACCAGCAATGACATGGCTGCCATACCAGATGGCGACATCAGCACAATACAAGTTTGGATTGTAAGTGCGTAAGTTGAGATCGGAATCGATGCTTTCACCATGAGGCCCAATGA
>NZ_JAWOUS010000232.1:0-874 GCF_033339495.1 Vibrio sp. 2134-1
TAACCTGCGACTGCAATGGCCACCGCCATCGAGATTCGACTCGCAAGCAGCTCTTTCTTCTCTGAGATATTCGGGTTAATTACCCCTTTGATTAAGTCGTGGGAAATCGCGGACGAAATCGCCAGCAATAGACCCGCTGCGGTTGATAGTGCCGCCGCTAGACCACCCGCTGCGACCAGTGCGATAACCCAGTTAGGTAGTTTCGCGATCTCAGGGTTAGCCAGTACCATGATGTCGTTATCAACTTTCAGTTCGTTAGTTGCAGCATCTGATGTGTAGTTGATGTTTCCATCACCGTTCTTATCATCAAAGCCTAGCAGACCCGTTTTCTCCCAGTTTTTGAACCAAGTAGGACGTTCGTCATAAGCCAAGTGTTGGCCCGGCGCTGGGTTAACGGTATCCATTAGGTTTAGACGTGCCATTGCTGATACTGCTGGAGCCGTTGTGTATAGGATAGCGATGAACACAAGTGCCCAACCTGCAGAGGTACGTGCATCACGCACCTTCGGTACAGTGAAGAAACGGATGATTACGTGTGGCAGACCTGCAGTACCGATCATCAGTGACATGGTGTAAACGAACATGTTTAGCGTGTCACCGCGGACTTGAGTGGTGTATTCACTAAAGCCGAGCTCCGTCACCACTTGGTCTAGCCGATCCAACAGATAGACATCGGTGCCGGCCATGGTACTGCCGAGCCCTATTTGTGGAATTGGATTGCCGGTAAGCTGCAGAGAGATAAAGATTGCAGGAATAGTGTAAGCCAAAATGAGTACGCAATATTGAGCAATCTGCGTGTAAGTGATGCCTTTCATGCCACCAAGAACGGCGTACATGAATACGATACACATACCAATCAGTAGACCGGTTGAGT
>NZ_JAWOUS010000233.1:0-874 GCF_033339495.1 Vibrio sp. 2134-1
AAAAAAATTGCAAAAAAAGTGCTTGACGAAGTGGTTTGATGAGCGAATTTTTAGCCTGTTGTATATAAGAATCCCACTCTAAGACCCATGGCGTAAAGCTTGCGGAAACACCCCTATTTTTGACCTCTCCAGTTATCCCAAAAGTTATCCACCGTTTTTGTGGATAACTAAAATAAAAATGTCATGGAGTGAGTCCGCGGTAGTTATATAAATGGGTATTAAGTGTTTACTGGCGTTAGCAATCTTTTCAACAAACTCATTACAACAAGTGCCAGTGTAACGAAAGTGGCTAACGGTAAAGCTATCCACAATTCAGGGTGAATTTGAGCATTGAGGTCAAACCCATACTTCATCACTGCTGCTACACAGGCTTCGGCAGCCGTAACGGCGACAGAACTTGCGACAAGCGCCATAATTCCGTATTCCGCCCACAAGGTTGTATTAATCCGTTTTTTGCTTGAGCCAAGCGTACGATACAGACGGATTTCTTGCTGACGTTGAGACAAGCTCAAGCGCAATAATGTAAAAATGAGCAATAGCCCTGCAATTACGCCTAACAAAGCAAGAATGGTGATCGCAGAAACGATTTGTTGTATTAGCGCCTGTATTTTCTCTCCCATCGTTCGGATGTCTAACACAGAAACTGTTGGGTGCGCTCTCGACATTGATGTAAGCAGCGATTCGTTTCCTTCATTGATTCGGTAGCTAATTAAATATGAACCCGGAACATTTGCCATCACATCAGAAGAAAAGATGAAATAGAAGTTAGGCTTCATATCTCGCCACTCAACATAGCGAATGGTATCCACCGACGCATCAAAGTTTTGGCTGTTGATAACAAACCTTAATTTGTCTCCAAGTTGAATACCCAAAT
>NZ_JAWOUS010000234.1:0-874 GCF_033339495.1 Vibrio sp. 2134-1
TAGGTATTGCCCGTGGAGAACGAGCGTTAAAGCCTTAACAAGCCTCATATCTGACCGAAAAGCCACTGTATTACAGTGGCTTTTTGTTTAGATGCTGCCAAATAATGATATAATTGTCGTTTTAGTAGGCATCATAGGCTGTAGGACGCGTGAAAGTAAAAAAGCTGGTCGGCACATTATTGGCGACAGCACTATTCTTTAGTGCCCTCACCGCCACCTACTACTACCAGAAATACCAAGCCCTCTTAGCGAATAATGTTGAAAACACCGCCAAAGAAGCCTTACACCAACTGGCTTACACCGGGCGCGAATACAACAATATTCAAGATCAGATAGAAACCATCAGCGACCTACTTGGTCACAGTCAAAGCCTTTACGATTACTTACGTGAACCCAGTAAAGCCAATCTGACCATCTTAGAGAACATGTGGAGCTCGGTTGCTCGCAACCAAAAATTGTACAAGCAGATCCGTTTTCTCGATACCTCTGGCACCGAAAAAGTTCGCATTAAATACGATTTCAAAACCGGCATCGCTGGCCCATCATTGATCCTTCGAGATAAATCTGCGCGAGAGTATTTTAAATACGCGCAGAGTTTGGATAACGAGCAAATCTCAGCTTGGGGGATTGAACTTGAAAGGGACAAAGGTGAGTTGGTTTATCCGCTAAGTCCGTCACTACGCATTTTGATGCCAATTTCAGTGAATGACGTTCGACAGGGTTACTTAGTGTTGAATGTCGATATCGAGTATCTGTCATCCCTTCTCAACTATTCACCAGTGCGAGATTTCCACATCGAGTTGGTTAAGCACAACGGCTTTTATATCGCGAGTCCTGACGAGTCGCGCTTGTATGGCGATATTATTCCTGAGCG
>NZ_JAWOUS010000235.1:0-873 GCF_033339495.1 Vibrio sp. 2134-1
CAGAGTCAGACTCTTACCAGTTTCGCGAAAACTACGCACCGCAACTGGAAGCGCCGAATTTAGAAGACGTTCAAAGGTTATTGAGTCAACTCGAATCGACCAATGTCGTAGATGAGTTAGACATAGACGACATTTTGGAACAGAACACCATCGACATTGCGATTCACGCAAAGTCGATACAACCAGACGTTGAAGTAGCTCTTGAGTCACCAATAGAAGTGGTTGAAGAAATTCAAGAATGGGTGATAGAAGAGCCTGTTTCTGAAGTAATTCAAACTGAGGTAGCTCAAGTCGAAACGGTAGAAGTTGATCCTGAGATAGAACAAGACATAGCGATAGAACAGCAAACCAAAACGCAACTGGAAACCGAGGCGAGCCCTGCGATCCCCAATACGTGGGAAGGCACGCAAAGAAGTGAAGATTTTCAAGTGCTTTACTTTGATGTCAACGAAGTGACATTTGCCGTACCGCTCGATGAATTGGGTGGCATTCATCGCATTACCGAGCTCAACCACCTTATTGGTCGACCAGCCTGGTACTTAGGTTTACAGACGAACCGCGAACAGCAGTTTGATGTCGTCGACACTGCAAAGTGGGTGATGGCAGACAAACTCCGTGGGGATGAATACAAAGATAACTACCAATACGTTGTCATGCTTGGTGAAAGCATGTGGGGTTTGGCCAGTAACCAACTATTGGGTACTGAAACCCTAAATGGCGACAATGTTCGTTGGCGAGAACAAGCGGGTAAACGCCCTTGGCTAGCGGGCATGGTGAAAGAAAAAATGTGTGCTTTAATTCATGTCCAAGCACTTATAGACATGCTAAACGCCGGTTTAGATGTCAAATCACTGAATTAGATTTAAGTCGGGA
>NZ_JAWOUS010000236.1:0-872 GCF_033339495.1 Vibrio sp. 2134-1
TAAGCGCGACTGTGATTGGTTTTGTACGCTGTGGGTTCGTAACTGCTGGTGGATGCACAGCCAGATAGAGCTGCTACAGCCAGAGCCACGGTGGTGATTAAAGCCTTTTTCATGTTGTTCTCCGTTCTTACCTGAGTTGAATCTGATTTACTTCGATAATATCACGGCATCAAAAAATGCAACCATAAAAGACAAAAAAAAGCCCCTCGGGCGAGGGGCAAAGGTTTGGGCTGGGTTATGCTGCTTTTGTTTTCTCGGCTTCGTCTGCGATTTCCTTGTCGCCGGTTGCAGATTCCGGAGCGGCTTCGGCCACTTCACCTTCTTTGCCTTTGCTGTGGGCGGAAATGCGAGCCCGTTTCTCGATGCCGATGATTCGACCGGCCAGCTTGATGAGGCGTTGCTGCCATTGGTAAGTGGCGTCGGTGCGCTGCTTGCTGGTCAGTACGGTGTTCAGCCAGAGAGTGTCAACGATCCCCATCAGGGTATCCAGTTTGCGGATCAGGTGTGCAAACTGAGCAACCTGAGGAGAGTTGATCTCGATGGTGTATTCATTCGGGTTGGTGTAGCCGGGCATCATGTCGATGCCGTTGTCTTCCATCAGCTTGTTGAGCTGGGCGGTAGCTTTGTCCAGGTCTTCGGAGACCTTGGAAATGTGTTCCAGGATGACGGTTTCAACCTGGTCGATTTCGTCCTGCTCACCGATGATGCGAAGGATCACGTCGATGGAGAACAGGGAGTTGGAAACTCGCTCAAAGCTGCGTTCCATGACGCGCTGAGCTTGGAGGCTGTTTACTTTCAGAACTTGCTTGAAAACAGGGCGAGAGTAGTGGTTGCTGCGGTCGTTGTTTGTGTCCAGTGCTACTTGTGCTTCT
>NZ_JAWOUS010000237.1:0-871 GCF_033339495.1 Vibrio sp. 2134-1
CACATGCTTGTCGGTGGCATTAAGCCTCATTTCTACTGCTTACCGATTCTAAAGCGCAACACCCACCAGCAAGCGCTAATCGAAGCCGCAACCAGTGGTAGCAAAAAGTTTTTCCTAGGTACCGACTCCGCTCCGCATGCAAAAGGCGCGAAAGAATCGGCTTGCGGTTGTGCTGGTTCTTACACTGCGCACGCGGCGCTAGAACTTTATGCAGAAGTCTTTGAAAAAGAAGGCAAGTTGGAAAACTTGGAAGCGTTTGCAAGCTTCAACGGTCCTGATTTTTACGGTATTGCGCGCAACGCAGATACGGTGACGCTAGAAAAATCAGCTTGGGATGTTCCTGAATCCATGCCATTTGGCAACGACATCGTTGTGCCTATTCGTGCAAACGAACAAATTGAGTGGAAAGTGAAGTAATCGCTTCACGTAAATAACGTGCATAAAAAAGGGCCTGACGTTCTCCGCATTAGAGACAGCATGGCCCTTTTTCATTTTATATGTGGATTATTTACCGCGAAGCTTTTCTACCACCGTCCATACAGCAACCACAATCAAACCCGCTACAAAACCGATAATGCCGTTAAGCAAAATAGGCAGAATCGCTGTAGCAACCGAATGACCACTAAAGTTCATAATAATCGGTTCTACAAAGTGGTGAATGGCGGGCACGTTATGCACTACAATCCCGCCACCGACTAAAAACATCGCAGCAGTTCCCACAATCGTTAACAACTTCATCAGCTTTGGTGCAAAAGCAACTAAAGCACTGCCAACTTTCGCCATCCAGCCCTTACCTTTTGAGCGAATTTCAAGGTAGAAGCCCAAGTCATCCAATTTCACGATGCCTGCTACTAAGCCATAAACACCAATG
>NZ_JAWOUS010000238.1:0-865 GCF_033339495.1 Vibrio sp. 2134-1
CTAATGAAACAAATGCGAAAACATAACGGTTTTACATTGATAGAAATTCTATTGGTGCTGGTTTTGCTATCTCTTACCGCGGTGGCGGTGATCACTACGTTGCCTACCAGTCAAAAAGACCTCTCTAAACAATACGCGCAAAGTTTCTTTCAGCGTTTGCAGTTGCTTAACGAAGAAGCCGTACTCAGCGGTAAAGATTTTGGTGTGCGTGTCGACGATACGAAAAAGACCTACACCCTGCTTAGCTTGACCGCTGAAGGCTGGAAGCCGCTAGAAATGAAGCAAATTCCAAGCAAAACCAAATTAGAAGATGACATTGCATTGCAATTGGATCTAGGTGGCGGTGCTTGGGATAAAGACGATCGTTTGTTCGAGCCGGGTTCACTGTTTGAAGACATGTTTGCCGACGAAACTGAAGAAAAGAAAGTGAAACCACCGCAAGTCTTCATTTTCTCGAGCGCAGAAGTCACGCCGTTTACCTTGTCTTTTTTCCCACAAAAAGGCGATGCGTTTAACGATGGTTGGCGAGTGATCGGAAAAGAGAGTGGGCAAATTCTGTTGGTAGCGCCAGGTGAAGAAATGGAAGAGGATGCGAATGCGCAATTTTAAGCAAACTCAACCAAACTTAAACAATCGTCGAGTGCGAGGGATGACGTTGCTTGAAGTGTTGGTTGCACTGGCTATTTTTGCCACCGCGGCGATCAGTGTGATTCGCTCAGTGAGTCAACACATCAACACAGTCAGCTACTTAGAAGAAAAGATGTTTGCAGCAATGGTTGTGGATAACCAAATGGCGAATGTGATGCTAGATACTGGCGCGCTGAAAGCCAAGAATGGTACCGAAGAGCTAGCAGGGCGTACATGG
>NZ_JAWOUS010000239.1:0-864 GCF_033339495.1 Vibrio sp. 2134-1
TGCGCTCTTTGGTCATTTCCTCAAAGTCTGGCAAGTACAAATGCAGATGGTCTAGAGACACCGATAAATCGTACGGTTTGAGGTACGTTGCTTTGCCTTTCACCTCTTGGCTACTCACGTCCAACTGCCAACTTAGGTTCTTTTTACTGGCGTTCAATGCCACATCGTGAAACTCAATGCCGCCCAACAACAAGTTCGGCGTTTCGACTTCAATACGCGTTGGTAAAGGAATCGTAGGCGTCTTCATGTTTGCCAGCACCGATTGCGCTTTACTCTCTGGCGTATCCAGTAACGTCGCCCACTTATCTAGGTTTACCTCATCTAGACGAATCGAAGCATCGTGCCCAACGACAGGGCTAATTTTAAAACCGCCTTTGCCTAACACCAAGTTGGTCGCGGTTAACACTGGCACATCGCCCGAGATATCAATTTCGGGCTGATATTTCGCATTTGGGATTTGCAAACGAGCCGAAATGCTCTCCTGATTCCCCGATGCTTGGAGTTTTGCCTGACCAGCTTCTCCGACCTTTTTCGTCAATGGGTATGGGTATTCACTGGCTAATCGACCGAGCTGCGCCAACACATCTACTTGGTAAGTAAAACCCACATCGTTGAGCTGTAAGTCAATGTCCATTTGCCAAGGCGCATGACCGGAAACCAAGCTCAACCAACGTTCACCCAAATAAGGCTTGAGAGGCTCTACATCCCAATCACCTAAAGTATTGATGGTCACGTTGTAGCCTTGGTCCGCACTTTCGCCGTGGAAATCGAGTGAAATAGGCTGCGAGAGCAACTCTGCTGATAAGCCAGATGTCGTCACCACATCGTTGTCGAACTGAATGCGTCCAGTGGCTTTTTCTAGCG
>NZ_JAWOUS010000240.1:0-863 GCF_033339495.1 Vibrio sp. 2134-1
CGGAAAGATGATCTTTGTGATGCCGGTAATGTGGTTCTGGGTGCTGGTGGTGTGCCGCTTGGTTGAACCAGAACGTATCTCAGACGTGTCAGGACTTATCTCTCCGGACGTGATCGGGTGGGCCGCTGGTGCGGCCATCACCCTCATTATCTATTCCGTTTTTACACGCCCAGCTTTGTACGGATACCACAACTTTTTCAAGCAGCATATTTGCTCAAGAGTAAAGCAAGTAACGCCGGAACTCAGAACAGTCACTGGGCCACTGTTCTTTTACCGAAACGAAATTGGAACGATATAGAGAGGAACCATGAAAGTAACCAATAAACTCAAACTGCTGGCACTGGGGCTGTGTATGGCCGGTACTGCCATCGCGGCTCCTGATGTGCTCAATGACGACGCAAAGCTCAAGAACCTTGAGAAGGTGTGTCCCGACTGTCAGATGGTGGCAAAAGATGTACTCAATCTGCGGGTTGAAAACTGCCAGCTCAAAGACACTTCCAGTGCAATGATGATTGGCACCATGCAAAATGACCCTATGTTTTCGTTTATGCTGGCAGTACACACAGCGGCAGGCTCGGAGGCATACAAAACGGTAGTTGGTGCCGCTGGCAACCATGTTGACTGTGAAAACCCGTTGAACTGGATCAAGCTGACCCAGCAAGCGATTAAAGGAGGCAAAGTCTAATGCGTAAGAGAGATTTCTTTTTTGGAGAGGTGTATGAGGGGGGTGCAGGAGCCACTCTACGACTGAGTGATATGGAACCATTGGCAAGAAAAGTGTCGGCAGAGTTCTTCACTGCACAACTGAACCGTATGCTGAAAGAGCATGACGGTCAGTTGACGCTCAGCGATGGAACGTCGTA
>NZ_JAWOUS010000241.1:0-862 GCF_033339495.1 Vibrio sp. 2134-1
GAGGAACCGAGCTTTCATGGCATTGCAGAGGCGAATCTAGAGCAACCGGAAGAAGAGCTGGTTGAGGAGATAACAGAAGAGTTAGAGCCGGCTACGAACGAGGTCGTAGCCGAAGAAGAACTAGCAACTGAGTAGCTGCGAATAGTTGGGCAACAGCATGTACGTGCCAACGAAATCAACCGCAGGCGTATCGCCGCTGTAAATCACCACATGGATGACAATGCGCGCCTTGCGCCCTGACGCCAAGCGATCCAAATCACCACTGATACCATCAAGCGAGGTACTCGCCACCGGATTTTGCTCCACCGGATGACGATAACGAATCGAGCTGTCTGCCAGAACAATATCGCCATGCAAACCGCGCTCTTTGAGCAGTAACCACGTCATTCCCCATCCCGTCAGCGTTGCCAACGTAAATGCCGAACCAGCAAACATCGTATTGTGCGGGTTCAAATTCGGATTGAGCTGGGCACTGCATTCGAACTGATAACCGGTGTATTGGTTGATTTTGATGCCCATTTTGTCCGCAATTGGGATCTGCGCTTCCCAGCGCTGCTGCAATTCCGTGCACCATTCTGGGCGACGTAACACATTCGCCATCGGATCAAGCGGCTTCACCATTTGTTGGTGACGGACCGGACCGCGTTCATCGGTCAACTCACCACGACGTTCAAAACCGTTTTTTTCATAAAACGCAATCGCATCTTCACGGGCATTACATACCAAACGTTTCGCACCTTCTTGGCGCGCAAGCGATTCCAACGCGACCAACACCAGTGAGCCCATGCCTTTGCTGCGACGATTGCCTTTCACCGCCATATAGCGGATTTGGCCATCGTTATCCGGAGTAATGTACAAACGT
>NZ_JAWOUS010000242.1:0-861 GCF_033339495.1 Vibrio sp. 2134-1
TATAGGTACCAAGTAACATGGATTCCATGCTGCTTTATATGATCGATTTATTCGGTACAGCAATCTTCGCTGTGTCTGGTGTTTTACTCGCTGGCCGATTAAAAATGGATCCCTTCGGTGTTATCGTCCTAGGCAGCGTGACTGCCATTGGCGGTGGCACTATTCGTGATATGGCACTTGGTGCGACCCCCGTCTTTTGGATTACCGATACCACTTATCTTTGGGTTATCTTCATCACCTGTTTGTTAACTATGATCTTGGTTCGCAGACCAAAACGGTTAGCTTGGTGGGTTTTACCCGTGTGTGACGCCATCGGTCTGGCCGTATTTGTGGGAATTGGGGTAGAAAAAGCGCTCGCCTACAACGCCTCCGGCATGGTTGCCGTGATCATGGGTGTAATCACCGGTTGCGGTGGCGGCATAATCCGAGATGTCTTGGCCCGAGAGGTACCTATGGTGCTAAGAAGCGAAGTCTACGCCACAGCCTGTATCATTGGTGGCATCTTCCACACGATGGCTGTGAGTATGGGTTACGATCATTCCACAGCCCTGCTCGCAGGTGTTATCTCAACACTAGTGATTCGCCTTGGTGCGATTCGTTGGCATCTATCTTTACCTACTTTCGCCATCAACCGCTAAGCAATTCAAGTACAGCTTTCAATCTAAAGAGCCGACTTTATCTCGGCTCTTCGCATTTTAATTAACACGATTCGCTTATCCCTCAGCAATTCGTTAAATTATCCGTCTCATTCCTAATTTTCATTAATTGCTATGTTATTAGAAGGCATTGAAACGTTACTTGTACTAAGTAAAGAAAAAACCATGAGCCGCTCTGGTAGTCAGCTGTACATCAGCCAAACTG
>NZ_JAWOUS010000243.1:0-860 GCF_033339495.1 Vibrio sp. 2134-1
TCGATCAACCTCTGTCGGATGTGATTGAAGACATTCCCGTCGATGAAGACATCAAGCTCGCCCTGACAAGTCGAAAAGGTGTGCTTGGGTATCTCCTTTCTATGTGTATTGCTTACGAACAAGCAGATTGGGAACTGGCTGAAAGATACTGCTCTGTATTGAAGTTAACGGAAACTCAGCTAGCTGATGCATTCAATGAATCGACAGAGTGGGCTCAAGAACTGCTTTCTCAAACACCTTAACTCGCTATAATGCTTCTCTCCCACTCTATTGGGATTATTTGTTTCATCGCTTTACCTAACGAGATTTCATCTTATGGCTTCTTCTTGTCCTTGCGGCGCTAACCGTACCTACCAACAGTGTTGCGAAATTGCGCACAACAATCACGCTGACGTCAAAACACCAGAACAGTTAATGCGCTCTCGCTATAGCGCTCATGTGCTAGGCCTCGTTGACTACGTTGTGAAAACATATCACCCAAGTTGTAACGCAGAAGAACAACGTGAAGGTATCGCACAATCGATCGACAGCGATTGGTGCAAACTGGAAGTCGTCAAAGCAGAAGCTGGCAGCCATGAAAATGAAGGCTTTGTTGAGTTCAACGCCTATTTCAATGAAGACGGCCAACGCTACTGCCTGAGCGAGCGTTCACGCTTCGTGAAAGAAGATGGGCTGTGGTATTACATTGATGGCACTTTCCCTGAAGAAGAATCCGAGCAAGACCCGCGACTTAATCAATCCATCAGCAGCTTAAAAGTAGGCCGTAACGATCCATGTATTTGTGGCAGCGGTAAGAAATTTAAAAAGTGCTGCGGATAAAATCGCACTATCAAGAAAAAACAAAGGCTTCCACATGGAAG
>NZ_JAWOUS010000244.1:0-855 GCF_033339495.1 Vibrio sp. 2134-1
ATATACACCGGCAATCCCCATGTAGCCAGACAACAAAGTTAGTGCGCCGACTACAAACTCAACAAAGGGCACTCGAATGTTCATGCTCGGCGTCAAGACTTTAAGCCCGTACATCAAGAGTATGACCAGCAAAAACACCGCAACAGGTGGGACTTTGAGTTCAAGTTTTCTCAAGGTTCAGATCCTTTGAAATGGAATGTTCATCATTGGGCAAAAAAGCCCAGTTGGACTGGGCTTGATGTCATTATACCAAAGTTAACAGTGCTTGAACGGGATGCTTAGGCTTTGTTCCTTCAAAGCGTTTTACTTGGCTTCGGCAAGAATAACCAGTAATCAAACATCTTTCGTTATCTAACTTATCTAGGTTTGGTTTCCAACTTAAATTGTATATGTCTTTCGACATCGACAGCTTATCAACCTCGTGGCCAAATGTACCCGCCATGCCACAACAACCAACCGGTACTGTATTCAATACCGCGCCAAAGTGAGCAAAAATAGCGCCCCATTCTTTCTCTGCGTTCGGCATTTTGGTTTTTTCAGTGCAGTGCGCAAACAAGTACCACGGTTCCTGATTTTCCCGTTGCTTTGCTACTTCAAACGCTTCCAACCTTGGGTACAGCCATTCGTGTGCCGTTAGCACATCGAAATCGCCTCGCTTGCTACCGAGTACTTCCGCGTACTCATCTCGATAACACAGCACCAATGCCGGATCAACGCCGACCAACGGAATGTCTAAGTCCGCCACCATCGCCAAGAACTTCGCCGTATCAGCCGCGGTCTCTTTAAACTGGCGTAGGAAACCTTTGATGTGTTGCGCTTTACCATTTGGCTTAAATGGCAAAAGCACTGGATGCA
>NZ_JAWOUS010000245.1:0-853 GCF_033339495.1 Vibrio sp. 2134-1
AGCCACCACGCAGCCATTGCTGAAAGCATTTGATGTAAGTGTCGCGACCGCGAAAAACGCGAGTCCAGTTGTTACGGTAAGAAGCTATGTGGCGCAGTAATCCCAATCGCGCAAATAAGCGCCGTACAGCAAAAGGTTTTACACTCATTGAAGTGCTGGTGTCGATAGCAATCTTTGCCAGTTTGAGCGTGGCGGCATACCAAGTGGTGTCGCAAGTTCAGCGCAGTAATGAGTTGTCGCAAGAGCGAACTCAACGTTTGAATGAACTGCAACGCGCCATGGTGATGATGGATAACGACTTCCGCCAAATGGCATTGCGTCAAACGCGTACCAACGGCGAAGACCCTGCCGGGCAACTGATCTTTTGGTCGGACTATTTACTCGATTCCGACGCAAAAGGCTTGATGTTTGCGCGTGTGGGTTGGCATAACCCGCAGCAACAGTTCCCGCGTGGTGAAGTGACTAAAGTGGGCTATCGCGTTAAAGAAGAAACCCTGCAGCGTGTTTGGTGGCGTTATCCAGATACCCCAGTTGGGCAGGAAGGCATTGTCACTCCGTTGCTGACGCAGGTGGAATCTTTCGACATGCGGTTTTATGACGGTAAACAGTGGAAGAAAGAGTGGGACAGCAATAAAGAGTTGCCGAAAGCTGTCTCAGTTGTCTTGAAGTTGAAGGATTACGGTGAAATTGCGCGCACGTATCTAACGCCAGATGGCAAGCTTGCAGAAAGTGAAAGAAACAAAGCATCGGAGGGCAACAACAATGGCTAATCGTCAGCGTGGTGTTGCTTTGATTATTGTACTGATGCTGTTGGCGATTATGGCGACCATTGCTGCCACCATGTCTGAACGTT
>NZ_JAWOUS010000246.1:0-848 GCF_033339495.1 Vibrio sp. 2134-1
GGTAAAGGTGAAGGCTCAATGGATGCGGGCAACATGCTCAAACCAGCATTGGCTCGCGGCGAACTTCACTGTGTTGGTGCAACAACATTGGATGAGTACCGTCAATACATCGAAAAGGATGCTGCATTAGAACGTCGTTTCCAAAAAGTGCTGGTGGATGAGCCGACAGTAGAAGATACGGTGGCTATTCTTCGTGGTTTGAAAGAGCGTTATGAACTTCATCACCATGTAGAAATTACTGACCCAGCGATTGTTGCAGCGGCAAGTTTGTCGCACCGTTATATTTCGGACCGTCAGTTGCCAGATAAAGCCATTGACTTGATCGATGAAGCGGCTTCAAGCATTCGTCTACAAATCGATTCAAAACCAGAATCATTGGATAAGCTTGAGCGTAAAATCATCCAACTAAAAATTGAGCAACAAGCACTAAGTAACGAGCACGATGAAGCGAGTGAAAAGCGTCTGCAAGCATTGAATGATGAGTTGAATGAGAAAGAACGCGAATACGCAGAGTTAGAAGAGGTTTGGAATACAGAAAAAGCCGCACTTTCTGGTACTCAGCATATTAAATCTGAACTAGAGCAAGCTCGTATGGACATGGAGTTTGCGCGTCGTGCTGGTGATCTAAACCGAATGTCTGAGCTTCAATACGGTCGTATTCCGGAATTAGAGAAGCAACTAGATTTGGCGACTCAGGCTGAAATGCAAGAAATGACGCTGCTTCGTAACAAAGTAACAGATAACGAAATCGCAGAAGTGCTTTCTAAACAAACGGGCATTCCAGTATCTAAGATGTTAGAAGCGGAGAAAGAGAAACTACTTCGCATGGAAGATGTACTTCACAATCG
>NZ_JAWOUS010000247.1:0-847 GCF_033339495.1 Vibrio sp. 2134-1
GCTCTTGTTTTTTGGTTATTCAGCCAGACGCAGTTTATTTATCATCACCAGCTAAAAGTGGCCGTCCGTCTCAGTTTGAAATTTCTGAATCAAATTGGGAACGCGCTGTTGAGCAAGCGTTAAGCGTTGCCGCGAGCGCTTATGATTCTCTGACCGTAGTGCTGTCACACAACTACTATCAGATGTATCAAATCGACAAGCCAGCCATGCCACGCCAAGAGTGGTCGGCGGCGCTGCCGTTTTTACTCAAAGAGCTTATTTCTGAGCGTGCCATCGACATCATCGCTGATGCGGTAGAGCTACCAAACTCAAGTAAAGTGCAAGCTTATGTTTTATCAAGAAAGATGCTTGATAAAATTGTGCTACTGGCTAGTCGTGCTCAATTGCCGTTAGAAGCGATCATTCCGGAAGATGATGTTTGGGGTGATACCGCTGGTGAGCTTGGTAACTTTTTGTTGCTGCAACGCAGCGCGCGTGGGCATTTCCGCATCAGTGCTTTTGTTGAGCACACCATTGCATTTCATCGTTCGATTCGTAGCGTGACACCTCCTCTTACTGGCGTACCGTCAAGCGAGCTACAGATGGACAGTTTGTCTCTGGAGCTGCAACGTTCGATAGATTACCTCTCTGCTCAGCTTCGTCAGGTTCAGTTACACCAATTGAAAGTGTGCTGTGATGAAGAAGATGAGAACGAATTGGTTCAGTCGCTTAACTACCGCTTAAGCACCAAAGTGTCGTCACTACTGCCTGAAGAACATGAACTCTCTGGTCATGTGCTTGCGGATGCGGCGGCGGCGTCTACAAATCGACGCGTCAATCTATATCCTGATCATTTAAAGCCGAAAAA
>NZ_JAWOUS010000248.1:0-847 GCF_033339495.1 Vibrio sp. 2134-1
ATTCAAATTCGTGGTTACCGAGTGTTATCGCGTCGTAGCCCATCGCACTGTACAAATCGAAAGAGAGCTTGCCTTGCGTTTTTTTCGCGAGTGAACCAGTGAAAATGTCCCCCGCATCGAACAAGAAACTGGTCTCCTCTTGCGCGCGGGTTTGTTTGATCAGTGTGGCAAGGTAAGGAATACCGCCAATGCGGCAAATGTCTGGATTCCAAAATGCGTCAACGGGCTCATAAACGCTTTCAATGTCATTGGTGTGCAGCAACGTGACGTTGCGAATTTCCGCAAAGGAAGAAAATGACACACCGATAGAGAACGCCGCTAACGCATACAGCAACGGCTTTTTAGAAAATGTCTTCATAGTTGATCCGGTAAAAGTTGAGTAAGAAGTAAGGTTTCGCGAAACAGAGCAACTTTAAAAAAGCACGTAACTCAGGCGATTGAATTGGATCACATAAATTCATGTCAGTAATCGCTAATTGACGCGGAATATCATTTTGAGTGGGCGTTGAGTGCACAGAAATAACAACGCAGTTGGGTGAAAATTAGTCGATATGAGATAGTGGACATATTGATGCGTGTCAGTGAAAACGCGCATAAAACAACAAAAACTCAGTTGGATGAACTCAAGGAAGAACGATGAAAAACAACGCATTTAATGCACTTTTGGGGACAGAGTTACCGATTATTCAAGCCCCAATGGCTGGCGTGCAAGATAGCCAAATGGCCATTGCAGTGAGTAATGTTGGCGGGCTTGGCTCGTTACCTTGTGGAATGCTGAATAAAGACGCCATCGTTAAAGAACTTCAACTTATTCAACAGGCGACCAATCGACCATTCAACCTCAACT
>NZ_JAWOUS010000249.1:0-847 GCF_033339495.1 Vibrio sp. 2134-1
GGCGTGTGGTTGTGTTTTACCATGTTACCTAGGTTAGGAATGTTGAACGCACCACGGCACACCATCAGAGAGTCGACACCAGTGGTTCCAATGCAACGTTGACCATCTTCGAAATTCCAGATTTCACCATTGGCAATCAAAGGGATGGAGAATCGCTCGCGAATTTTATTGATGTATTCCCACTTGATTTCAGATGCTTTATAACCGCCTTGCTTAGTACGTGCGTGAACGGTCAGTTCATTCGCTCCCGCAGATTGAATCGCATCCACGATTTCAAAACAGTCTTCAGGGTTTTCCCAGCCCAGACGAATTTTTGCGGAGACAGGGATATTCGCAGGCACTGCGTTACGGCATGCTTTTACCACGCTATGAATCAACTCAGGATGCTGCAATAGCGCCGCACCTCCTTTGCTTTTGTTGACCATTTTTGCTGGGCAACCAAAATTTAGGTCGATGCCGCGCGCGCCAAGCTCTGCTGCTCGGGTTGCGTTTTCCGCCATCCAGTGTGGCTCTTGACCTAGTAGTTGAACATGTACAGGCACACCAGAAGTGGTCTGAGAGCCTTGCATAAGCTCCGGACATAAGCGATGAAAGACATGGTCTGGCAGGACTTGATCGATCACTCGAACGAACTCCGTCACACACAGATCATAGTCGTTTATTTCGGTCAGGATTTGGCGCATCAAATGGTCTAAAACGCCTTCCATTGGGCCTAATACAACTCGCATAGTTTGCCTAATACAGTTTGGTGGTAAAAAGGAGGGCGATTGTAGCGATGTCGGCTAAGTTTGTCATTAAAAGACTCGGCGCTGGTGCCAACTGGCATCTCACTTGTATTGGAGTATAA
>NZ_JAWOUS010000250.1:0-844 GCF_033339495.1 Vibrio sp. 2134-1
GCCTCTAAGCCTGTAATGGAAGGTAAAGCGTTACTGTTTAAGCGTTTTGCTGGCCTTGATTCAATTGATATTGAAGTGAAGCATCGCACGATCGACGAGTTCGTTGATACGGTTGCGAACATTGCTGACACTTTCGGTGGTATCAACCTTGAAGACATCAAAGCACCAGACTGTTTTGAAATTGAAAAGCGTTTGATTGAGTCCGGCGAACTTTCCCGTACCAGCCATACTCCCGCTAAGTTTGATTCGCCAGAATCTTTTGTGAACTCCGTGAAGCCATACGCTCAAAAGGCGGCGAAAGCGTTGGGTGTCGAACCATCATTGCTTCTTGCTCAAGCAGCTCTGGAAACTGGCTGGGGACAAAAAGTGGTGCAAAATGCTCGTGGTAGCAGTAACAACTTGTTCAACATCAAAGCAGACAGAAGCTGGCAAGGTGATAAAGTCACCACGCAAACATTGGAATTTCATGACAATACGCCAGTGAAAGAGACGGCAGCGTTTCGTTCTTACTCGAACTATCAAGATAGTTTCAACGACTACGTCCGTTTCTTGAATGACAATCCACGTTACGAGACGGCATTGCAGCAACGTGGAGATTCTGAATCCTTTATTCGCGGTATTCATCGAGCAGGTTATGCGACGGATCCAACCTACGCCGACAAAGTTCTGCAAGTGAAGCAGAAAATCGAAAGTATGTGACCTTTTTGGGTTGCCGCGTACGCGAATCATTGAGGCTTGCCATCGTGCAAGCCTTTATTTTACCTGAATTTACTACTCTAAATTCCACTTGGCACATCTTTTGCTTTTACCTGTCTAGGTGATCGGTATTTACCGATCTTATTTC
>NZ_JAWOUS010000251.1:0-843 GCF_033339495.1 Vibrio sp. 2134-1
TATGACGTCCAAAGTGCAGGATTTTCCTTATTCCGTGTTTGGTCGAGCCTTAGCCGTATCGACCAGTAATGTAGTCTTCTGTCTGTTTCTTCATTGGCGATGTGAAGATTGAGTCTGCGTCGGAGTATTCAATCAACTTACCCATGTGAATAAATGCGGTGTGGTCACTCACTCGCGCAGCTTGCTGCATGTTGTGGGTAACGATCACGACAGTATATTGAGTCTTAAGCTCGTTGATAAGTTCTTCAATAGTTAAAGTTGATATTGGATCCAGTGCCGATGTTGGCTCATCCAATAACAGCACTTCTGGTTCAATTGCTACCGCACGTGCAATAACCAAACGTTGCTGCTGACCACCCGAAAGTCCAAATGCGTTTTCGTGCAATCTATCTTTCACTTCATCCCACAACGCAGCAGAGCGAAGTGAACGCTCAACCGCATCATCTAATGTGCGACTGTTCTTGACACCTTGTAAGCGTAAGCCATAAACCACATTCTCATAAATCGACTTAGGAAATGGGTTAGGACGCTGAAAAACCATTCCAACGCGACGCCTAAGCGTTGCTACATCGACATTCGGGTGATAGACGTTCTTACCGTGCAAACGAACTTTTCCGGTGACTTTACATCCTTCCACCAAGTCGTTCATACGATTGATACAGCGCAATAATGTCGATTTACCACAACCAGACGGGCCGATAAATGCTGTCACTCGCCCTTTTGGGATACGCATCGAAATATCGTGTAATGCCTGCGCTTGACCGTAGAAAAGATTAAGGTTCTCTATCGAGATCGCCGTTTGTTCATCCGTTAAGTTATGGACGTCCAGTGGTGGCTCATAAC
>NZ_JAWOUS010000252.1:0-843 GCF_033339495.1 Vibrio sp. 2134-1
AGTATTAAATGTTATGACAACGAGCAAGCAATCTGAATTAAGCGACACCTTAAATGAACAGATCGTACCAAACCTGTTCACGATTGAAGATGCGTACCGCGATCTCTACCAAGCGACTTCTGCTGTTCAAGGCATTGCCTTAGCAGAAACACAAGCAGATATTGATCATCACATTCACGAGTACAAAGACAATGCTTACAAAGCGTTGCCGCGTATGGAAAAAGTGATTGAGCTATCACGTGCGGGAGTGATGCCTGCATCACACGGTGCTGATGTGCAAAAACTGGTGACTTTAGGTCAAAAGTGGCTACAAAGTTACGAAGTGATGTTGAGCAAGCCTCAATCTCAATGGCTAAGCTACTACAACGAGCACAAGAACACGTTTGAGGAGCAATTTGTTGATGTTCGAGCCCAGCTCAATGTCGTGAAAAGTGCTATCGAAGATAAGCAAGGTGAGTTGAAGTCAGACATTTCTGCGGCGACTGCACGAGCAGAATCGATTTTAGAAATGGGCATCATCGTTGTGATCTTAGCGGCGCTTGGCATGGTGTTCCTGCTGCTACGCACAGTACTTAAACCATTAAACGACATCAAAGACGCAATGGCGCAAATCGCTTCGGGTGATGGTGATCTTAGCCAACGAATCCAAATTAATACGCAAGATGAAATTGGTCAGCTGGCCAAGGCATTTAACGAGTTTGTTTCTAAAATCCAAGCGACCGTGTCACAGGTGATTGATAGCTCAAACACGCTTCGTCAAGAGATGGCAAACTTAAGCTCGCTCACTGAGACGATTGCAGATTCGACAGTATCTCAACAGCGCGATAGCGAAGCAGTTGCTGC
>NZ_JAWOUS010000253.1:0-843 GCF_033339495.1 Vibrio sp. 2134-1
ATCAAGTTACCTTGATGGTAAATCTGCACCAGACGGTTGGAGGCTTCCAGTTCAACATGGTGGCCAACAAGCTGATGGGGAACCGAGTAGTAGTGACGGCGATATTCAATGTGATAGTCAGGCCCAACCTTAGCTCGTTTGGTTTCGGTATACAGGTAACGCTGTTTGGGGAGGGGCTTTAACGCAGGCTTATCGAGTTTGTCGAACAGTGATTGACGACTCGCGCCATACTGTTTCATCTCACGTTGGTTTAACTCATTCATGAGTTCTCGGATAGCGAGATTCAGCGCGTTGAAGGTATGGAAGGTTTGGTGTCGCAGCCGCATCATGATCCAGCGTTCCACTAGGAGAACGGCATTCTCTGCTTTGGCTTTGTCTTTCGGTTTGTGGGGGCGAGCGGGCATCACAGCCGTTTGATAATGATTCGCCAGTTTTTGATAGCTCTCATTCAGTATCGGCTCATAACGATTGGCTTTGGTGACCGCACTGCGCAGATTATCGGGAACCAAGAGCTGTGGTACACCGCCGAAGTGTTCGAACGCATTCGCATGCGCTTCTAACCAGTAAGACTTACCTTGACTAGGGAAGGCTTCAACATAGGTGTAATTGGACGCGCCCAAGGTCGCCACGAACACTTCTGCTTCGCGCACTTCGCCTGTGTCAGGATTGACTACTTGAAGCCGAGGCCCACAGTAATCGATAAACAGCTTATCACCTGCCACATGGAGCTGACGCATACTGCGCTTTTGGGTTTTGAACCAACGAGTGAAGTGCTCGCAGAACTGAGTGTAAGCGTAAGATTGCTCTTGATATTGCTCATGATATTCCTGCCAGAGCAACATC
>NZ_JAWOUS010000254.1:0-842 GCF_033339495.1 Vibrio sp. 2134-1
TCATGAACCGTGAGTCTCAAGCAGCAAACTTGAAGCAAGAGGTAAAAACGCAAGTCGAATCTTTGCAAGCGAATCAGCCTGCACCTTCTGCTAAAAAGAAAGTGCTGTTTTTGCTTATTCACGAAGGTCGCCCAGCCAATGTTGCAGGCTTGGATACCACGCCAAACGCAATCATCGCGTTAGCAGGCGGTGATAATCCTGCGGCGAAAAAACTAACCTCTTACAAACCACTGTCAACCGAAGCGATGGTAGAGATGCAACCCGATGTCATTTTAGTTAGTGGCCGCAGCTATGAGACCATGGGCGGTGCAGACGCCATTTTAAAGGCGATGCCGTTACTTGCAGCAACACCAGCAGGCCAGGCAAAGAACATCATCACCATTGATGGACACGCTTTGGTTGGCGGTTTGGGACTAAAAAGCCTGTCAGAGGCTAAACGTCTCAATACCTTGCTTTACCCATAGAGATTTTCGATGCTGTTACGACGTATTCCTTTATCAACCACGCTGATTACGCTGTCTGGATTTTTAGCGTTTATCGCCATCGCTTCTATAACCGTCGGCCCGATGAACATCAGTTTCACAGACAGTCTGCGCGGCTTAATTGGCGCACATTCAGAGCTGGCACCACACATTCAACTCGTTATCAATGAGATACGCCTACCTCGTACGATTTTGTGTATGTTCATCGGCGCAATCCTCGCGATTTGTGGGGTGGTCATGCAAGGGCTTTTCCGAAACCCATTGGCAGAACCCGGCATTATCGGGGTTTCTGCTGGTGCGGCGTTGGGCGGCGCTTTTGCCATCGTCGTTTTTGCTGAGTTTAGCCAAAACCATCCTCAA
>NZ_JAWOUS010000255.1:0-839 GCF_033339495.1 Vibrio sp. 2134-1
CCTGCGCGGAACAGCGCTTCGCGCTCTAAAACACCAGCAAGCACTTCTGGTTTTGTCACTTCGTTAACGACCGCTTCTGCCACTGCACATGCCAATGGGTTACCACCGTATGTTGAACCGTGAGTGCCCACTTTCAGATGCTCAGCCAGTTTTGCTGTTGTTAGCATTGCACCGATAGGGAAACCACCACCCAGTGATTTCGCTGTGCTTAGAATATCTGGCGTGATACCTAGACCTTGGTAAGCATAGAAATGACCAGTACGTCCGTTACCCGTTTGAACTTCATCAAAGATAAGTAGCGCGTTGTGCTTGTCACACAGTTCACGTACTGCTTGAGCAAATTCCGGAGTTGGTGGCACGATGCCGCCTTCGCCTTGTAGCGGCTCCATCATAACCGCACATGTGCGATCTGACATGTGTGCTTGAAGTGCTTCGATATCGTTGTATGGTAAGTGCGTAACATCGCCTGGCTTAGGACCAAAACCGTCTGAGTAAGCCGCTTGACCGCCAACCGTCACAGTAAAGAATGTACGACCGTGGAAACCTTGTTTAAATGCGATGATTTCTGATTTTTCAGGGCCATGAACATCTGTCGCGTAACGGCGTGCTAATTTCAGTGCCGCTTCGTTTGCTTCTGCGCCCGAGTTAGCAAAGAATACGCGCTCAGCAAAGCTCACTTCAGTTAGCTTTTTCGCAAGGCGAAGTGCCGGCTCGTTCGTCATCACGTTACTTAGATGCCACAGCTTGTTGCCTTGCTCAGTCAACGCATCAACCATTACTGGATGACAATGACCCAAGCAGCTCACTGCAATACCACCAGCAAAGTCGATGTACTCGTT
>NZ_JAWOUS010000256.1:0-837 GCF_033339495.1 Vibrio sp. 2134-1
GCTCAGTAGCCAAGCTTAATAGCTCCTCAAGAGTCATGATAGTTTCGCCAGCAAAATCTTCGCTGAACCAGCCACCGAAATCTAATTGTCTTAGTTCTTTCAACGTATGCGCATCAACTCGTCCTTTGCCATTGCTGCATCGACTTAACGTATGATCGTGACAAACCACAAGCACGTTATCTTTTGTTGGCTGAACATCCACTTCTACCCATTTTAGGCCGAGATCAATTGCAGCTTGAACGCTGACTTTTGTATTTTCTGGGAACGAGCCGGCAACGCCGCGGTGACCAATTAACAGAGTTTCCATTTTGTTTGCCTTCTTGAATGAGATGTCCAGATTGTACTCGCTTTTGGCCGTTGATATAGAGGTGAAAGGCTTCTTCAGGGCGGTAACGTCACGATTCAACGGTGTAATTTTCACCAGACAAGCATGGTGCGGAAATGAAAGACTAGATTGGTAACAGATTCTGAGCTACAAAATGACGTTGGACTTTTATGCTCTTGCCGCTCATTTTTAAAGAGCGACGTATCTTTCAAGAGCCGCATTTTTTCAGGGAGAGTAAGATGAAAATTGGTGTGATTGGCGCTGGCGCCGTTGGAGTTGGTGTTTGCAATTATTTGCTCACGCTAGGCAGCGTCAGTGAACTTGTTCTGTTAGACCAAAACTTAGAAAGAGCTGAAGGGGAAGTCTTCGATTTTCGTCACACTGCGGCGTTAACCTTTTCCAAAAATACCCGCATTATTCCCTCAGATGATTACCTCGATTTGTTAGGTGCCGATATTGTTGTGATAACGGCAGGTGCGCAAATTCAACAAGGACAAACACGTTTAGATATC
>NZ_JAWOUS010000257.1:0-836 GCF_033339495.1 Vibrio sp. 2134-1
CCTTATTATTCTATTTTTCGATTTTGAGAAAATAAAACGCTAAAATTGTTGGTTATCAATCAAATTTTTTGAAAGGTCAGAAATCATGTTCTCCAAAGCATCATTGGAAATGCTCGATACGGTTGCTCGGTTAGGCAGTTTCACGGCCGCTGCTGAAGTGCTTCACAAAGTTCCTTCGGCGATCAGCTATGGCGTGCGACAGGTAGAGCAGGATTTGGACGTCGTGCTATTTCGCCGCTTACCAAGAAAAGTTGAATTAACACCAGCGGGTGAGCTATTCATGGCTGAAGCTCGCTCGTTACTGCGTCAGATGGAAGAGGTGAAAGCACAAACTCGTCGAGCTGCGCACGGCTGGAAAACAACGCTGAAACTGACGCTGGATAACGTAGTGAAGCTCGAAAAGCTCAAGCCGCTAGTGGAAGATTTTTATCGAGAGTTTGAATTTGCGGAACTGCAAATCAACATGGAAGTCTTTAACGGCTCTTGGGAGGCGATCGCTCAAGGTCGTGCCGACATCGTAGTCGGAGCCACTTCAGCAGTTCCGGTCGGCGGGGATTTCGAAGTGAAAGACATGGGTGTGTTGGATTGGGCGTTTGTCATGTCGCCTGCTCATCCTTGTGTACGTCAGCAGGTTCTCACCGAAGAGTTTGTTAGCCAGTTTCCCGCGATTTTTCTGGATGACACATCGAACGTACTGCCAAAACGGCACACAGGTCACTACGCTAAGCAGCGTCGTTTATTATTGCCCAATTGGTATAGTGCGATTGAATGTTTAAAAAATGGCGTTGGAGTCGGGTATATGCCGCGTCATATTGCGATGCCACTTATTCATGAAG
>NZ_JAWOUS010000258.1:0-836 GCF_033339495.1 Vibrio sp. 2134-1
ATCGATAATGAGGTTCTCAACAGATAATGTGTCTTTGTCTTCATCATCAACATTTGACAGTAACTCTTCCGTCGTAATGGTGATTGAACCACCGTCCTCTTCAATCGCATCTAGAGTAACTGGCGTTGTTGCCAAAGGTTTATCATTGCTGTCAGCACTCGTTTGCACATTACTTCGGACTAGATCGTTCAGTGCTAGAACTTGTGTTTGCGATAGTCCTAAAGCCTCAATACCAATGGTTTCAAAACTGGTGGATGCCAAGAGTTCAGTACCATCGCGAACAATTGTCGCACTGGTTTGCAGACTAGAGCCGCCGTTCTCACCAGCTGCTGGCGCAAACTCTTCATCTACAGCAGAAGGGTCTTGTCCTTGTTCGATTGCACTAATAATTTGTAAAACATCATCAGTGACATCTTTAGAACCCTGCTCTTGAGTCAATTGCACGTTTAAATCCAGAGGGCCAACCTCTGTTGATGTCACAACCACTTCTCCTGGTAGTGGCTGTTGTCCCTCCGTTAGTACTCTCAGCTTCCCATCTAATCCTATTACAACGACTTGATTGCCGAGTGAAACTAACGCTGTACGATCCATATAAAACTTCACCCCAAATTACTGTCAACTTTTTGACTAATGATACTAATTTGCTATATATTGCCCGAATATATACTGCAATAACAGTAATTTGATGCCTATTTTCAACTTATAAGTCACAATTTTTCCATATTGTCGATTTTCAGTTGGTGGGTGATTGAGATCTTTGTATAAGCAACTATAAAATGTAACAAAACCAAATAAAGGTGATATTAGTTCGAAGTTAAGCCCCAGTTAGGCGTATT
>NZ_JAWOUS010000259.1:0-835 GCF_033339495.1 Vibrio sp. 2134-1
TTGAAGAATCATTCCCTGGTGATCGCTCAAAGGTTCGTAAGCTGACTAAATATGTGGGTGCCGGGGGTGGTTTAAATATCAGCTTTGACAGCTTGTTATTGGGCGAGCGTATTTTCTACGATCCAGAAACAGATACGCTGACGATCAAAGGGACACCGCCAAACTTGAAAGATCAGTTAAGTCGTAACTAATTCTTATGAAGAGAGCCCTAGGCTCTCTTTTTTTATGTGAAGCAAGCACAGCCAGAGCTCAGAACATGGTATATGCTTGTAATTAATGGATTATATGAGGACTGAGCGTTGCATCAATTAAGAGCAGGGATTAAGCGGATTATTTGGTTCTTATTCATTTTGTGGTGTGTATTTTCTGCGACTCTTTGGTTTCAGGCAAAGCAGACGATGCAAACGCTTTCCACATTGAATGAACTCGGCAGTAAAGTTGAGGAAGTACGTAACTTCTTTAATTTTGAGTTGCCGTATCGAGTTAAGCATGTCGATCAAGTCTCACTCAAACTTCAGCTTGTGTACGCGGTTCGTCTTCAATTAGAAAGTGAGGTCTCTGATGCGAATGGGCCAGACGTCACGCAATTGCTTTATTCAACTGACCGATTTTTGGAAAGTGCACGCGCTTTTATTGGTAGTGATGGTGAGTTGGTATCGTTGGCGGAGCAACTGCACACCAGCCGAGGTGCGGAAAACAACTCGCAGCAAATTGAAAACATGTATTACCGCTTGGGAGCCTTGGTTCTTGAATCGATTTTTAGCGATTCCAACACCAATACGGATACCTATCGCGAACTGGATTTACTGTTCATCGAATCGGATTCACTTTCGAC
>NZ_JAWOUS010000260.1:0-834 GCF_033339495.1 Vibrio sp. 2134-1
CTCAAGCATCACACGAGGCTTTTTTCCATCCATGATCCAAAAGCTGAGTTAGCTGATCACACGACGCTGTTTAAGCTCATTCAAACACAACTCAACCAACTCTTCGACGCTCTTCTCGCCTGCTGGCAAATCAATTTCTGGATTGATTGGCGCTTGATATTCTGAATCAATACCCGTGAAATTTGGGATCTCACCTGCTCGCGCTTTTTTGTATAAACCTTTTGGATCTCGGCCTTCGCACACTTCGAGAGATGCATTCACAAACACTTCAATGAACTCACCTTCGGGCAGTAAATCGCGAACGAGTTGACGCTCAGCACGGTGAGGAGAAATGAACGCGGACAACACAATCAAACCCGCATCTGCCATCAGTTTCGCCAACTCGCCAATACGACGAATATTTTCACGACGATCTTGTTCAGAAAAGCCTAGATCACTACACAGGCCATGACGAACATTGTCACCGTCCAACAAATAAGTGTGGTAGCCCAACTCAGCTAAACGATTCTCCAGCGCGCCCGCGACGGTTGACTTACCTGCACCAGATAAACCAGTAAACCAAAGCACTGCTGGTTTCTGTTTTTTCAGCTCAGCACGAAACTGTTTATCAACCGTGTGCTGATGCCAGACAATGTTTTCATCTTTTACCGGTGTTTCAGCGGTCATAACGAATCCTTGTATTTATCGGAATTAAAACGGAAAGAAGACCGGAATCAATGTCAGTACCAATACGGAATACACAATCGAAATCGGCACACCAATTCGCACATAGTCGGTCAATTTGTAATTACCTACGCTGTAAACCAACAAGTTAGTTTGATACCCGTAGGGAGA
>NZ_JAWOUS010000261.1:0-833 GCF_033339495.1 Vibrio sp. 2134-1
GGTGAAAGCTGATCCTGTTTCCCACCATTCCCACTTTTCCCATCCTGATCTATGATGGAAGTCATCTTGGGAAGTAAGAATTTGACCATAAATTGCAATTTGGTCCCCAATCGGTCCCCAAGACGTCGCGCGAGGCCAGCTATTATGGGAGACTTCACTTTCTGTATCGGTAAATAATCCAATACGCGGCACAAAACCTTGTTTTAGTGCCGCGTTTCTTTTTATATGGATACATCCATTCGCGACTCACATCGTGTCCATTGCATTCAAAAGGAAGAAGTATGATCCACATTATTACAGGTAGCACTCTTGGTGGTGCGGAATACGTCGGTGATCACCTGAGCGATCTGCTCGTTGAACAAGGATTTGAAACCACGATCCACAACCAACCGTCATTAGACGAGATCGATAACCAAGGGACTTGGCTTGTGATCACCTCCACCCACGGTGCGGGGGAATATCCAGACAATATTCAACCTTTCATCGCAGCATTGCAAAATACACCACCTAAGATGGCAGACGTGAAGTTTGCAGTCATTGCGATTGGTGATTCGAGCTACGATACGTTCTGCGCTGCCGGTAAGCACGCTTACGACTTGTTAGAAGATATTGGCGCAACGCCGATTGCAGATTGCTTGTTGATTGATGTTCTGGCTCATGATGTCCCAGAAGATGCTGCAGAAGCATGGTTAAAAGAGAATATCGAGCGCTTTTAACCCCATACTCATTTCTTACAGAGTCGCGATGCGGCTCTGATTTCCCCTCTGTGAATAACCTTCCGTAGAAAAAATCTTTTCAACTGAACAAAAAATGTCCAAACCGTCTGTGGATAA
>NZ_JAWOUS010000262.1:0-833 GCF_033339495.1 Vibrio sp. 2134-1
ACTAAGCCACTTGCTCGGATTTAAAATTACCAAGCAGCGCGTCATACAACTCGTGATCACTCAACACACCAACCAACTTGTCATCTTCCACCAGCAACAGAGGCTGGTTACTGCGCTGCTTAAGCTCTATCGCTTCGCGCATGTTGATGTTCGGGCTAACCTGAACCAGAGAGTTAGATTCGACATCATCGAGGTTCGATGATTCGCTCACCCACTTCATCAGCGACTGTTCAGAGTTCGGCAAACTCAGGCCTTTCGACTCTTGCGTCACCCAAATTTCTTTATCAGGGCAAATAAGTACACGCTCTTCTTCACGTACCAGAGCATCACTCGACTTCATTAACGAACGACCTTTAAGCACATTCAGAGGATTCGTGTGTGCAACGAAGTCCGCCACATAATCGGTTTCTGGTGCCAGAATGATCTGCTCTGGCTTACCATGCTGAATCAGTTTACCCGATTCCATAATGGCAATGTTGTTACCAATTTTAAGTGCTTCATCTAAGTCATGACTGACGAACAAAATGGTTTTATTGAGCTTTTCTTGCAGCAGAATCAGTTCATCTTGCAGCTGCGCTCTGATCAGTGGGTCAAGTGCTGAAAACGGTTCATCCATGAGGAGAATGTCTGTGTCCATCGCAAAAGCACGAGCCAAGCCCACACGCTGCTGCATACCGCCAGAAAGCTCATGCGGGAACTTACTCTCCCATTCTGACAAGCCAACCATTTCTAACTGTTCACGTGCTTTTGCACGGCGCTCTGCTTTACCTATGCCTTGCATTTCCAGACCAAAGGCAACGTTATCTAGTACCGTTAGCCAAGGCATCAAAGCA
>NZ_JAWOUS010000263.1:0-832 GCF_033339495.1 Vibrio sp. 2134-1
TATGCTGCTGGAATTGGCTCTGTTGTTTGCTGCAGGCGTGGTAGGTTGAATCATGAATTCGATAGCAGTAGTTGGGATTTTTATCACCTTCCCCGCTCTAATGGCTGTTGGCGTTTCGCCCTTCATGGCTAACGCCACCAACACTTACGCGGCGTGCGCAGGATACATAAGCGGTGCCGTGGGTTTTCGTGAAGAAATTTTGAAGAACAAGCAAGAACTGCTATTCACCGTCTCGTTCAGCTTAGTTGGTGGCGCAGTTGGCGCGTATCTTCTTCTCAATACGCCAGAGTCACTGTTTTTGGAAGCCATTCCTTGGCTACTTTTGTTTGCTACGGTGCTGTTTCTTACAGGTTCGCGGTTAACAATGATCATCAAATCCATCACCAGAGAACATAAACACGCTGGCGTTTTAGGCTTAATCGCATTGAGTTTGTTGTTGGTGGGTGTTTCTGCATACGGCGGATTTTTTAATGCCGGATTAGGTGTGATTGTTCTGAGTTACCTCGTTGTGGCGGGCCATCAAGACATCAACTTGATGAATGGGCTTAAACTTCTGGTTTCAACGTGTGTGTCTCTCATCGCAATCGTCATTTTTGTTGCGAACGGCTCTATCGATTGGAGCAAAGGCAGCGTGGTAATGGTCGGGACATTAGTTGGCGGCTATCTCGCCGCGCGTGTGTCTCGCCAGCTTAATCCGAGCCACGTTAAAGGCTTTGTCGCTCTCTCTTCGATTACCATCACCATTTACTTTTTTATTGACGTTTACGCCTAACCCAAACAGAAAAAGCGCCATCAAATTAATGGCGCTTTTGCGGCTCTCAATAAAGGTTTC
>NZ_JAWOUS010000264.1:0-829 GCF_033339495.1 Vibrio sp. 2134-1
CTTTGTGGTTCATGACTGGGGTGAAGTCGTAACAAGGTAGCGCTAGGGGAACCTGGCGCTGGATCACCTCCTTAAACGATGATTATTGCGATGAGTGTTCACACAGATTGATACGGTTTATGAAGTTTAAGAGATAGAACATCCCCCAAGATGTTCACTTAGTGTCCCGTTCGTCTAGAGGCCTAGGACACCGCCCTTTCACGGCGGTAACAGGGGTTCGACTCCCCTACGGGATACCATTGGGTCGTTAGCTCAGTTGGTAGAGCAGTTGACTTTTAATCAATTGGTCGCAGGTTCGAATCCTGCACGACCCACCATTTCCTTCCACGGAAATCAAAACAATGTGGGCGATTAGCTCAGTTGGGAGAGCACCTGCCTTACAAGCAGGGGGTCACTGGTTCGAGCCCGGTATCGCCCACCATTCTCTAAGTATTTTTGGAATAAAACGTCCAAACCAGAACAAGCAATTGATACTGGTTGGTATTTTTGACTCTGAAAGTCTTTAGAAAATGTAACTTCCTTGTGAAGCAACATAGCTCTTTAACAATTTGGAAAGCTGACAAAACAACAATTTATTGTTGTTTGTAAAGTTCTCAATGTTTGTCTTTAAGACAAACACCAAAAAACACATTCAAGTGTTCTTGGCTTTTTGTTTTCATTTTTTCTAAAAATGAAGGTAAAGAGATGAGTCCGGCAAAATCGAATGTCTCTCGCTCATTCAAATAATGAGAGACAACTTTGGTGATTTGAACATCAACTCGAAACTCCTTCGGGTTGTATGGTTAAGTGACTAAGCGTACACGGTGGATGCCTTGGCAGTCAGAGGCGA
>NZ_JAWOUS010000265.1:0-829 GCF_033339495.1 Vibrio sp. 2134-1
CTAACAGCAATTCATTTTGACCATTCAACATGGTTGCTTGGCCATTCTCGTCAAACTCAAGCACACAATGGCCCATGGTCAGAGCATGAAAACCGGCTTGCACAACGTAGGTTCCATTTACTTTGATACCATAAGGATCATCTTCTCCCAAACCAATCGCAGTAAAGTCACCTTGCAAACGGTGGCTATGACCACCCACGATGATACCTATGCCTTCCACTTGCTCTGCAAGTTCTAAGTCGCCCTCGTAACCTAGGTGACTAAGCAAGATAATGTTTTTGATTCCATCGTTGTGAATTTGTGCGACCGTCGCTTTCGCGGTTTCAATTGCAGTCATAAATGGCGTATCGGCGTCAGGGTTTGCTATATCGCTCATTTTATCGATGGACAAACCAAAAATAGCGACTTTTACACCGTTAAACTCTTTCACAAGGTATTGCGCACTGCGTGAATCCGGTTGATAGCTCAGTACGTTGTTACAGTCGCTTAGTCGGTGCGCTTTGTTTTTTGACTCATTGGACAGATCCCAGTTGCCTGCGAGCAGCGGAAAATTGGTACGCTGACAAAATAGTGCAACCGGTTCGTTCCCCATGTCGAGCTCGTGGTTTCCCAATGCCATGGCATCAATATTCAAGGCGTTCAACAAATCGGCGTTCGCTTTGCCCTTAAATAAGGAGAAATAGAGCGTGCCTTGGAAGCAGTCGCCAGCATGAAGGAACAACATTCCCTGCCCTTGACGCTGTGCATCATCACGTAGCTGTTCAACCCGAGTCGCGATTCGTGAGAATCCGCCCGCACTAACATAAGGTTCTAATATGAGGTCTTTGTC
>NZ_JAWOUS010000266.1:0-828 GCF_033339495.1 Vibrio sp. 2134-1
GATCTCAGCAATAACGTGCTGTACACGGCTACGGCTCGTTTCTATTTTTTGTGCATCTTGATCCGATTGCATGGTCGCTTGTTGAGAGATGCTCGAAACCTCTTTGGCAGACGCCGTCATTTCTTCCATTGCGGTTGCGACAGAATCAAGTGTTTGGTACTGGTGCGTAATCTGTGTTTCGCTCAGTTTCATGTCTTGTTCAAATGCAGATGACGTTTCACTTAGCGTATTGGCGTTTTCTTTTACGCTATTGACCAGTTCGCTTAATGTATCCATCGACTTATCTAGTGCGCAGCCAATGGTGCCAAACTCGTCACGGCCAGGGTGAAAGCCCAATCGAGAAGTTAAGTCACCGTTACCAATTTTCTCTGTTGTGGTGTATAGCACCCACAAAGCGCCTCCGATGAATGTCGCTACCCAATAGCAAAATACTGCAAACGGCAAAACCCATAGAAAACTAAGAAGGAAAGAGGTAAGGGCGTCGGAGCGCAGGGCGTTGTATTGATTGCCAGCGTGCTCGGTCAATCGAACAAGCTCACCCGCAGAGGTTGTGCCATAAACCGTGGTAACACCATCTGCAAACAAGCTTTTTTGTTGATGGTTAGCTTTTGAGATACCAGTAATTTGATAGATATCTGTGGGATTAGCTTCGATGATGCCATCTAGTTTTGCTTGCACGTTGGCGATAGATTGTTGCTCGAACTGATGCAAATCATTTAGGTATCGGCTTCCTGCTACCGAAGTGAGTGCCACCAGAAATAGGAGGAAAATAACCCACATTTTGTCGTTGATAGACATCTTAATAAATAGTCGGTCTATCGTTCTAAA
>NZ_JAWOUS010000267.1:0-825 GCF_033339495.1 Vibrio sp. 2134-1
ATGACAGAATACAATCTGGTGACCCTTTCTCTGTCATTCTGTTTGACGTAGTGAACTTTAAACAAGTGAACGATGCGATGGGACACTTCTGCGGAGACCAGTTACTGATTCAGATTGGTCAACGATTGCAAGACAAGCTCAAAGGGAACGACAAGATCTTCCGAGTGGGGGGCGATGAGTTTGTCATTCTCACCTCTTCCGCCTGTGAGAAAACGGGCACAGAACTTATCGAAAGCCTAGATTGCGCCCTCTCTGCACGCTTTCACCTAGATGAGTTCCAAGTATCTTCACGTGTCGTGTTTGGGATAAGCACCTATCCTTACGACGCGATCTCAAATGATCTTTTGATTAAACATGCCGACATTGCCATGTATCACGCCAAACGCAACGGCAATTTATTCGCGTTTTATCATGATGATATGAACGTGGGTGCCAAGTACCAGCTTGAAATTTCCTCTCGCATTCAATGCGCGTTAGAGAAAGAAGAGTTTCAGTTGTACTACCAGCCCTTGATTGATGCGAACACCAATTTAGCTGTCGGATTCGAGGCAGTGATTCGTTGGCACGATGAAAACGGGAAAACTATCTCACCCAACGACTTCATCCCTATCGCGGAGCGCAGCAACCAAGTCCACAACATCACCATGTGGGTATTGGGCCAGGTAGAAAAAGATCTCAAAACCTTTATCGAAAAAGGCATTAAGTTGCCTGTACACGTGAACCTTTCAGCCAAAGACCTCTCTTCGAACCTTCTTTTCCATCGTCTTGAGAAACTGCTTGAAAACAATCCGCAATTTGCCGATCTGATCAGTTTGGAAATCACGG
>NZ_JAWOUS010000268.1:0-820 GCF_033339495.1 Vibrio sp. 2134-1
GCTCAAAGTTTTGCTGGTATTGCGCTTGCTTAAGCGTGTGTTTCATTCCTTTGAAACCAAACTCTGTCCAATTGGAATTTTCCAACAACTGACCAGTGAGATACGTCATCCAATACGCTTTGATGGTGTGTCCAAAATCATTGTGTTTCGCATCTGGCATCATTACCGCTTTGTGGTGTATCGCGCCATAAAAGCGCTGCTCTTTGACGGAATGGTAGTTATCTAGCATCACTTGCGTCAGCCATTGCAGATCTTGCTTCCACTTGGCTTGCGCTGGCGCTGGTAAAAGTGGCGTCATTAACAACAGGTAGCCATTAATTTGGTCAAGTTGAGCGACTAACTCTTGCTGCTTCTCACTTTCCCCATCACCATCTTTCAAAACCCACGCCAGACCGCGATCATCGCTTCGTCGGTATTGTTTAAATATAAACGCTTGCTGGTCGATAAGTGCTTGTTCAACCTTTGGATCTTGCGTCAAGTAGTAGTACATCGCCAAGCCCACCAAGGCGTAAGCTTGGTCTTGAGAAGTTCGCTGTTGCCACTCCATCCCCGGTTTTCCACTACGCGTAAAGCTCACGAAGCCGCCGTTTTTCTCATCTTGTAGATGATCAATCAGGTAATAAGCCCCTTTCTTTGCCAGCTCTAATGCTTGCTTGTCACCCGTAAGATGAAAAAGCACGCCATAAGCGTAAGTTTGGCGCGATTTCATGCGGGTGTATTCGCGATCGAAGTGCGGGCTAATCCACCCTTTGTTTAATTCTTCACACGGCTTTTGTGGGTCGAGAATGACACCGTTATCACAACGAAATGTCGGAAAATT
>NZ_JAWOUS010000269.1:0-820 GCF_033339495.1 Vibrio sp. 2134-1
TTCAGTGATTTGATTTTCGACTTGAGAAGCGCTGAGTCCGGGAGCCGAAACCAATACATCTGCCATCGGCACAACGATTTGCGGGTCTTCCTCTTTCGGTGTCAACCACAAGGCCGCGGCACCGACCACAAGCGCGAGTAAAATCATGATCGGAGGGAACAAGCTGTTCATCACAGACTGAACAAAACTTCGCTTTAGTTTGTCGGGCATCCTTTCCCCTCCATATCAGATTGATTGTTTACGCGTTCGCGGTTTTCATCTTCTTCGCGTTACGGTTAGTAATGATCGCTTTCGCGAACAGAGATCCAACTAACATCGCAAGGAAGAACACTACAATGCTCACGTTGCCTAATGCCAGACTCGCAACTGCAGGGCCAGGGCAAATACCTGCCAAACCCCAACCTAAACCAAAGATCGCCGCACCAGATAACAAACGTCCGTCGATGTTCTTATTGGTTGGTGTGCAAAACGCTTCACCGCTAACTGATTGTTTTCTCGGCTTGATGATTAAAAAATAGCTTGGCATGAATACCGCGAGTGCGCCGCCCATCACAAAAGCCAAACTTGGATCCCAACTGCCAGAAATATCTAAAAATCCAATGACTTTAGCTGGGTCGATCATGCCGGACACCGCCATGCCCATACCGAATAACACACCGCTCAAAAGAGCAGAAAAACGAAAAATAGTCTTGTTCATGGAATCTCTCTTAAACTAGGTGAAGTCGAACGAATACCGTTAGGCCAGCGCCGGCCATAAATACACAGGTCGCCACAATAGAGCGCTTAGACAAACGGCCCATGCCACAAATGCCGTGTCCGC
>NZ_JAWOUS010000270.1:0-819 GCF_033339495.1 Vibrio sp. 2134-1
AAGCCGAAGCCTCTCGACCATTTTTGAAGTTACCGCCATTGGCTCCTAACGAAAGATAAAGCCCTAAAGCATTGACTGGACCAACGCCCTCTAGAGCTTCAAGTTTTCTACATGCATCATGGTGCTTGAGGTGTTGGGTTAAGCTCGTTTCTAAATCTGCCCTCTTTTTTGCTAAGGTCTCATGCAAATGAAATGCGTTTGCTATGTGCTCTCTTAAGATATCAGGAAGTGAGTTCTGACCATCTTCCAGAATTTCAATAATGTGCCTTTTAAAGGCGCTATGTCCTTTGGGGATATTGAAGCCAAACTCTGAAAGCAAGGAGCGAACCATGTTACTTGTCGCTGTCATCGAATCGGTTAAGTGCTGTCTTATTCTATCGATCGATTGTAGTGCCTGCTCATCAATAGATTTTAAAGCGACAAAACGGGCGTTAGCTTGCTGAGATGCAACAGCAATCGCTGTTGCATCATTCTTATCTGTTTTTTGTCCCGTTCGATATGCCGTGACATATTTTGGGGCAATGAGGCAAACCGAATGCCCATGGTTGCAGCAGAACCGTCCCCAATAATGGGCTGTAGAGCATGCCTCCATAACCACGGTCGTTGGAGGTTGTTGTATTAACCAAGCTTTTAATTTTTCGCGAGTAAATACTTTATTAAACTCATCAGAGCTTCCTTGAAGCTTACAAACTTGGAAAGAGTGCTTTGCTAAATCAATGGCGATAGTAGTAGACTTTTTCATGTATGGACTCCTTAGATTTAGGCTTTGACACCATAAATTCTAGCTCCCTCCAGAGGGAGGGAGTCCATACATCGCGA
>NZ_JAWOUS010000271.1:0-817 GCF_033339495.1 Vibrio sp. 2134-1
AGTTCGGCACGACCGCTTACTCGCATGCCGTAAACTTGCTCTGCTAACTCACGATACGCATCAATTTTTGATGCTCGCATCGCGCGCACACGTTTTTCTTCTACCGTGCGGCCAGTTTGTTCGCTTACGCTTGCATAACCTACCGCCACTAAAATTTCATCTTGGCGCATCTGTTGTAATGGCTGACATCCCACAAGCACCAAGGTGGCAATAATAAATAATAACTTCTTCATGGTTCTATCCTATGGGCGGAGAATCACAGTGTATGGCTGGCGAATGGTTGGGTCTGAACGAATCAACACGCCATCTTGGGTACGGATGCTATTTAGCGTATCCAAATCACGGCCGATTCGGTCTGCAGGCAAGAACCCTTGCGCTGTGGCAACCACAACACGGCTTTGCATACCAACAACGCGAGCATTAACCAATACGCCACCTTCTTGACGAAGCATGGTTCCCGTTAACACATACTGAATTTGCTGCTCTTGCGCCAAATCTTGCCAATCGCGGCTTAAGGCAAAGTCGCCCTGCTGCGTCACTTGGATAGATCCTGTCGTTTTAAAATCGACGACTTTAAAACCGCGACGTTGGAACTGATGGATAAACCCTTCAGATACAGAGTTGCCCAACCAGTTGGTCGCATCCATGTTTTGCAGGTCAACAAACGATGTGATAGCAATTGGTGTACGTGCAGAAACGGCAACGTTAGATACCATCAAATCTTCTGTCATGCTTTCAATAAAGAAGTCCATCGTATGACGCGGACTGTCCATCAACATGAACTGGCTGCCTGAATACGGTTCTTTACCATTATAAA
>NZ_JAWOUS010000272.1:0-815 GCF_033339495.1 Vibrio sp. 2134-1
CACTAACCTCGATGCGACCAACGATCAACGTTGGCAACACCGTATACCCAACAACAGAAACTTTATTTGAAGAGTTCTGCGTATAACTTAGAGACGAATCAAACGACCACTTCCCTTTGGGAGTTAAGACCCCTGGACGCTCAATAACATCACCAACTGTTTGTGCTCTCTGAGGTATATCATCGCCCTCGGCACAGTACGCTTGACCAACTAAAAATAAGCTACAAAGATAACTCCCTAACAAACTCTTCCTTAACATCACATTTTCCTTTTTCTAATGATCTAATCCAAGCAAACTTGGGCTGCACCTTAAAGAGAAGCCTCTTACTTTTCATAGTAGAGCCAATAATGAGAACACTTCCAACAAGTATCCGAATCGTGATTCAACATTAAACTACTCATTTATAAATGATTAGAATAGATTCTCAGATTTCGCAATAATGTTTTTAAAATAAATCGCTTATCTTTGACATCAACTAGAGATGAAGAAAAAATCGTCAATTGCAAATCGCTATGATCTCCACAGAATTCATCAAAATGCGTTCCCGTGTCGTAATTCAACATGCTAAAGTTAACAATGCATTAACAATTATAAATACAACGAGAAGACATGGAGTCACCAAACATGAATCAGCCGAAAATAAATAGCACTGCTGGTTGCGCTCTCCCACCACCAAATGAAATGATTCTTAAATGGGCAGCGGAGCGCCCGAATGAGGTCTACCTAAAACAAATCATTAACCGACAGTTTGTCGAGTTTACTTACGCAGAAGTCGCCGATCAGGCTCTCAAGCTCGTCAGCGCACTACGTGGGC
>NZ_JAWOUS010000273.1:0-814 GCF_033339495.1 Vibrio sp. 2134-1
GACCCGTTTACGCCAGGTGATTTGGAACCTAGTGAGCAACGCGATGAAGTTCACCAAAGAAGGTGGCGTTGTGATGACAGTTAGCGCCGATGTCGAAGAAGACTTCGCGACCATTATTATGGAAGTCGAAGACACCGGCATCGGTATTCCTGAAGCTGAACTGGATAAGATTTTTGCTATGTATTATCAAGTTAAGTCGGGCAAAGACAACTTGCATGCGGTAGGTACAGGCATTGGGTTAGCGGTTTCGAAACAGCTGATCAATATGATGGATGGGGACATTACGGTCACAAGTGAAGAAGGCTTTGGTAGTACTTTTACTGTGTCGATTCACGTTCCTATTGTTGAACTCGAAGAGCCGGTAATCGATGCGAAGCGCGACAATGTGCATCTCAACATCTTTATGGTTGAAGACATTGAACTTAACGTGACGGTGGCTAAGTCGCTGCTAGAAAGTTTGGGGCATTCCGTGACGGTCGCGATGACTGGGGAAGAAGCGTTAGTCAACTTTGTGCCGGATCAATACGACCTTGCGCTGTTGGACATTCAACTGCCAGACATGACAGGGTTTGATGTGGCGAAGTACTACCGTGAGCATTATGACCACTTGCCTCCGTTGGTGGCGTTAACGGCGAACGTGATGAAAGATCGTCGAGAGTACTTAGAAAATGGAATGGATGACGCAATCAGTAAACCATTAGCTGTGCATGCTATTCAGTCAGTGGTAGATAAGTTCTTTGTTGATCGAGTCGATAAACCCGCGGTGATTGTTAAGCCTGAAGTCAAGGAAGAAGCGGCGCCTTCTCCTGTGATT
>NZ_JAWOUS010000274.1:0-813 GCF_033339495.1 Vibrio sp. 2134-1
GTAACTTTGAGAGAACTACTTGGTTTTCCGAGACGTCGGAAACCGCTACACCGGAAAATCAATTGGAGAAATCACCATGGCAGTGAATGTAAACACTAACGTATCAGCGATGACCGCTCAGCGTTACCTAAACAACGCAAACTCAGCTCAACAAACTTCTATGGAACGTTTGTCTTCAGGTTTTAAAATCAACAGCGCAAAAGATGACGCTGCGGGTCTACAAATCTCGAACCGTTTGAACGTACAAAGCCGTGGTTTGGATGTAGCGGTTCGCAACGCGAACGACGGTATCTCGATTGCACAAACTGCTGAAGGTGCAATGAATGAGACCACTAATATTCTTCAACGTATGCGTGATTTGTCTCTACAATCAGCAAACGGTTCAAACTCGAAAGCAGAACGTGTTGCGATTCAAGAAGAAGTGACGGCGCTAAACGACGAACTAAACCGTATCGCAGAAACCACTTCTTTCGGTGGTAACAAGCTACTAAACGGCACACACGGTGCGAAATCGTTCCAAATCGGTGCGGATAACGGTGAAGCAGTGATGCTTGAGCTAAAAGACATGCGCTCAGACAACAAAATGATGGGCGGTGTAAGCTACCAAGCTGAAAGTGGTAAAGGTAAAGATTGGAACGTTGCCCAAGGCAAGAATGACCTAAAAATCAACCTAACGGACAGCTACGGCCAAGAGCAAGAAATCAACATCAGCGCAAAAGCGGGTGACGATATCGAAGAGCTTGCGACTTACATTAACGGTCAAACTGACCTAGTGAAAGCCTCAGTAGACCAAGACGGTAAACTGCAAATCTT
>NZ_JAWOUS010000275.1:0-813 GCF_033339495.1 Vibrio sp. 2134-1
GGGTAACAGTGAAAACCCTCATGGCAGCTTAACGGCGATTTACACTGTACTGGCGGAAGGCGACGATCAGCAAGACCCAGTCGTGGACTCTGCTCGTGCCATTTTGGATGGACACGTTGTGTTGTCGCGCCAGCTGGCGGAACAAGGGCATTATCCGGCGATTGATATCAATGCTTCTATCAGCCGTTGTATGAGCACTTGTACGCAACCTGCTCATTCCACCATCGCAAACAACTTCCGCCAAATGTACTCCAATTACCTTCAGGTGAAAGAGTTACTGCCGCTTGGTGGCTATCAACCGGGTCAGGATCCTGAGTTGGATCAGTCTGTGTCGATGTATCCGCATTTGCGTTCGTACTTACAGCAATCAGCGAACGAGGCGGTGGATTACACCACCAGTTTGACTGAGCTGGCTCAAATGTTCCAAGGCGCACAGTAGAGAGCGAACGCAGCGATGAAAGCCAAACTTAAAGCGGTCGGCAAACTGCAACAAATGGAAGAAAAGCAGCGTGATAGGGTCGGGCAACAGCTCGACGCTATGCGTCAGCGTCACAATCATCTTTCAACGCAATTGCAACAACTTTCAGCCCTCAAAGGACACGCTGGTCAATCGGCGTTGTCCTCTCCGTCTTTGAATAGCGCGGCGTTGATGAACTTCAACCGCGTTGATCAGATGCTGCAAAGAATGCTTCGTCACCACGAGCAAGAACAAGCGGTGATGCAAGCCGAATGTGCATCAGTACAAAAAACGTTAGAACACAAACACGCTCGCGTTCAAGGATTGGAAAAGGGATTAGAGAGATGGCGCACCAA
>NZ_JAWOUS010000276.1:0-813 GCF_033339495.1 Vibrio sp. 2134-1
AAAAAGCGGCAGTGTTGGGTCACGGTGAAGTGTGGTCTTCACGTTTATTGGCTGCCTTGCTTTCACAACAAAATGTTCCTGCGGTCGCACAAGATGCACGTGCATTTTTACGTGCAGAAGCAGGTACTCAACCGGAAGTTGACCGTGCGCGTTCTTATCCCCTGATTAAGGAGGCGTTGGCGCAACACAGCCACAAACGCGTCATCATTACTGGATTTATGGCGCAAAATGAGGCGGGAGAAACCGTGTTGTTGGGGCGGAATGGCTCGGATTATTCCGCAACCGTAATCGGTGCTTTGGCGGAAGTGACAACCGTAACCATTTGGAGTGATGTTGCTGGTGTTTACAGTGCGGATCCTCGTTTAGTGTCGGACGCATGTCTGTTGCCTTTACTGCGCTTAGACGAAGCGAGTGAACTGGCCCGCCTTGCAGCGCCGGTCTTGCATAGCCGTACGTTACAACCTGTCGCGCAAAGCACGATGGACTTAAGCCTCAAGTGCAGCTATCAACCTGAATCGGGTTCAACGCGTATTGAGCGTGTACTTGCTTCTGGGCGTGGAGCGAAAATCATCACTTCTTTGGATGAAGTATTGTTGATTCAATTGTCTTTTAGGCATGGTCATGACTTCAACAAAACCCAAAGTGATGTTTTAAAGTCTCTTCAACGTGCGCAACTCGAGCCACTCTCTTACGAAGCCCAAGCCGATCAGCAAAAATTACGCTTAGCGTACACCGCAGAGATTGCGACAGGTGCGCTGAAGTATCTACAAGATCTTGCGGTTGAAGCTGAAATCAAACTCAAAGAAGGCTATT
>NZ_JAWOUS010000277.1:0-812 GCF_033339495.1 Vibrio sp. 2134-1
GTTTGCCATGATCGCATTCAATCACGTTGTTCCGGTACTTAATCTGTCGGTGTTCAACGTCAGACGGGCACCGGCCTTCGGGTTTGAGCAGAGCAAGCGCGCGACCATAGGCGGGCGCTTTATCCGTGTTGATGAATCGCGGGATCTGCCACTTCTTCACGTTGTTGAGGATTTTACCCAGAAACCGGTATGCAGCTTTGCTGTTACGACGGGAGGAGATATAAAAATCGACAGTGCGGCCCCGGCTGTCGACGGCCCGGTACAGATACGCCCAGCGGCCATTGACCTTCACGTAGGTTTCATCCATGTGCCACGGGCAAAGATCGGAAGGGTTACGCCAGTACCAGCGCAGCCGTTTTTCCATTTCAGGCGCATAACGCTGAACCCAGCGGTAAATCGTGGAGTGATCGACATTCACTCCGCGTTCAGCCAGCATCTCCTGCAGCTCACGGTAACTGATGCCGTATTTGCAGTACCAGCGTACGGCCCACAGAATGATGTCACGCTGAAAATGCCGGCCTTTGAATGGGTTCATGTGCAGCTCCATCAGCAAAAGGGGATGATAAGTTTATCACCACCGACTATTTGCAACAGTGCCCGAAAAACCACGTTAAGAAAGCAACCTTCTGAAAAGGCGACGTTTATCAGTTTTTTTTCCGGCCATAAAGGGGGCGGAAATTATTCCCTGCACGGGTATTCGCAAGGATTTCGGTAGTGCTCTGGCTCTGCCCCCCATAACCTGGCGGACAGAGCATGATTGGGAAAGCGGTACCCTCACGGCAGAAACGATTGACGCAGGCTATATTTCTATT
>NZ_JAWOUS010000278.1:0-812 GCF_033339495.1 Vibrio sp. 2134-1
CCGCTTAAATGACGCACCGCGTCCGCTGCATTCCATCTTCATTGGCGGTGGTACGCCAAGTTTGATTTCTGCAGAAGGCATTGAGCGTTTGCTAAAAGGCATCGAAGCGCGAATTCCATTCAAGCCAGACATTGAAATCACTATGGAAGCAAACCCTGGCACCATCGAAGCAGAGCGTTTCGTGGGTTATCGTAAAGCGGGGGTCACGCGAATTTCCATCGGAGTTCAAAGCTTTGAGCAGGAGAAGTTGGAGCGTCTAGGACGAATTCATGGTCAAGACGAAGCCGTTAATGCAGCGAAACTTGCCCATCAAATTGGTTTGAACAGCTTTAACCTCGACTTAATGCACGGCTTACCCGATCAAAGCATCGAACAAGCGCTAGCCGATTTGGACAAAGCGATTGAGCTCGCACCGCCGCACCTGTCTTGGTATCAGCTCACCATCGAACCAAACACCATGTTCTACTACAAGCCACCGACACTACCAGATGACGATGACTTGTGGGACATCTTCGAACAAGGGCATGAAAAGCTAGCAGCAGCAGGTTACGTTCAGTACGAAATCTCTGGCTACAGCAAACCGGGCTATCAGTGTCAGCACAACCTGAATTACTGGCGCTTTGGCGATTACCTTGGTATCGGCTGTGGCTCGCATGGCAAATTAAGTTTTGCCGATGGCCGCATCATTCGTACCACGAAAGTGAAGCATCCTCGTGGCTACTTGGCCGCTTATCAAAATATGGTAAAGCCGTATTTGCATACCGAGCAGCTCGTTGCCGATGAAGACCGCCCATTTGAGTTCTTCATGAACC
>NZ_JAWOUS010000279.1:0-812 GCF_033339495.1 Vibrio sp. 2134-1
TCTATGCTGATCCCGTCACTTCCTGCAAGATTGTCCTCGTATGGAAGACCGGCAAGTGTAAGGTGATTGCGCTTGCACCAGCCGATGGTCCGAAGTATCCGACTTTTGTCAGACTCCCTGGCCGTGTATCGGTTAAGCTGCATAGCCACCTCCAGCACACTCCCCATCTTCGATTTCACTTCCGAGCTCGACCATTCCAATCAGGTCAAGCTGGGTCATGTCCGAATCCAGAGAGCAGTCAATTGCTGACTGAATGATGCCTTTGTGGGCCAAGCCTAAAACGGACTTAATAGTCGAAAGCAGAGACTCGGCTTCGCTCTCGATCTGCTCCAGAATGTCTTTCCATTCCCAGTGCTCAAACGGTTGCCAAACGACCAGATCCTCAGGCTCGTCTCCCCGTTCGACACACTCAGACAAATACTCATAAGCCTTGCACCAATTCTCTTGTTGGCCCAGTTCACTGAGCACTAGAGCGGTAGCATGACCGTATGCGATTTGTTCAACTTTGGTATTGATAGACATAGTGTTTCTCCTCGTAATGGATAGAGGAGCCCCACCCGCAGGAAAGGCTCCTCCGGATGGGTTAAATTTCCAAGGTCACATCGGTTTTTGCTTTAGCGCAGCAAACCAACACTTCCCCTTCTTTGACAAATGCGATGGGCGTCTCGTCATAGGCCACTTGACCTTCGAGTAGACGAACCCGGCACATGCCACAAAAGCCACTGCGACCATGCGTTTCAACAGTGAGGCCTTTGCTTTCGCTTTGCGCCAACAGCACATTGTTGCTGGCTTGAAGTTGTACGTTCATGGTC
>NZ_JAWOUS010000280.1:0-809 GCF_033339495.1 Vibrio sp. 2134-1
GTGGAAGTGTTCCGCGATACCTCCACCACACGATTAGTTGCGTATATCGATGAAGAATGCACGCATGACTATCGTTTGACGGGGCGTTATCTTGAAATCACTGTCAGCAAGCTTAAACCAAATGAAAAAGTGCCAGACAAGAGCATCTTAGAAAAAGAAGGCAAGCTGATCTCGATTAACTTTCAAGACATTCCTGTGCGTAACGTTTTGCAGCTGATTGCAGATTACAACCAGTTTAACTTGGTGGTTTCGGACTCTGTCGAAGGCAACCTTACACTGCGTCTTGATGGTGTGCCGTGGCAGCAAGTGCTCGACATCATCTTGCAAGTGAAAGGGTTAGATAAGCGTGTTGATGGCAACGTGATTTTGGTCGCCCCGACCGATGAGCTGGATTTGCGCGAGAAGCAGCAGTTAGAAAAACAAAAGCTGACGGAAGAAATGGGTGAACTTTCATCAGAAATCATCAAAGTCAATTTTGCTAAAGCTTCGGATATTGCAGAGATGATTAATGGTGAAGACAACATTAGCATGTTGTCAGAGCGTGGCAGTATGACCATTGATGAACGAACCAATTCGCTATTAATCAGAGAATTGCCAGAGAACATCGCCGTTATTCGCGAAATCATTGAATCGCTCGATATCCCAGTCAAACAAGTACAAATTGAAGCCCGAATTGTCACCATCAGTGAGGGTAACATGGATGAGTTAGGTATTCGTTGGGGCTTCACATCTATTAATGGTAATAACACCGTTGGTGGCTCTATTGAGAACAACCTAGCGACAATCGGTTTGTACGAAGGTGGTGGTGA
>NZ_JAWOUS010000281.1:0-806 GCF_033339495.1 Vibrio sp. 2134-1
AGACATGCAGCTAAACCAAACTTTAGGAATGAGTTGTTGATGGAGTTGTTCATATGTATTCCTTACTTATGTGTGAGATTGCGTAATTGCATTCCATCTTCGTTACGTAGAATCTCGTAAGAAAGTTCAGATGATATGAAAATAATGCCGATAAATTGAACGGGAGAGGGAAAATCGCTCCGTATTATTGAGCTCTGGTGATAGTTAAAAGCTAGGACAAGACCCGCTGGTAAGGCAGGAACGGTGGCCAGTTTCAGATTATCTTCTTGTCGTCACAGCTTCTTACCAATATTCAAATAAACTAATGATATGACAACCGCTTTTTAACGGGGTGATGCATGGATATCAACGAGTTTGCGACTGGCGAGCATCTTATCTGGAATCTGCTTATTGCCTTGCTATTGGGTGCGATTATCGGGACACAGCGCGGCTGGGTGATGCGAAATAGTGTTGAAGGTAGTCGTGTTGCTGGTATTCGTACGTTCTCTCTTGTCGGGTTACTTGGTGGTCTTGTCGCGATTCTTGCGGATCTCTATTCTCCTTTATTGCTTGGTTTTGCCTTGATTGCGTTGGTGATATTGGCGTGTATCGCGTTTGTCATGCAGCAGAAGAAGAGTCGCGATATCAGTATTACTGGCGTGGTTAGCTTGTTGGTGACGTTTGTGTTGGGCAGTTTAGCTGTGTCGGGAGAAGCGGTGCTTGCGGCATCTGCAGCTGTGATTACCGCAGTGGTGCTCGACAACAAACGAGAACTTCACCAAGCGTTGCAAAAATTACAGGAATACGAGCTAGATGCAGCGCTCCGG
>NZ_JAWOUS010000282.1:0-805 GCF_033339495.1 Vibrio sp. 2134-1
ACGGGTCTTTTTGGCAGCTTCGGTCGCTGCGATGGGATCAAAGCTCATAAAAATCTCGATGTGTGCGTAAGAACTAGCTCGGCTATCATCGTGATGATAGTGAGACGGCTAAGATGCCGTTCGCCATTTTGACTTTTTAACGAAAAAGTAGGCTGACTGTTCACACCTAAAACGTCCATTTCCGCAGATGGAGTGCGTTGTTGATTTATGATTTCGCTACTTTGAGATGCGTCACTGGCTCAACAATTATTACCAGCGAGTACGGAGTTAACTAAGCCGTACACTCCACAGACTTAGAGCAAAATTAACTCGGTTCTCTGACCGGACGGTGCTCTGAATGCAACGTAGACCTCACCCAACGAGGTCAAATTTATATCCCAAATTGGGATAAGTGGGTGGTTGTGAATTTTCATTTTGCGCTTCCTCTGATCTAAATGCAAATATTGTTTTTGTTGCAGGCTTTTTGTTGCGTGAAATCATACGAAAGCTCATTAAATCTCGCGCTATGTGGAATTTTTAAATTCTACATAGCGCGAGTAGGCTCGCGAAATTTGCGAAAAGTACCGCCTGAATTGCGTAGCAACAGGGCGGTGCTTTGAGTGAATTTGACGGGGTTAGGGGCAGTAGCCCCTCACGAACTGACGCGCTGCGCTTGTCGCATCACTAGCCCAAGATAACCTGCACGTTTACCCTGGGCCGGTGATGTGCATTTTGACCGCTAGGCGTTTTTGAGCTGCATGATCAAGAGCCAAACTTAGGAAACAAAACGCTGATGGTAAGGTGGATAAAAGAATCTATGAGAAAG
>NZ_JAWOUS010000283.1:0-805 GCF_033339495.1 Vibrio sp. 2134-1
CCAGAGAGAACCAGTGTTCAAATCGCTCGAACGTTGCGTGACAGATTAGAAAGCTTCCGTCAGATCTTGGAAGTCGATATTGCTGGTGATCGTGAAGATATTGTCGAGATCGTGGTCGATCCGCTTTTAATGGAAAGCTATGGATTGGATCAGGCCGATATCTATAACTTGATGGCAGTAAACAACCGCGTGGTTGCGGCTGGTTTTGTCGATACTGGATATGGGCGCTTTTCGGTCAAAGTTCCGTCGGTGTTTGATTCTCTGAAAGATGTTCTCGAATTGCCTATCAAAGTGAATGGCAAAGAAGTGATCACCTTTGGTGATGTGGCCACAGTTCGCCGAGCGTTTCGTGATCCGGAAAGCTTTGCCCGCTTGGATGGTGAGCCTGCCATTGTGCTTGACGTGAAAAAGCGTGCTGGCGAGAACATTATTGAAACCGTCGCGTTAGTTAAAGAGGTGATTGCTCAAGGGCAACTGCGAGCAGAGTGGCCAAGTAATTTGCAGGTTAAATACACTTGGGATCAGTCGGATGATGTCAAGCTAATGCTTAGTGATCTGCAAAACAACATTCTCTCGGCAATCATTTTGGTGGTCATCGTTATTATCGCGTTCTTGGGGGTAAGAACGGCATTTTTTTTTGGGATTTCTATTCCAGGATCTTTCTTAACGGGGCTGTTAGTTCTCTCTGTTTTTGGTCTTACCGTAAACATCGTGGTGCTGTTTGCCTTAATCATGGCGGTCGGCATGCTGGTGGATGGTGCAATCGTCGTCACTGAGTTTGCCGATCGGAGAATGCAAGAAGGCA
>NZ_JAWOUS010000284.1:0-802 GCF_033339495.1 Vibrio sp. 2134-1
AGCCGCAGACGCCTTTAGCCGCTTTAGCGGCCTTTACCCCTGCCCGCAGGGCGGGGGGGCGTGTGAAGCCCCGCAGGGGCCATGCTGGCCACCTTGCGCTTGGCTATCTCCGCCTTGATGGTCGCGCCCGCCTCTCGCATCTCTTGCTCCAGGGCTTCGATCTCGGCAGGTGTCAGCCGGTAGAAGCTCACCCTTGCCCCTCTCGCGGCTCCGGCTGGCCATGCTCCTGTGGCTGCTATTCCTGCTTGGGTGGCAGTCCGAACAGCGCCCGGTCATGGTCGCGCTCTAGGTAGCTGTCCAGCCCATCGAGCAAGCGCTGTTCTGGCCACTAGCCGCTTTCGACTTTGCCGAGTATCCACGCGCCTACCAGCACCTTGCGCCGGGTGTCCTCCTTGCGCTTTTGCTGCTGCTCCCGTGCCCTGACCCGCTGGATCTTGGCGTTGATCCGTGCCCGTTGCTCTTCCAGCTTGGCGAGCCGTTCCGCTGCTTTTGCCATGTTGACATTCCCCTTGGTTATGTGCTTGCCATCATGCTATCATCGGAGCACAGACACCGCAAACCCCGACCGTCATTCTAACGGGAGGGCGCACTTACCGGTTTCTCTTCGAGAAACTGCCCTGCGGGCACCCCTTTGGGGCTGTGCGCTCTCCGAGGGCCATTGCATGGAGCTAAACCCCTATGGCCATCTATCACCTTACGGCCAAGACCGGCAGCCGGAACGGCGGCCAGTCGGCCAAGGCGAAAGCCGATTACATCCAGCGGGAGGGCCGTTACTCCCGCGACCGTGACGAGGTGCTGCACA
>NZ_JAWOUS010000285.1:0-801 GCF_033339495.1 Vibrio sp. 2134-1
TTTCTGTGGCGCTGAACCAATCTTAATTTTGCCTTTGAGCTCAATACCTAATTGCTTGAGTAACGTACTGATATTTTGACTGGTATAACGTTCAGGATCTTGAACCGCAAATTTGAGAGGCAGCGGCTTTTCTCGTTCGATTAAGCATCCTTTTAATTCGTAGCGATTGTCTGGGTTAGCAAGCAGGTCTAAATCGCAATGGCGGCTCTTTTGAATCATCTTAGAAACGGTCTCGACCGAACTTTTAACACGAATAGGTTGATGCTCAGGCACATAGACTCGAGTCCCGCCATCTTTTTGCGTATAGACAGAAGCTTGGACGCAGTTGTTGTTGAGTGTAATGCTAGAAGCCGGAGCGCTGTAGCAAACCCCCAGAATGTCCCACGGCCAACCCACCGCTCGGTCATACCCTGTAAAGGCACTGTTGTCTAACCACAAGTCACCGTTAATGCGCGTTAAACCATTTTTTTTCGCCAATGACAGCAACGCTTTCAAATCTTGGGTTTGTAAGGTGGGATCTCCGACAAAGTAGATAACGGCATCGGAACTCGAGGTTTCAAGCTTTGTTCGAAATGCAAAGCTGTCCCCTAACTCTAATTTAGCAGCTAAGGCTGTGACAATTTTTAAGGTGCTCGCAGGTGGAAATAGTTGGTCTGTTGGACGGATACCATCGAGCGTGGAACTTTCGGTTAGTTTTTCTGCAACTAAGCTGATACGGGCGCCCTCTGGCAATACCTCTTGATGAGGATACGCATAAGACAATAGCGGAAAAATAAGAGAAGAAATGAGTAGAGGCCAACG
>NZ_JAWOUS010000286.1:0-799 GCF_033339495.1 Vibrio sp. 2134-1
TTCCAGCAGGTAGCAGCCTGTGGTCTTCAGCCATTTTTCAGCAACAGCACGTTGAACTGCCATACCGCCACCAACAGCCAAGCGAAGATTACTGAAGTCCAACTCATGGAAATCTTCATTGTTCACTAGCGCATTGAATAAGGTATTCACACCTGTGATCGCTGTGAATTGGTACTTTTGCAGCTCTTTTACAAAGCCGGGAATATCACGCGGGTTGGTAATCAGTAAGTTACGACCGCCCATTTCGATAAACAGCAAACAGTTCACTGTCAGTGCGAACACGTGGTAAAGCGGCAATGCGGTTACCACTAATTCACGACCTGGAGAAAGTACAGGACCGTAAGCCCCTTTCGCCTGAAGCACGTTCGCAATCATGTTGCGATGCGTTAGGATTGCACCTTTTGCGACACCCGTAGTACCACCAGTGTATTGCAGAAATGCAATATCATCACCAGACATAAACGGCTTCACGTATTGCAGACGACGACCTTTGCGCAGCGCTTTACGCATTGAAATTGCGCCCGGTAGATCGTACTTAGGAACCATGCCTTTTACGTATTTCACCACGAAATCGACAATCGTACCTTTCGCACGTGGCAGCATTTGGCCAAGGCTAGTTAGCACCACGTGTTTCACAGGTGTGTTATCTACGATTTGCTCTAGTGTATTGGCAAAGTTAGACACAATCACAATCGTCGTGGCACCAGAGTCGTTCAATTGGTGTTCAAGTTCACGAGGAGTGTAGAGAGGGTTTACGTTTACAGCGATACAGCCTGCACGCAAAATACCAAACAACGCT
>NZ_JAWOUS010000287.1:0-799 GCF_033339495.1 Vibrio sp. 2134-1
TATGGGATACCTTTCTTTGGAGAATCAACAGTCTTCATAAGTTACTTTCTTGAATAAAACTAAAGCAAGAACGACGCCCAAACAAATAGGGCAAGAAATAGCGCAACAAATACTGCTGCAGAGCCAATGTCTTTGGCTCGACCACTGAGTTCATGCCAGTCATCGCTGACACGGTCGACAACCGCTTCTACGGCGGAATTAATAAGTTCGACGATTAAAATCAACAATAGGCTGCTGATCATCAATACACGTTCAAGCGTGGTAACTGGCAGAAAAAATGCGCTGATAGAAAGAACCAAAGTCAGTACGAGTTCTTGTCTGAAAGCGGCTTCATGAGTCCACGCGGCTTTTAGTCCTTTAATTGAGTAACCGGTCGCATCCATGACTCGGCGAATTCCTGTTTTACCTGGCTTCAAAATTGGGCCTTAATTCTTATTATTGGTTGATTGATGTGTGTTAGTACCGAAATGCACCAAATTGCGATCTGAGACTAATCGGTTAGACGTGAAACATTTGTGAATATGGGTGCAAGCAAAAAACGTCACGTTTGGTTTGATGAGTAAGTACTTTGGTTGTGTGGTTTAGACTAATGATTAATCAAGGTCGTAAACGGTGTAACCTTTATTTTGTAGGCATTTGCGTAGCACGAGAGCTTGTGTTTTGGTGGAATCATTCGCGCCACCTAAAGCGCCTGCACCAGCACCGACTGCGCTACCAGCTACTGCGCCAACAGCTGCACCGCCAATACCATCTTCAAGAGCACCTGCCGCGGCACCGATTAATGCGCCAGTCATTGCAC
>NZ_JAWOUS010000288.1:0-798 GCF_033339495.1 Vibrio sp. 2134-1
TTATTTATTTAATTGAGCTAACTAACAGTAGTATTTCCAACTATTAAAATATGGAGATGTATTATGAAAAACTGGATTAAGGTTGCCGTTGCAGCCATCGCACTATCTGCCGCGACAGTTCAAGCGGCAGTCGACACTGCCGCAACTGAAGTCAAGGTGGGCATGTCTGGCCGTTACTTCCCATTCACTTTCGTGAAGCAAGACAAGCTACAAGGCTTTGAGGTGGATATGTGGGATGAGATCGGTAAGCGTAACGACTACAAGATCGAATACGTGACGTCGAACTTCTCAGGTTTGTTTGGTCTTTTAGAAACTGGCCGCATCGATACAATCTCAAACCAAATCACCATGACAGATGAGCGCAAAGCGAAATACCTGTTTGCAGACCCTTATGTGATCGACGGCGCGCAAATCACGGTACGTAAAGGCAACGACAGCATCAAAGGTGTAGACGATCTAGCAGGCAAAACCGTTGCGGTTAACCTAGGTTCTAACTTTGAGCAGCTACTACGCCAATACGACAAAGATGGCAAAATCAACATCAAACCTTACGACACTGGTATCGAGCATGATGTTGCGCTTGGCCGTGCAGACGCTTTCGTGATGGACCGTTTGTCCGCGCTAGAACTGATCAAGAAAACAGGTCTGCCACTGGAACTGGCTGGTGAACCGTTTGAAACCATTCAAAACGCATGGCCTTTCGTCAACAATGAAAAAGGTCAGAAGCTACAAGCGGAAGTGAATAAAGCACTAGCAGAGATGCGTGCAGATGGTACAGTAGAAAAGATTTCAGTGAAG
>NZ_JAWOUS010000289.1:0-798 GCF_033339495.1 Vibrio sp. 2134-1
CATGTACCCCACTGCTCCAGCCTGCATCACTTTCATGATGTATTCGCGGTTATCATGCATCGTAAGCATGAGAATTTTACTCTCTGGTAATTCCTCTTTAATCACACCCGTTGCTTCGATGCCATTCATGATTGGCATGCTGATGTCCATAAGCACAACATCCGGTCGCAGATGCTTAACGACCTCAATCGCTTCCAAGCCGTTGCTTGCAGTGCCAATCACATCAATGTCCGGCTCCAGCTCTAAACGCGCGATAAATCCATCTAACACCACTTGGTGATCATCGACGATCACCACACTAATCGGTTTGTCCATAAACTAATTCATCCAAATTCAAAAGCACGGTAATTTCCGTGCCTAAACCAAGCTCACTCATGAGTTCGAACTCGCCACCAATAAACTCCACACGTTCTTGCATGTTGCGCAAACCAATCCCTTGGCGATGCACAGCTTGGTTGACGACAAACCCTACGCCATCGTCTCTAATGAGTAATTGCAGCATATTGCCCATTTTTTGCAAAATCACCGTCACTTTTTTCGCTTTTGCATGCTTTTCAATGTTATTTAGCGACTCTTGCGCAACTCGGTACAGTGTTGTTGCGACTTCGGAGGTCAGCTTGTGCTGTTGAGTGTCAAAATGGCTGTCGATATCAATTCCAGAGTGTGAATGGAAATCTTGCAGCAATGTCGTCAACGCAGCTTCCAAACCGATATCATCCAATGCGCTTGGGCGAAGTAGATGGGAAATGTGTCGCACTTCATTAATTGCCGTCACCAAAGAACGTTGTGATTTGTCGA
>NZ_JAWOUS010000290.1:0-797 GCF_033339495.1 Vibrio sp. 2134-1
TGATCAAGTCACCGCTTCTGGGGCGGAGCAAATTAGCTACTACAAATGTAAATCTATTGAGATCGATACCGTAGTCGACAGCGTGCTTGAGCAGCAAGCGCAAGATATTTTCTGCTCATCGCTGGTGGATGACTGTTTGGCGCGCGGTAAAACAGTAAAAGAAGGCGGAGCGAAATACGATTGGGTATCTGGCCTGCAAGTGGGTATTGCCAATTTGGGTAACAGTTTGGCGGCGATCAAACATTTAGTGTTTGAAGAAGCACAAATCAGCCAAACGGAATTGGCAAAAGCATTAGAAGAAGACTTCGATGGTATTGAGAACGAACAACTTCGCCAACGCTTAATCAACTTCGCGCCAAAATACGGCAATGATGACGATTATGTCGACCAACTGCTGGCTGATGCTTACCAAGTTTATATCGATGAGTTGGCGCAATTTGTCAACACACGTCATGGGCGCGGACCAATTGGTGGTGGCTACTACGCGGGAACATCGAGCATCTCTGCCAACGTGCCATTTGGCGCCTCCACGATGGCAACACCAGATGGTCGAAAAGCGAAAACACCACTGGCGGAAGGCGCAAGTCCAGCATCGGGCTCTGACCGTTTGGGACCAACGGCGGTGTATAACTCAGTCGGTAAAATTCAAGCCAATAAAATCCTAGGTGGCGTGCTGCTTAACCAGAAGTTAAGCCCAGCGGCTGTCGCTTCAGAAGGGGATAAGCTCAAGCTTTCAATGCTGATTCGCACCTTCTTTAATCACCACAAAGGTTGGCACGTGCAGTACAACATCGTCT
>NZ_JAWOUS010000291.1:0-797 GCF_033339495.1 Vibrio sp. 2134-1
ATCGAATCGCTATAACGAACATCGTCAAATGTCGTCATCAGCGGCCGATCGTTTTCAAGATCGCAGTTTAGATGAAGATAAAATTAGCCTACAAAACAGCAAAGAAAAATCAGGCTCGATGACACAGCGATTCGCGAACATGCTGAAGCAATACAGTGGTGGCGCAGCAGAATCTGACGATCATGTTGCGGAAAACGAAGATTCGTTATCAGCCCTATTGCAACGCCAAAATAAGCACCGCGAAAGCTATAACCAAGAAAAGCCCGTGCCATACCAGCCGGACTCTCCTTTGGCGAAATTGATTGCTCAAGATAACCGTTTTGAGCGACCAACGCCGAAGTTAGATCCTACGCGCTATGACCGTCGTCGCCCATCCTCTGAAGAGCGTGACGAGTCAGCAAAAGAGCTGGAGAACATGCGCGAAGAGATGACCTCGATTCGTCGTCTGCTGGAACATCAAGTCTCCGGCTTAATGTGGCAAGAAGTGGAACGTCGTGAGCCATTAAGAGCCATGCTTATCAAACGCTTAGAGCGTATGGGCGTGTCTCCTGAGCTTGCAGACCAAATGGCATGTTACATCCCAGAAGACACCAAGCCTGCACGTGCGTGGAAGGCGTTGCTGTCACTCGTTGCGGATCAAATTAACATACCAAAACAAGATATTTTAAAACGTGGTGGTGTGGTTGCATTGCTTGGCCCTACAGGCGTCGGAAAAACGACAACTGTCGCGAAGCTTGCTGCACGCGCAGCCATGGAATACGGTGCCGACAATGTAGCCCTTGTGACAACAGATACAT
>NZ_JAWOUS010000292.1:0-796 GCF_033339495.1 Vibrio sp. 2134-1
AACAATTGGAAAGTTACTTCGATACTCAATTGTTTATTCGTGATCGAAATAACATAAAGCTGACCTCAGCAGGGGAACGCTTAATCAGTTATGCCGAAGTTATGGTCACCACATTGCAGCAAGCAAAACTGGAATTATCACTTGAAGATGGAAAAGCATTACAGCTCACCATGGGCGGTACGCCGAACATTTGGGATGCGTATTTGCAAAACTGTTTGAGTATTGTGACGGATTCTTTCGGCGGTTACGGCTTTATGGCCGAGGTGATGGGCCGTGAAATGCTAAGCCGTAGCTTATTAGAGCGCACGTTAGATATGGCATTTGCGTTTGACCAAATCAAAGCTGATGAGCTTAATTGTAAAAAAGTCGCGGATGTTGTCCTTGTGCTGGTTTCTACCGAGCAAGATTCATTAGATACGGTGTTTGAGCACAAATATGTGTATGTGGATTGGGGAACACGCTTCGCTTCTGAGCACTCTGAGCGTCACCCTAAAATTCCGGCTCCGTACCTGCGTACATCGACTGCGCGTATTGCTTTGGACTTCATTTTAGAGAAAGGCGGCGCGGCGTATCTGCCGGTGTCTCTCGTAGAGCCGTTTATTGCGAATGGGCAGCTCTACAAGGTGTCTGGAGTGGAAGATTGGTACCGACCTATCTACTTAAGCTATCGCAAAGCCAGCACGTCTGTAGAAGCAATTAAACAGGTCGAAGAGATTGTGAAAGAAATCGATCCTCTCACGGCTTACAGCTTGCAACAGATTGGGTCTGCATCATCGGACGCAAACCATTAACGCTC
>NZ_JAWOUS010000293.1:0-796 GCF_033339495.1 Vibrio sp. 2134-1
GACCGCGTTTGATATGGGCGGCCCAATTAACAAAGTGGCGACGTTGTTTGCTCAAACTCAAGTGAACACGCAACCATGGTTGATGGGCGGGGTCGGTATTGCGATTTGTACGCCGCCATTGGGTATGGCACTAGCCACGTTTTTGGCGCCGAGTAAATTCAAGCGAGATGAACGCGAAGCGGGGAAAGCCGCAGGTATTATGGGGATGATCGGTATTAGCGAAGGTGCGATTCCTTTTGCCGCTGGCGACCCTGCACGAGTGTTACCCGCTATTGTGGCGGGTGGCATCGTCGGTAACGTGATCGGCTTTATGTTCCACGTAATGAACCATGCACCATGGGGTGGTTGGATTGTTCTCCCGGTTGTGGATGGAAAAATTGGTTACATCATCGGCACGATTGCGGGCTCTGTTACCACGGCGTTGATCGTGATTGCACTAAAGAAAACCGTCACCGAAGATGAGAGTTACACAGGTCATTCTCAGGTATATGGTTCCGTTCAAGGCGAAGGTGAGGCGGATGTTTTGGCGGTTACATCTTGCCCATCAGGAGTGGCACATACGTTCTTAGCGGCGAAGTCATTGGAAAAAGCGGCTTGTGCACTCGGCATTAAGATTAAAGTCGAAACCCAAGGGGCGAATGGCGTCATCAACCGAATTACCGAGAAAGACATCGAGAAAGCGAAGTTTGTGATCTTTGCTCATGATGTCGCGATCAAAGAACCGGAACGTTTTCGAAAAATAAAAGTGTTGGATGTGACGACCAAGGATGCCATGTTGAACGCTACGGCCTTGTTG
>NZ_JAWOUS010000294.1:0-796 GCF_033339495.1 Vibrio sp. 2134-1
CACATAACAAGTAGTATCCAGTCTAGTGTGTTTAATTGCGGTAAAAGGTAGCCTGTGCTGGATTTCGCGGGTGCTGTGCGAGTGGTAGTGTGTTCGCCCAAAAATTTGACTCCGATAAGTTATGGAAAAGTAAAATGGATGATTAAAAAGTATAGGCTCGCGAAGACCACGAGCCATTTAGATTACTGGCCTTGCGCGACTTGATCTTGCCAATCTAATGTCGAGAACCAGTATTCATAACGCTGTTTTAACCATCCATCTTGGGTTCGTTCTTCAATCCATTTATTGAAAAAGGCTTTTTTATCTTCCTCCCCTAAGCGAACCGCAAAGGCTTCGTTACCTTTTGATAGTCGCTCAGAGAATGGAAGGAATAGCTTGTCGCTGTGTTTCACTGTCTCATGTTCTGGTTTTGGGCTAGAAGCAATAACCGCATGGGCGTTACCATTCAGTACCTCTTGGAACGCTTGCGCGTCGTCATCAAATTGCAGAATCTTCGCTTTCGGGAAGGTTTCTCTGGCGACTTGAACGGTGAATGCGCCGCGACGAGCCGCAATTTTTACGCGTCGTGAGTCAAAGTCCGAAAACTCGCTAAAACCGGAAGCCAGTTCTTTATTTGCTGCCACTTGAACTCCAGAGTGTGAATAGGGTTTAGTAAACAACACGCTTTTGGAACGCTCAGGCGTGACCGACATGCCACCGATAATCACGTCGAACTTTTTCGCCAGTAGTGCGGGAATAATGCCATCCCATGCAGTCGGTACAAATTCCACTTTCAAACCTGAATCTTGTGCTAAGC
>NZ_JAWOUS010000295.1:0-795 GCF_033339495.1 Vibrio sp. 2134-1
TTTAGCTGATTGATCGACTCAAGATAAAAGCAGTCTTGCTGAGAAGAGAGTACCGCTTGGTTTTTGATGAAGTCATAAATCACATCATCTGTAAACGCGATCTTTTCAGGCTGAGTAACCACATACTCCAATACCTGATCGTACAAGCCAATGTCTGCATAAGTTTGTAATGAGATTTTTCCCATCGCAAACATCAACTTGGAGACAACATCGGTCGTGACCAATGGCCCATCTTCTCTCAATAAAGGATCCACAGCATACTCCTTCACTAAGTCGTCTTGGACGAACACACTCGGAAGTAATGCTTTTAACTTGAGGTTAATTATTTTGTTAGAAACCTGAAGAAACGCAGTGGCATTTTCACACTCATCCAATTTCTCCAGTAATTCGTCTTCACGTGACAACGTCTTATGACCTCTCCATTATGTGGCAGCGCAAAGGCTACCACACATGTTCGTTGCAACTAAACCGTTAAGCTCACGTCATAAAACTCAAGTAACGCTTTTTCTGCATGCGCGTTCCACACATAGTTGTTCGCGCACAAAATCGCATCGAGTTCCGCAAAGAACGGGTCTTGGTCTGCCAGCGATAAAAAGTCATCAATCGCCGTCAATGGCAGGTCAATATGTGGGTAAATCAACTTCTTGCCGCCCGGGATATCCAACTGATTCAGAATCGTATCTGGCGCAGCTTGTAAGCCACCAACATGGGTGATCATGAACGATGGATTGATCTTGCCTTGCGAGGAAAGCTCAATAGATTCCACCATGTCACCCTTTGAACCACCAGACGTTC
>NZ_JAWOUS010000296.1:0-794 GCF_033339495.1 Vibrio sp. 2134-1
CAGAGCTGTCTGGTGTCATTGCTAGGAACAATGCAATCAAAGAACTCACGATAACGCCCACACGGCCAATCATCACCACTTCTTCTGAAGAAGCATCAGGTTTGATTACTTGCTTGTAGAAGTCTTCTGCTAGTGCAGATGAAGATACTAGAAGCTGTGAATCCGCTGTACTCATTACTGCCGCTAGGATTGCTGCTAGTAGGATACCAGCAACCACTGGGTGGAATACGGTGTTCACAAGCAACATAAAGATTTTCTCGCCATCTTCTAGTTGCGTACCTGGGTGGCCAGTCACCCATACCAGACCAACTAGACCCACTAGCATTGCACCTGCCATTGAAAGCGCAGTCCAACCCACAGCGATACGACGCGCTGTAGTTAGGTCTTTGTTTGAACGTGATGCTTTGAAACGCGCTAGGATGTGTGGCTGACCAAAGTAGCCAAGACCCCATGCCGCTAGCGAGATAATCGCGATAGCTGACAGCGGCTCACCTTTCACATCGTTCCACAACGTCAGTAGTTCTGGGTTGATGTTGTGCATGTCTGAAGACAGTTGGCCAAAACCACCGTCCATCACAGCAATCGGAACGATCATCAGTGCTGCTGCCATCAATAGGCCTTGCACTAAGTCAGTCCAAGATACCGCTAAGAAACCACCGAACAGCGTGTAAGAAACCACACAAACTGTACCAATAACTACTGCAATACTGTAATCAAGGCCGAATACGGTTTCAAACAGTTTGCCCCCTGCGACCAAACCTGAGCTGGTGTAGAAAAGGAAGAATAGAAGAATG
>NZ_JAWOUS010000297.1:0-792 GCF_033339495.1 Vibrio sp. 2134-1
ACTTGCTGTTGCGCTTTTTAGGCGCCTCTCCAGAGAGGTTTTTTGTTGCGGTAGTCATCGCTAGCCTCCTTACGCCGTTTCTTTTTGGAATAGTTCACGAAAGACTGGGAAGATATCCTCCACAGAGCGAATATTCTTCATAGCGAAGTTTGGAAACTCGTCGGTAAGCTTCTCATACTCGTGCCATAAGGTCTGATGTGAGCGACGCGTGATTTCTATATAAGAATAGTACTGACAATTTGGCAGCAACTTATTCACGAGTAAATCTCGGCATCGTGGTGAGTCATCCGCCCAGTTATCCCCATCGGACGCTTGGGCTGCGTAGATGTTCCACTGACCAACCGGGTAACGCTCTTTGACGATTTCATCCATTAACTTCAAAGCGCTAGATACGATGGTGCCACCGGTTTCTTGCGAGTAGAAAAATTCGTGTTCATCGACTTCTTTGGCTTGCGTGTGGTGGCGAATAAACACAACGTCTACGTTTTCATAGGTGCGAGTTAAGAACAGATACAACAGCACATAGAAGCGTTTCGCGATGTCTTTGGTCGCTTGATCCATAGAACCAGATACGTCCATCAGACAAAACATCACGGCTTGGCTAGAAGGGACTGGTCGTTTTTCGTAGTTTTTAAAACGTAAATCGAAAGTATCGATGAACGGCACATTTTCAATTTTCTTGCGCAGTTCTTCGATTTCTTTTTTCAGACGATTTTCTTCAAGTTGTTGTGCTGGCTCAATATTTTTGATGCGAGTCAACTCGTCTTCGAGCTCTTTAAGAAGTCGCTTTTT
>NZ_JAWOUS010000298.1:0-791 GCF_033339495.1 Vibrio sp. 2134-1
ATCTGACCGCTTACCTAAACTTCGGCACAGGCGAAGAACCAATTGAAATCCGCGTGGGTATCTCTCCTGTTAACTGGCAAGGCGCACAGAAAAACTTAGAGGCGGAAGCACCAAGTTTCGACCTAGCACAAGTGAAAGAAGACGCGGAATACGCATGGGCTGAAAAGCTAGCAAAAATCAAAGTCGAAGGCGGCACAAACGCAGAGAAAACCAACTTCTACACTGGCATGTACCACATGATGATCGCGCCAATCGAGTTCTATGATGTGGATGGTCAATACGTGGATATGCTTGGCACAGTGCGCACACTGAAAGATGGCGACACACCAAACTACTCGATTTACTCAACGTGGGATACGTTCCGCGCGGTTCACCCAATGTGGACCATCATCGACCCAGATCAAGCAACGCTATACGTGAAAGACTTGATTCGTAAATCCAACGACGAGTTTGGTTTATTGCCGAAATGGGAAGGACATGGCTCAGAAACCGGCACCATGATCGGCTACCCATCGGCAGCAATTTTGGGCGATGCGGTAACCAAAGGCTTGATTGATGCCGAGCAGGCTTACACCGCGTCAGTAAAATCAGCACGTTACACGCCGCATGAATACCCACAGATTCATGACGACATCCTAAGCTCAATTATGGCAGGTCAGTTGAACTACCACGAGAAAGAACAGTGTGTTCGTTACCCGAACTGGAACTCAGTGTCGTACTCGTTGGAATTCTCATTCTACGATTGGACGATCGCAGAAATGGCGAAAGCTGCTGGCGATATGGACGCGTAT
>NZ_JAWOUS010000299.1:0-790 GCF_033339495.1 Vibrio sp. 2134-1
AAAACTCGACGTAATGCTTGTCTAATTGCGTTTCACCAATGTGCGTCGAAAACTCCTCTTCATAGATGTCCAACAGCATCAGCAAGGCATATTGATTTTCGACTTGTACCCCAATCAACATGTCTAATTGCGAAGTGGTTTGAATAACCCGTTGCTCAAACTTGGCTAACGTCTGTTGTATTTTCTGGCGGTTGGGTGAGATGGGAAACCAAACGGCATTATCGAAGGTATCAGCCAATTTTTCCGCTTCAACTTCAATATCAACCAACGATTTAGTGAGCTCGAAGTTCTTTCGCTCCTTGATGGCATACTGATTCACAATCACATCGCGTTCTTCAATCAGCTGATGGCCGACCTCAGAAAGCGCACTATGAAGTTGTTGCGTACTCTTGGAGTTAATGTGAGCCATGTAGGCAAAGGTGCACGCCACCAGCATCGCAATAAGTAAGCATGAATTGACCAACCTAAACTTATTCATTTTCCAGCACCTCTAAAATTACTGGCCTTGGGGCGCTGAGTGACGTCAAGAACGCTTCGATGTCTTCGATATTGCTATCACTCATCGTAATACCAAGCTGCGTTTGTGCCATGATTTGAATGGCCTCAGCAAGGGTGGTCACTTGCCCGTTATGAAAATACGGCCCCGTTAATGCGACGTTTCTTAAACTGGCAACACGGAAATAATACCCCTCATCCCCTTCCGTTGTGAGTAAATGGCGACCTGTGTCTTTCTGCACGGGTTTGTGCTCAAAGTAAGCGAAGCGTTGAATCATCGCGCCGCCAACATTTT
>NZ_JAWOUS010000300.1:0-790 GCF_033339495.1 Vibrio sp. 2134-1
CATTTGTTGGAATGGATTGAAACTTAAACCCGGCTCCATCAGCACTGCACCTGAAACGGTGAAATCTGCATCACCAATGGTGACATTGTCACCTTTGTTAACTTCTAATTGAGCCATAATGCGTTCGTCTAACCAAAGCTGGTTAGGCTTCACGCGACCTGACTCATTCCCATCTAAAACCAACTCTCCCATTAAAGGATAACTTTCATCGACACCTCGTACAGAAATAAGCTGCATTCCGTTATCGCTAAAAGCCATGGTCGAAAATCGGGTCATAACGGAGCGCTCAAGTTGCTCTGTCGATTTTAATAGTGAGTCAGATAATGGGTTTGCGGAAACGAACACCGCATCCGCAGTTAATGCATCCTTGCCCTGCTTGACAATCACTTGCTCCATACGAGATGCAAGTGCAGACAATGCAAAAATACTCGCGATGACCAACACAAGAGCGACGCTGATCGGCCAAAGGTTTCCTTGCCTAATTTCGCCCAAACTCCAACGCACCAAACTTTTATTCGGAGAGTGTTGCTTCAATCCACGTTGATCTGAAGATGTTACTTCACTTGAAGATACTGCTGACATTACATCTCCTCCTTAAGCTCACCCGCCTCCATACGATAAATACGGTCACATCGGCTTGCTAGATGACCATCGTGTGTTACTAAAATCAGAGTTGTCCCGTGCTGTTCATTAAGATCGAATAGCAGCTCAATCACTTTGTCTGCGGTTTGATGGTCAAGATTGCCGGTAGGCTCGTCTGCGAACAACAGCTCAGGCTGTGTCATAAATG
>NZ_JAWOUS010000301.1:0-789 GCF_033339495.1 Vibrio sp. 2134-1
GTTTGCGTTAAGTTCGGTGTTTACGGTAGTCAAATTGAGTTTCGTAGTTGCGTGCTTCACACCTTAATTGGGCGTTAGCATGCGGGAGTAATATGAAGAAAATTCTCATCATCGGTAATTCTGGCTCAGGCAAGAGTTGGTTGTCGAAACAGTTATCCCGAAAACTTCAGTTGCAAGAAGTTAACTTGGACTCGATTGTATGGGAGCCAGGTGGCTATAATCAAAAACGCTCCACCGGAGCAATCGAAAATGAAATTGCTAGTATAAAGTCTCAATGCAACTGGGTAGTTGAGGGAGTATTTGGTGCTTTAGCCGAACAGCTTATTTTATCTGCTGACATGCTGTTGTTTTTGGATTTGGAATGGTCTGAATGTAAAAGTTCTCTTTATTCTCGTGGTTCGGAGAGCTCGAAGCAACTTAATGAGGAACAGGCGGAGAAGAATTTTCGTGAATTATTAAAATGGGCTTCTGAATACTCTGTTCGCGAATCCAAAAGTTCACGACAGTTCCATCAGCAATTGTTCAGAGATTTTCACGGTTCTAAAGTACGTTTCACAACGCGCTCTCAAGTGAATGAGTTTGTAGCGGAAACAACATGCTAACAAACTGTTTAAGAGTGATTCGCAACGCGTGGCATTTTTACCCTGCGTTGATTTTAGTGATTTAGGTGGTGTGCGGAGGCTTTCGTATTGCGTTGCTCACACCTTAACAGGGCGTTAGTTGCCAACGAGAAAAACGCAGTTAAAACAAAATATTTAGGGCTAAGGTTTGTGTGTTTTTGGCTCGGTT
>NZ_JAWOUS010000302.1:0-788 GCF_033339495.1 Vibrio sp. 2134-1
ATAGTGCTTCAGTAAGATCTGTTCGGTGAATTGTGTTCGTAGGTAAAAGCCTCGTGGTAGCGTCTTCATTGGTTTCCCGTTGGAGCTATAGGCTTCAGTTAGTGCTTTGGCATTAGCGGCCTTTGGGCGCAAGTGAAGCGCTTCGCCATGTCTGGCTGAAATTTGATCAAATTTGCCAAAGACGATCATTTCCATCAGTTCTTCCCAGTCATTTCGTAAGATCTGCTCTTCTTCTTTATCTGGCGACCAAATAAGAGGTGTCCCTACACGACGCTCGGCAAGGGGGATTTCTCGTTCACCTTCTACAGGTACCCACAATACACGCGAGAGCTTATTGCGCACATGGCTGGTTTCCCATGTCAGTCCTTGAACACCAGTTAAGGGTGCAACGCATACAAATGTGGTTTCTAACGGTCGTCCGTTGTAGCCAATTGGAATGCTCTTTAACTCGATACCAAGTTTGGAAAAGTCTTGTTGAGGTTTGCTACCCGCAGGAGCGCCCAAATGCCATTCCAGCAATTGTCCCACCCAGCCTTTATCGCGTTTGAGGTTTTCTGGAACGGTCATCCCTGCTTCGTCCGCTAATTCCGCAAAACTGAGTCCGGCAATATCGTGAGCTCGTTCCATTAACTCCGCATCTGATTGTGGTTCTGGTTTCATAATAACTGCATGACAATGGAAAAATCCTAGTCTAACAAATTTCAACAAAATCTACTGTCCAAGATTTCATCGAGATGGATTAAGAATGATCAATTCATAACTTATCCACAGATATAGGTGCATATAAG
>NZ_JAWOUS010000303.1:0-787 GCF_033339495.1 Vibrio sp. 2134-1
TTTTGATTGCACTGCGTCGATTAGGAAGTTGAGTTAATGAGTCCGTTAATGACAGTGCTTCCAGCTGCTTATTTGCCGTTAACAACTGGTTCGTTCTTGCTTCTACTTTTTCTTCTAATTCCAAATTGAGTTTTAAGAGATCACGATTACGTTCGGACACTTGAGAAAACAGCGCATTGAGTGCTTCTAGTAATGGCTCGGTAGACGCGTTAGCTTGTTGCTCTTGTTCGCGATAAGCTTCTAAAGGAGAAACGCCTCGTTCGATGGCTTTGATCTGTTTCGCCATATTTTGATCGATGCCAAGAATGTGGTACGCCAACCAATGAATGAGAAAATCCAACAACTGCTCCGCTGATTGCCGATTATCTTCGTTAATAAAACTTTGCATGCTGACAATATCGCCCATAAAAGTGCGATGTACTTGAATATGCTTTTGGAGATGCTCGTGATGAATCCCCACTTCTCTCATTAAATTTTCCTCTTCTTTGAAGTGAAATTCGGCGTAACGAGAGAGTTCAAATAACGCGCTCTGAATATCCGCTATCGAAATCGTGTTTCGCGTCAAAAGTTTGCCGTACTTATTAATAAACTCAACGAGATACTGGTGTTGATCGTCAACATCTTCGATTCCTGTTTCAAAATAGATGTCCCAACGAAATGAATTCAACGTTACTACTCCCAATATCAACGAGTCTATATCAAGTCACCATGCCGCAACCTGAAATACCACAATAAATATAGGGAATAGTAACGATAAAAGTTTTCTAACGCCTCACTGAGTAGTCAA
>NZ_JAWOUS010000304.1:0-786 GCF_033339495.1 Vibrio sp. 2134-1
CAGGTCGACTTTCTTTTTTCTGGGCGAGCACCGGAGAAATACTTTTCAATGGAAGCGTTTGGCGATTATCAGACTCGTCGCGGTTTTACGTTTGTGACGGAAAAAGGCTCGGTCAATTACGCCAAAACGGCCTTGAACAACAATTTGATTCATTTTTTCAAAGAAGTGAACCAACTTAATCTGGCGCCTTATGATTTAATCATCAATGACTTTGAACCCGTCACTGCTTGGGCAGCTCGTCAACAAAATAAGCCGTGTATCGGTATCAGTCACCAAAATGCGTTTCGCTATCCAGTGCCTCTGAAGGGGGCGAGCTGGCTGGATAAATCAGTACTTGAGTATTTTGCTCCATCTCAACATCAGCTTGGATTGCACTGGTATCACTTTGACCAGCCGTTGCTACCGCCCATCGTTCACACTTTGGATAACCAAGCGGATAACGATGATTTCGTGTTGGTGTATTTACCGTTTGAGTCGATTGAGGACATCTGCGACTTGTTGTTCCACTTTAATCAGCAGACGTTTATTTGTTATCACCCCGACGTGATAGAAGTAGAGAAAGTGGAGAACATAGAATTGCGTCCGCTGTGCCACGCCAACTTTCAGCACCATCTACATCGTTGCTGTGGGGTCATCGCCAATGGCGGTTTTGAACTGCCTTCAGAAGCACTTTCTCTTGGCAAAAAACTGCTAATGAAACCACTGGCAGGACAATTTGAACAGCAGAGCAACGTAGCCACGCTTGAAGATCTTGGGTTAGCCACTGCAATGGACAGTTTAGACATT
>NZ_JAWOUS010000305.1:0-786 GCF_033339495.1 Vibrio sp. 2134-1
AGTAAGAATCACGCCTTTTAGAGCCGCTTCGTCGAGCTCTTTTTTCACCACTTCATCGAATAAACGACTGAAACGCCCAAAATCTTGCTCTTTGATGGTTAAGCCTGCCGCCATCGCGTGACCGCCAAACTTGATGATCAAACCTGGATTTTGCGTATCGATGAAGTCCAACGCATCACGCATGTGTAATCCAGGAATCGAACGACAGGAACCCTTGATCGTCCCTTCACCACCGTCAGCAAAGGCAATGACTGGACGATGGAATTTCTCTTTGATACGCGAAGCGAGAATACCAATCACACCTTGGTGCCAATCGCGCTGGAACAGCGATAAGCCGTATGGCAGCTCGCTGTTTTCGCCAAACTGCAAACGTTCACAAAACGCCATCGCTTCTTGCTTCATGCCTTCTTCAATCTCTTTACGAGTCTGATTGAGCCCATCAAGCTCACTGGCCATGCGACGTGCAGCATGGATGTTGTTACACATCAGTAGCTCAACACCAAAAGACATGTCGTCTAAACGGCCAGCGGCATTAATACGCGGCCCCAATGCAAAGCCGAAGTCCGATGCCACCAAACGTCGCGCATCGCGTTTCGCCACTTCAATCAGTGCCTGAATACCTGGGCGCGCTTTCCCCGCACGAATGCGCTGCAAACCTTGATGCACCAGAATTCGGTTGTTCTCATCAAGCGGCACAACATCAGCGACAGTGCCCAGTGCGACAAGGTCGATCAGCTCCATCAGTTTCGGCTCTTGCATGCCTTGTTGAGCAAACCAGTTGTGTTT
>NZ_JAWOUS010000306.1:0-784 GCF_033339495.1 Vibrio sp. 2134-1
CCATTACTGCGTTCATCTTAGTAGTGATTTTTGCGCTGATTTGGCAAATTTCTCGCTCTATCAACGTTCGTGTTGGCAGCTTGCTAGCAACGATTAAGAACATCAGCGAAAGCAATAACATGGGCTTACGCTCTGATCTTGCAGGTAAGGATGAACTATTTGATATCAGCCACCACCTCAACGATCTGCTCGAAAAGCTAGAGCGTTTGATCCACAACACACAAGAAAAATCGATGCAGTTAACAGCGAGCACGGACAACATGCATCGTGAGCTTGAAGGTGTTATGGAACAGTTCCACGCACAGACTGATCACACCGCCTCTATGGCGACGGCCGTGCAGCAGATGGTTGCCACTATCGGTGAAATTTCTGAAAGCACATCGGTTGCGGTTGAAGGTGTTCACCAAGCCGCGACTAACGCCGAACAAGGTCGCTCTGTCGTAGAAATGACCGTGACGAATGTTGGTCAGCTGACGGGTATCCTCTCGAACAGCCAACAGTCTATCGGCTCATTGAACCAACACGTCGATAAAATTGGCGGTGCGGTGAACATCATTCAAGACATTGCTGAACAAACGAACTTACTTGCACTTAACGCGGCTATCGAAGCGGCTCGTGCGGGTGAGCAAGGACGTGGATTTGCCGTGGTTGCAGATGAAGTTCGCGCTCTTGCGAGCCGTACACATCAATCCACGGAAGAGATCACGCGAGTGGTGATGGACATCCAAGCGCAGATGTCGATGGTGGTTTCCGATATTGATCAATGTAACGAACAAGGTCAGCA
>NZ_JAWOUS010000307.1:0-784 GCF_033339495.1 Vibrio sp. 2134-1
GTAGCCATGCGGCGTACTACGGCTTTAGTGCCATTCACTGGAAAGCGGCGGGTCACTCAGAAGACGTGATCGGCTACTTGTGGAGTCTGGGCGTTGCGGCAGAAGTGGCTGTGTTTGCATTGAGTAAGCGTCTATTTGCTGGTTGGGCGCTGCGCACGCTGTTTATTGTTGCAGCTTGTGGTGTGATGATGCGTTGGGGCATGACCGCAGCAACAACGTCTATCGTTGCGTTGGTTATTGTGCAACTTCTGCACGGCGTGACATTCGCGACGGCGCACATTGCGGCCATTCAATACATCCAAAACTCTGAAGAGCACAAAATGGTGGCGCTGCAAGCGCTATACAATGCAATTCCGCTTGGCGCATTTATCGCGCTGATGACGGTGCTCAGTGGTTGGGGATACGAGCACTGGGGCGCGTTGGTGTTCTGGGGTATGGCGGCAATGGGTCTATTGGCGCTGTTCATTAAATTGGACCCTCAAGAGCCTAGCCACAACGTGGTGGATGTGTCTGAAAAGGCACTTGAAACACAGAATTAGACTTCTGTGACAAAGGTTAAAAACTAATCTTTGTCTCCATTGTGAAAGCAGTGTTAAATGAAACCTCTCCCTCAAGGAGAGGTTTTTTATTTTCTGTAAGAAAAGCTAGAAAGGATATCGGATGCAAGGATGGCTGGTGGTTCCCGTTTCTTTGGCGTACTTGGGAGCCCTATTTATAATCGCGTGGTACGGAGACATACAGAAGCGCTGGCTCGCCCGTTGGCGACCGTGGATTTATAGCCTCT
>NZ_JAWOUS010000308.1:0-784 GCF_033339495.1 Vibrio sp. 2134-1
ATGGCCGCAGAGTGGGATGAAAAACAGATCTTTCCCAAAGACGTATTGAGAGAGGCGGGAGAACTGGGTTTTCTCAGCCTCTACACGCCAGAAGCACATGGTGGTTTGGGGTTAAGCCGTTTGGATGCGTCGATTGTTTTTGAGCAGCTCTCCATGGGGTGCACGTCGACGACTGCTTTCATGACCATCCACAATATGGTGAGTTGGATGGTGGCGAGTTTCGCGACCGAAGACGTGAGAGCCAAATATTGTCCTAAACTCGTCACCGGAGAATGGTTGGGTTCGTATTGCTTGACAGAGCCCAATGCGGGGTCGGATGCCGCTTCGTTGACCACAACCGCGAGCAAAAAAGGCGATACATACGTGTTGAATGGCGGTAAAGCATTTATCTCCGGCGCAGGAGAGACGGATGTTTTGGTCGTGATGGCGCGAACGGGCGAAGCGGGTGCCAAAGGTGTGTCTGCATTTGTTGTTCCTGCTCAAGCTGACGGCATCAGTTATGGGCGAAAAGAGCCCAAAATGGGCTGGAACAGTCAACCAACACGCGCGGTTACGTTTGACAATGTCGTTATTCCAGCAAGTCATTTACTGGGCGAAGAAGGGCAAGGCTTCATATTTGCCATGAAAGGATTGGACGGTGGGCGCATTAATATCGCGACCTGTTCCGTTGGTACGGCGCAACAAGCTCTGAATCAAGCTACGCAATATATGCAGGAGCGAAAACAGTTCGGAAAATCGTTAGCGCAATTTCAGGCGCTGCAATTCAAGTTAGCGGACATGGCGA
>NZ_JAWOUS010000309.1:0-782 GCF_033339495.1 Vibrio sp. 2134-1
ACTTGGTCAACGTCGTCCTAAAGGGCATTTGACGCCAATCACCATCATCAATCAACTTGGTTTGGTAAAGGTAGGCAGGCTTATTACTTCACGAGTGATGCGAATTGCGGTGCATCCTGATCTACAAGGTTCGGGCATTGGCAAGCGCATGCTAACACTACTCGAGGAAAGTGTTGGTGCCCATGTGGATTACCTATCGACAAGTTTTGGTGCGACGGATGAGTTGATTCAGTTTTGGCAACAAGCTGGCTATCAATCTATTCGTTTAGGAACTATGCGCGATGCCGCCAGTGGTTGTTATTCATTGTTGATGGTTCGCCAACTTGCGAATAAATCACAAACTTGGATTGATGACGCACAAGCATTGTTTCATGAGTTTTTGTCTGCGAGCCTTTCCCTTGTTTATCCTAAGTTAGAGCCGAGTCTGGCTAGAAGCTTGTTGCGTCAACCGATTCAACATCAAACCTTACATCCGACTAAGCGAGTATTGCTTCAAAGCTATGCGCAGGGTGGTGCAAGCTATGAATCGATTTTTGTGTGGTTACAACAGTGGCTGCGTCAACATGGTTTGGGGCCTGTTTCTGATTTGATGATAAGTAAAGTGTTCTTAAACCATGATTGGGTCATTTGTGCCAAACAATTTGGATTATCGGGAAGAAAGCAAGTTGAGCAACAGTTAAGAAGTGAGTTAGAAAAGTTGTTGAGTCAATTTACAGTGTAAACGCAACGCCTTATGGATTTACACTGTAAATAGAGACGAGCTGAGAGGAGTGACTTTACAC
>NZ_JAWOUS010000310.1:0-781 GCF_033339495.1 Vibrio sp. 2134-1
GTGCGTCTAACATCCCCTCATCCATGTTGATGTCGATGATTTGGGCACCATTTTCAACTTGCTGACGCGCGACTTCTAATGCTTCGTCATACTGTTCTTCTTTGATCAAACGTTTAAAGCGAGCAGAACCTGTGACGTTAGTTCGCTCACCGACATTGATGAATAAAGTCTCTTTCTCAATCGTTAATGGCTCTAATCCGGAGAGACGACAAGCAACAGGCAAATCTGGCAAAGCGCGAGGTGTAACACCTTCAACGGCCTGCGCCATTTGGCGAATATGCTCCGGCGTTGTACCACAACAGCCACCAATCAGATTTAAAAAGCCGCTGCTAGCCCACTCTTTTACATGCTCTGCCATATCTTCTGGAGAAAGGTCATATTCTCCAAAAGCATTCGGCAAACCTGCGTTAGGGTGTGCGGAAACAAATGATTCAGAAATACGAGAAAGCTCTTCCACGTATGGGCGCAGTTCATCTGGCCCCAATGCACAGTTAAGACCGAAAGATAACGGCCTTACATGACGTAGAGAGTTGTAAAATGCTTCCGTGGTTTGCCCTGATAACGTGCGCCCCGAAGCGTCGGTAATCGTACCGGAAATCATGACAGGCAGTGCAACACCAAGCTCTTCAAATACAGAATCGACAGCAAAGGCACATGCCTTAGCATTCAATGTATCGAAAATAGTTTCGATCAAAATAAGATCAGCGCCACCTCTGATTAACGCTCGAGTTGACTCGGAATACGCTTCAACCAACTCATCGAAAGAAACATTGCGGTAGCC
>NZ_JAWOUS010000311.1:0-781 GCF_033339495.1 Vibrio sp. 2134-1
ATGTGACGAACGCGGTTCTCTTCAACACCACGGTTGTTCTTAAGCACCATTAGTGAACGTGCTTCGCCGTGCCACATTGGGTAGAACACCGTTGCTGCACCACCACGTACACCACCTTGAGAACAACATTTTACGGCTGTTTGGAAGTACTTGTAGAACGGGATACAACCTGTGTGGAACGCTTCACCGCCACGGATCTCAGAACCTAGCGCACGAATGCGACCCGCGTTGATACCGATACCAGCACGTTGAGATACGTAACGAACAATAGAACTTGCAGTTGCGTTGATAGAATCTAGGCTGTCACCACACTCAATCAGTACGCATGAGCTGAACTGACGAGTAGGGGTACGTACACCAGACATAATTGGTGTAGGTAGAGAGATTTTAAATGTTGACGTCGCATCGTAGAAACGCTTGATGTAGTCAAGACGTGTTTCTTTCGGGTAGTTAGCGAATAGGCAAGCCGACACTAAAATGTAAAGGAACTGAGCACTTTCGTAGATCTCGCCAGACACACGGTTTTGCACGAAGTACTTGCCTTCAAGCTGTTTGACCGCAGCGTAAGAGAAGTTAAGGTCGCGTTTGTGGTCGATGTAAGAATCTAGTTCGTCCAGTTCAGCTTTTGAGTAGTCTTCGAGGATATGTTGGTCGTACTTACCCATATCTACAAGACGAGACACGTGATCAAACAGCGTTGGCGGCTCATATTGGCCGTACGCTTTTTTACGTAGGTGGAATACCGCTAGGCGAGCAGCTAGGTATTGGTAATCCGGGGTCT
>NZ_JAWOUS010000312.1:0-780 GCF_033339495.1 Vibrio sp. 2134-1
TCGGCTCTTGACCGACTTCACCGAGAAAGTACTGCTTGTCTTGCAAAAAAGGCTGGTAGACAGGTGGGATCAGATTGATGTCGTTGTACGCCGTTGTTAGCAGATCGAGCTTGATCATTCCGTCGCCAGGATGACGCCTAAAATGCTCAATCGCTTCTTTCTTGTCGATCATAATACGTCGTTCACCGACGCGATCTTCCGACCACAACAACGCGCCACTAACAAGTGCGAAGCACAGCAGACCAATCACAATCGACACCAACAGGAAGAAGAGTTCGAGGCGTCCAGTTAAGCTTTGTGTGTTGTTAAATAAGCGGCGAATCATGCACCCGGCTCCAAGCGGAAGCCGACTTTAGGGATGGTTTTCAATAAATGTTCTTCAAAGGGTTTATCGAGTTGACCGCGCAGTTGATAAATGTGGCTGCGCAAAACGTCATTGTTTGGCTCATTTTCTTGCCATAGGCGGAATGCGATTTCTTCACGCGTCACAACTTCGGGGGCATTTTTGACCAGCATTTCTAGAATAGTGTACGTGGTTGGATTCAACGCCAACAGCTTATCTTGACGGTAGGCTTGATGCGTTTTTTGATCGATAGACACTTCGCCATACTGGAGTTTGGTTGATGCAACCGTACCGCGATAGCGTTTAATCAATGCAGTCATGCGTGCTTCAAGAATATCGAGATCAAACGGTTTGGTGAGGTAGTCGTCGGCGCCGTGTTGGAAGCCTTTGAGCATGTCGTCTCGGCTATCAAGTGCTGTCAACATCAACACCGGAGT
>NZ_JAWOUS010000313.1:0-779 GCF_033339495.1 Vibrio sp. 2134-1
GGTTTGTCGATCGTGATGAGGAAAAAAGTTAAATCGTGTCATACGCTTAACACTCAAAAAGCAAATAACTGCGTAAATGTTTTGTCAAATTTCTGCCCTCATATTTGCAGAAGGGCAGGAATAGGCGCAGACTTTCGCGCTTGCTAATGAATGCATAAATGAGGCACGAATGAAAACAGGTGATAAGCAATTCGCCGTTATTGGTCTTGGCCGATTTGGTTTGGCGGTATGTAAAGAATTACAAGATTCTGGGTCACAAGTCTTAGCGGTCGACATCAATGAAGATCGAGTGAAAGAAGCTGCAGGTTTTGTGAGTCAGGCCATTGTGGCAAATTGTACTCATGAAGAAACGGTCGCAGAGCTCAAGCTCGATGATTACGACATGGTGATGATTGCCATTGGTGCAGACGTGAATGCCAGTATTCTTGCTACTCTGATAGCAAAAGAGGCGGGTGTAAAATCGGTATGGGTAAAAGCTAACGACCGATTCCAAGCTCGCGTTCTGCAAAAAATTGGTGCAGACCACATCATCATGCCAGAGCGCGATATGGGCATTCGTGTGGCGCGCAAAATGTTGGATAAACGCGTACTCGAATTTCATCCATTGGGTAGCGGATTAGCGATGACAGAGTTTGTTGTTGGCTCGCGTTTGATGGGTAAAACGTTAAGCGATTTGGCGCTGTGCAAGGTCGAAGGCGTGCAAGTGTTGGGCTTTAAACGTGGCCCTGAAATCATCAAAGCGCCTGATATGAGTACCACGCTTGAAATCGGCGATCTCA
>NZ_JAWOUS010000314.1:0-779 GCF_033339495.1 Vibrio sp. 2134-1
AGCGCCAACTTCGTCATCAACATTGATGATTGCTTGATCACATTGATGCTGGGTAAACAGCGTTAGTTTGGCATTGGCGTACTCTTCCATCGTACCGTGATAATCAAGATGGTCTCGGCTCAAGTTGGTAAATACGCCAGCAGCAAAGGAAAGGGATTTAACGCGGCCTTGGATCAAGCCATGAGAAGACACTTCTAACGCCGTATATTGCGCTTGTTGTTCGGCCAAAGAAGCCAGCGTATGCTGGATTTCCACTGCGTTTCCTGTGGTGTTCGCCGCTTCTTTTAAATCATCTAAGAAACCATTACCTGTGGTGCCCATCACTGCTGCTTTTGAGCCAACTAATCCAATCCACTGCGCGATAAGCTGGGTGATGGTAGTTTTACCGTTTGTACCTGTCACACCAATCAACTTCATATCAGGATAGGTGTACAACTGGCCGGCAATTTCAGATAAACATTTATCAAGCGCATCGAGATAAACCACCGGAATATCATCGATGATGTCGATTGTGCCATGCGCTTTCACATCACAAGCCTGGGCAATCACCGCATTGGCGCCTTTTTCAATCGCAGAGGCAATGAACTTACGTCCATCTACCACATGGCCGACAATAGCGACAAAGGTTGTACCTAGTTGAACTTTGCGACTATCAAGTTCTAGTTCTGAAACAAGAACGGACGCCAAACTAGGGCAATCCACCCAAGGGGAAAGCAGCGCGTCCATACTGATGGCTTTAGTCATAATTGTTCTCCGAGCTTTGGCTCAGGTTTTCTTAA
>NZ_JAWOUS010000315.1:0-778 GCF_033339495.1 Vibrio sp. 2134-1
GCCGACAATGAGACCTAGCATTAAGCCCATCATATTCTTTTCCATTTTTACAGCTTGGAAAAGCTCACCACGTTGTGCACGCCAATCACTCCACTGCCAACCTTCTGGCATCGGTTTATCAGCGAAATCCGTCACCATAAATGGGTCAGAGAAAAACACTCGCCAGCCAGATACGGTATCTTTGGGCAGGCGCATTAACTTAGCTGCATCCGCCATATTGACGATCATAAGCTGACCATCGACATCCGAACCGGTATTAAAAATACCAGCCACTGTGAAGTTGCGCTGACTAGGGATTCGACCAAGAGGGGTAAACTGCGTGGCGTTTGTCACCATTAAACGAACTTTGTCGCCAATAGAAACCTTAAGAGAGCGCGCTAAACTGTGGCCAAGAAACACTTTGTACTCTCCCGCTTGAAGAGAAGACAAACGACCCGCAATCAAATGGTTGGCAATCGGGTCGCCTTTCTTAGGCTCAATCCCAATCAAATAACCTGCCGTCAGTTGTGCCGAACTTTGAATTACCGCCTCTCCGCGAACAACAGGTTCTGGCTCAGCAACATCCGACATCGCTTGAATGAATTGCGGCGCAGACTCCGTCAGTGGAGTGCGACCATCATGTTGAGAAATCACCGCGTGAGGAAGAACACCAAGAATGCGCTCTTTCAGTTGTGCTTCGAATCCGTTCATAACCGAAAGCACAGTGACCAACGCCATCACACCGATCGTGATGCCCGCCGTCGACATATAAGAAACAAATCGGCTAAACCTATCTCCG
>NZ_JAWOUS010000316.1:0-778 GCF_033339495.1 Vibrio sp. 2134-1
CAAGGTAACCATGCTACGCCGTTTGGTTTGAACCTAGTTGGCTTGAAGCGCAATGGTTTTGAGAAACCAGAAATTCGAGCACTACAAAAAGCGTACAAAGAAATTTACCGCTCTGGTAAAACGCTAGAAGAAGTGAAACCGATTCTTGCAGAAATGGCACAAGAATGGCCAGCTGTGAAGCGTTTTTCTGACATTCTAGAAACAACGGAACGTGGTATCATTCGTTAATTCGCGAATGAATCAATAAGTGGAAAAGATCGCGCCCAATTAGGGCTGCGGTCTTTTTGTGTTTTATGGATAAGGAATCCCTTATCCATAGTACATAGGGCGGAATCGATATGGAAAAACCATTACGTATTGGCATCATTGCTGGCGAGTTATCTGGTGACACGCTAGGGGAAGGCTTTATCAAGGCAGTGAAAGAACGATACCCGAATGCAGAGTTCGTTGGCATCGGTGGGCCAAAGATGATCGCGCAAGGCTGTGAATCTCTTTTTGATATGGAAGAGTTAGCTGTAATGGGTTTAGTTGAAGTGCTTGGACGATTACCTCGTTTGTTAAAAATAAAAGCTGAGCTTGTTAAGTACTTCACCCAGAACCCGCCAGATGTTTTTGTCGGAATTGATGCGCCAGATTTTAACTTGCGTATAGAGTTAGATTTAAAGCAAGCAGGCATTAAAACCGTGCACTACGTGAGCCCTTCAGTATGGGCGTGGCGTCAAAAGCGTATCTTCAAAATCGAGGCAGCGACCAACCTGGTACTGGCTTTTCTACCGTT
>NZ_JAWOUS010000317.1:0-778 GCF_033339495.1 Vibrio sp. 2134-1
CATTGCAGAATTATATTTTTCTTATGCCTGAGTTGAGTAATAATCTTAACGATACTTTCTCGCTCAAGAAAACAGCCATCGGCGATGATGTCATCAATTGTATAAGGCTCAATTGGAACAGACTGAGCGGCAACTTCGTCTTCTTCAACGAAAAGCTCCTCATCATCGAGATCTGTAGCGTTTGGATGGCTTTGTTGCGTAATTCGATGGAACTAAATCAAGAAACTACGATCTGAGCGGCTACGCCCATCAATCGTCGTAGTCTCATGCCTAAACCTCGTTACAAAACAAACAACTGGAAACAGTACAACAAAGCGCTAATCAACCGTGGCTCTCTGACCTTTTGGATTGATGAGGAAGCGATAGCTGAGTGGAAGCAAAACAAACAAGGCAAGCGTGGTAGACCTCGCCGATTCAGCGACTTAGCCATTACTACCGCACTGATGGTGAAACGCGTTTTCTCTATGCCCTTGAGAGCGCTGCAAGGTTTTCTAGACTCTGTATTTAAGCTGGCTAACATCCCGCTTGTTTGCCCGCACTACACCTGTATAAGCCGCCGAGCTAAGGAAGTTGAGGTTTCATTTAAAACCAAAACCAGAGGAGCAATACAACACCTAGCAATTGATGCCACTGGCCTCAAGGTTTATGGCGAGGGTGAATGGAAGGTCAAGAAGCATGGTACTGATGGGAAGCGCAGAGTCTGGCGTAAACTGCATATTGCAGTAGATACAAGCACTCACGAAATAGTCGCAGCAGAGCTGAGTTTATCTAACGTAAC
>NZ_JAWOUS010000318.1:0-776 GCF_033339495.1 Vibrio sp. 2134-1
GCGTAAGCCGCGTTACCAAAACCTTGGTTGAAGCGAAGTGGGTGCTTACCTTCTGAATCGACACCGCCATCAAATGGGCTACCGCCACGAACAGCGTCACGCAGACGATCCGAGAACGTACCGATTTCAGTGCCAGCCATGTTTAGCTGAGTGGCTTGATCAAAACGAGCGTTGTTAGACACTTCACCGAAGTCCCAACCTTCACCGTAGAACAAGGTGTTTTCGTCAATCTTGCGGATTTGCTCAAGTGCGTAGACCATCACATCTTTTGGCTGGTGGCCCATTAAGTCGAAACGGAAACCGTCAACTTTGTAGTCGTCCGCCCACACTTTCAATGAGTCAACCATCAGTTTACCCATCATCAAGTTTTCTGTTGCAGTGTTGTCACAACAAGTTGAGTTTTCTACGCCGCCAGTGTTGACGTTAAGACGGTGGTAGTACCCTGGGACGATTTTATCTAGAACGGATTTGTCGTTAATGCCAGAGGCATTGGTGTGGTTGTACACCACGTCCATGATCAGCTTCAGCTTCATTTTGTGTGTTGCTTGCACCATTTCACGGAACTCAAGAATACGTTTTGAGCCGTTTGGATCGGTCGCGTAGCTGCCTTCTGGCACCGTGTAATGGAATGGGTCGTAACCCCAGTTGAAGCTGTCTAGCATGCGCAAATCGTTCATCAGTGCTTGCGCAGAACCGGTGGCTGGATCGTAGCTGTTCAGCACATCTTCAATCACTTTCGCGCCATCAACTTCGTCACAGACAGACGCTTCTGGTTT
>NZ_JAWOUS010000319.1:0-776 GCF_033339495.1 Vibrio sp. 2134-1
GTGGGCGATGCTGACACTCGCGATTTACTGAAACATGTATCGACTGGAGAACTGCGTTTCACCGTCACTGATTCCGTAGAGCTGTCTCTCGCGCAACGCCTGTATCCAGATCTAGCACTTGCTTTTGAGCTCACCGAAGATCAACCAGTATCATGGTTTACTCGCCGCTCAGAGGACGAGAGCTTGTATGCGATGCTGATTGAGTTTTTCGGCAATATCAAACAATCTGGCGAGCTAGCTTCTCTTGAAGAGAAGTACATTGGCCATATTGAAGCGTTTGACTACGTGGACACGCGTGCCTTTATTCGTGCTCTTGATGATAAGTTGCCGAGATGGGCTCCGCTGTTCCAAAAATACAGCGAAGAGTTTGATTGGCGTTTAATCGCGGCTTTGGCCTACCAAGAATCTCATTGGAAACCAAAAGCAAAATCGCCTACGGGTGTTCGTGGCATGATGATGCTGACTTTACCAACTGCGAAAAGTGTTGGTGTAACCGATCGTCTAAACCCAGAACAATCTGTTCGTGGTGGTGTGGAATACCTGCGTCGCATTGTCGCTCGCGTACCTGATACGATTAACGAACATGAAAAAATTTGGTTTGCATTGGCATCGTACAATATTGGTTATGGCCACATGATGGACGCGCGTCGATTAACCAAGGCACAAGGTGGCGATCCAAACGCATGGGCGGATGTAAAAGACCGACTGCCGCTGTTACGACAAAAGCGTTACTACAGCCAAACCCGTTATGGCTACGCTCGTGGAGACGAGGCACG
>NZ_JAWOUS010000320.1:0-776 GCF_033339495.1 Vibrio sp. 2134-1
TTAAACTTGTTGCTCAGCAGCGCCCGGAAAGAGCCTGCTCCGCGCTAACTAAATTTACCCGCGTTACTTTTTCACTTCAGTTGGCTCAACGTAAGCCTTGGTACCCCAAAGTGGGACTGTCGAAAGGCTATGCTTAAAACTACCATCGGTCTCTTTTGTTGTATAAGACAAGTAGAGTAAGGTTTGGTTATCGGCATCATAAATACGGCGAACCTTCATTGTTTTGAAGAAAATGCTTTTTGACTTCTTAAATACAATTTCACCGGACTTACTCTTATCTATTTTTGCAATCATTTCCGGTGTGATTTCGCCAGTCTGACGACATGATATTGAGCTATCACTTGGATCTGCTAAGCTGAAATCCGCTTCGATAGAGGCGATGTGACATGTGACACCTGTTACCACCTCGTCTTTCAACTCACCGACTTTGATGTCTTTCAAAGTAAACCAACCGAGCCCCACGTCAGCAACATCGTTATCTGAACAACCAACTAGAGTAGTAGCAAGCAATGCACTTAACAGCATCTTTTTCATTATTTTTGTCCTTAACTAGGAAAGATATTGATGAAATCTATCAGAGGTTTGCACCTAAAACAAAATTTAGCCACGGAAAGGTCTATGTGCGCTAGGTTTGTTGCGGGCTTCATGCTAATGTACTGCTCTAAACGAAGGTATCAAGATGAATGAACAACAGTTAGCCAGTATCGAGCGTAAAAATACATGGCTGTATGATCTGGTCGAAGTTGAATTTCCGACACCAGAGAGTTTGAAAGGGC
>NZ_JAWOUS010000321.1:0-775 GCF_033339495.1 Vibrio sp. 2134-1
GCTAAACGAAGCGCCAAACGCGCTGCAATTACGCTATATGCAGACCTTAACCGAAATTACGACGGACAAAACCTCAACCATCATCTTCCCAATGCCAATTAATTTGGTCGAAGCGGTGACGGACATTGCCAACGCCGTTAAAAAGAATCAGGGGCAGGATAAAGAAGAATAGCCACATTAATTTTCAAATAAGGGCGGAAGCGGCTTTGGTTTAACTTGAGCGGACTTAGTTTGGTCTCGTTGAGTTTGGTGTAAACAGTAAGGCCGCTTCTTCATATTAGATATCACAAACCTTTCGATCACTGACCCGTGTCGGATTTACTTGGCGGCGTACCACATTCGCGTTTCATGATTTCCAGACCCGATTTAAAACAAGCGCGCCATGCCTTTTCAACGTCGGAGTTGTACTCATAATCACACTCTTGTACTGTTTCCAATAAGCTTTCAAACCAAATATCAATGTCTTCGGGTTTGATACCAATGTTACCGATACCGTGCTTTTTGCCATACTTTTCCATCATTTTTCGCGCATCAGAAGACGTGTCTGTCATCATAAAAAAGACGATCGAACCTTTGAGCATACGAACTTGCTTTTGCATATCTACGCCTTCAAATTTCTGCCGAAAGCTCTCTCCTTTCGACCAAAACTTGGCATAAAACCGCTCGAAAAAGTACTCACTGAGAACACAACGCTCGTAACTGTCGTTGAAAACCTCAATCACATTCATGACCACTCCAAACGAAAACCAGAGTACAACTCATATTTTATGAGTGT
>NZ_JAWOUS010000322.1:0-774 GCF_033339495.1 Vibrio sp. 2134-1
TTAGTAAACCATTTTCGTGATCCTACTTCGTGTTTTGGCGATAAAGGTCGTTTGGCTCAGCAGCTTTGAGATTCGTTTCACAGTTTATTCATGAGTCAAACCTAGACTGAAAAAATCCACCTTTCTGATTCGAAAAATAACAAAACTAGGATTCACCCATGAAGAAGAACCTCCTTGCTATCGCCCTTGGCAGCGTAATTGCGCTGACAGCAGCCCCTTATTCACTGGCCGCCAACGATTCTACAATCCAATCTTCCGCAGACTACTCGCAACTGGTGACCAAACGTCAAGTTGTCGACCAACTTTTGAGTGACGCCGTGGAAGCCTTTAAATCGCCGGCGCGTATCTCTCACGCTGGTTTTACCGCGAAAATGCCGAGCAATATGGAGATAGTTACCGACCGATTGCTAGAAGCTTACCAACTTGAGCCATACCGCACCGACCTACTCATTTCTGCGGCAAATGCGCAGATTTACAACAAGAACGTCGATCGAGCAATTGAACTGTTCGAACAAGCCTTGGCTGTGGCGCCGGACGATGTAGATTTACACGCTTATCTTGCGGTGTGGCAGCGCTTTAAAGGCACTCAAGCCGAATCAGATCAACACATGACAACGCTGGCCAAACTGAATGCTGGTAAAGCAGCAGACATCAAACGCATCTTCGACACAGTAGATCGCATTTTGGCAACGCCGCTGAAAGAGAAAGCCGATAAAGGCAAACTGGACGACAAAGGCGCGATTGTTACCTTGGGTTATGCGCTCAATCCCGATG
>NZ_JAWOUS010000323.1:0-771 GCF_033339495.1 Vibrio sp. 2134-1
GAACATTAACTTCGCTTCGAGACACCGGCTCGTTAACAGCTACGGCTACTGCCTTGCACTTAACGCAATCCGCTCTTTCTCACCAAATCAAAGATCTCGAATCTCGTATTGGCGGTCAGTTATTTTTACGCAAAACTCGCCCAGTAAAATTTACCTCTGAGGGTGAAATTCTCTTGCGCCTCGCTGAAGATATTTTGCCAAAGCTGGCAAGAGCAGAAAACGAACTGGCGAGTTTGAAAGAGGACGTCAACGGTCGATTACACATGGCGATCGAATGTCACTCATGCTTCCAATGGCTCATGCCTGCTCTAAGGGAATATCAATTGGCGTGGCCAAGCGTCACGTTGGATTTTTCGTCCGGCTTCGGGTTTGAGCCCCTACCCGCATTGTTGGCTGGCGAGTTAGATCTCGTTATCACGTCGGATATTCAACCCCGTTCTGAGGTACATTATGAACCGTTGTTTGACTTCGAAATGCGCCTAATTACTGCGACTAATCATCCATTAGCTGACAAAGAAATTATCGAACCACAAGATCTTGCCGATCAAACTATGCTCTCTTATCCGGTTCAAAAACAAAGATTGGACGTTGTTAAGCACTTCTTGCAGCCGGCCGGCGTCGAGCCTGCCAGATGGAAGCAAGCGGACAATACCTTAATGCTGGTGCAAATGGTTTCGGCAGGGTTGGGCGTTGCGGCGTTGCCAAACTGGGCGATATCCGAGTTTTCTCGTCAGGGGTTAATCACCAGTAAACCATTTGGCAAAGGTTTGT
>NZ_JAWOUS010000324.1:0-771 GCF_033339495.1 Vibrio sp. 2134-1
GATACCGGCATATCGCGCGACAATGCGTGCGCGCGCCAAATGGTAATCGATAGAGGGTGCAATGCGCATTGGGGGATAGGCTTGTGCACGTTGACGGCTATCTGCTACACGGTCTTCTGGTAAAGGGTGAGTCAGTAGCATTGGTGGCGGTTTGCTCGCGTAGCGGTATTCATCGGCCAAACGGCCAAAGAAACGCGGCGTTGCTTGCACATCAAATCCTGCTTTCGCCAAGGTTGCGATACCGAAGCGGTCGGCTTCTTTCTCGTTTGAGCGAGTGTAGTTGATTTGGCTTTGCATGTTGCCTGCTGTTGCGGCGGTAATCGCTGCCATGCCTGCTTCTGGTGAAGCAATCGAAAGTAATAATGCACCAGCAAGCGCGGCTAAAGTCGCTGGAGAGCGCCTTGCTTGGTCTTCCATACTGCGCGCTAGGTGGCGCTGTGTTACGTGTGCAATTTCGTGCGCGACAACGGATGCGAGTTCACTTTCGCTACGAGCATGAAGAAATAGCCCTGAGTGCAATGCAACGTAACCGCCAAAAAAGGCAAAGGCGTTGATATTACGATCACGAATCATGAAGAAGTGGAACGGCGTTTTTACATCGTTCGCGTTGGCCACGAGGCGGTGTCCGAGGGAATCGATATATTCGTTGATGACCGGATCGTTGACGATAGGCTTACTGGCTCTGAGCATGCGCATGTACGCGTCGCCATAAATCAACTCTTGGTCTATAGAAAGCGTGCCGCCAGCTGCCGTACCAATATCAGGCAAGTC
>NZ_JAWOUS010000325.1:0-771 GCF_033339495.1 Vibrio sp. 2134-1
CACTCCTTTACAGGTAACTGACTGATGACGATCGTGCTGCTGTTTTGGTAACGATCTTCAAGCACTTCTAATAAGTGACCTGCATGCTCGTGGGTTAGCTTTTCCATCCCCCAGTCGTCGAGGATTAGTAGAGCTTTCTTAGCCAACGATTGGAGTTGCTTTTGATAGCTACCATCCAGACGACCCGCGGTCAGGTCATCAAGCAGGCGAGTTAATCGGTAGTATCTGACCGTGTGTTGTTGGTCGCAGGCACTGGTTGCCAGTGCGCAGCCAAGATAGGTCTTGCCTGCACCTGTTGGGCCTGTGATCAAGATATTCTGGTGCTTATGTAGATAACTGCCCGTTAGAAGTTCGCTCATCTGTTTGCGATTGAGATTTCGTCCCTCCTTGTAGATGAGTTGGCTCGGCTGAGCATCTACTCTCAGTTTGGCTTGTCGTTTTAAGCGTTGGATTTTTGTCTGATTGCGATTCAAGATTTCACTTTCCAGAAGCAGGCTTAGCCTTTCCTCGAAGTCCAGCTCTGCGTAGGTGCTCAGTTGTTCTTGTTGCTGCTCTAACGCTTTCACTGCATGGCTCAAGCGGAGGGTTTTGAGTTGGTCGTTCAGTGCGTTCATTTGTATTTCTCCTAGTGATAACAGTTCGGGCCACGAACATTGCTGTGAACAAGGTTCGGTGTATTCGCTTGATCTTTACTCAGTTGCCCTTCACGATTGTTCGTGAGTAGATTGTTGACGAAGGTGTAGTTGGGTTTTGTCAGCATCAGTGCATCTT
>NZ_JAWOUS010000326.1:0-770 GCF_033339495.1 Vibrio sp. 2134-1
GCTTCCCATGCTGGATCATTGGTGATACGGCTCAGGTCGCCAACGTTGGCAAAGCCGTGGGTTTCCACATCGGTTTCTGCCATCACAAACAGGCCGTAAATATCACACAGCTCGTAGAAGCGTGGGTCGTTCGGGTAGTGTGCGGTGCGAACCGAGTTGATGTTGTGTTGCTTCATCAAAATCAGATCTTTTTCCACGCGGTCCATGCCCACTGCGCGACCTTTTAGGTGGTCGTTGTCATGACGGTTTACACCATGCAGCATTACGTATTGATTGTTGATGTAAAACAGGCCATTGCGAACTTTGATGTCACGGAAACCCACGCGTTGTGGGATCACTTCCACTACGTTGCCTTGGTGATCTTTTAAGGTGATGAACAAGTGGTAAAGGTAAGGATTTTCAGCCGTCCAATGCGTTGGGTTCACCATATCAATCGCAAAGCTTGTTGAGTGGTGGTTTTGGATAGTCAGTGAATCGCATTGACCACTGGCTACGACAGTGCCTTTGTCATGCAGCGCGTATTCCAGCGTATAGCCAGACGCGATAGCGGTGGAAAGGTTTTCCAATTCGATTTGAGCACTGAGCGTCGCACTTTGGTAATCGTCGGCGAAATCGGTGCGAATGGTGAGGTCTTGGACGTGAATGTTCTCTTTTCCGATTAGGTAAACATCACGGAAGATCCCCGCCGTCCACCACATGTCTTGGTCTTCAATGTAAGTGGAATCGGCCCACTGCATCACGCGTACAGAGAACAAGTTTTCGCCTTGTTG
>NZ_JAWOUS010000327.1:0-770 GCF_033339495.1 Vibrio sp. 2134-1
CTGGCCAAAAAATGATGATCACAACCATTGTAGTGGCGTTGGTGTTCATTTTGATGGGCGTATTGCTCGCAAACAGTATCACTAAGCCAATTCGTTTGATTGCAGATCGCTTTACCGATCTTGGTCAAGGCGAAGGTGATTTATCACAGCGTATTGAAATTCGTGGCAATGATGAAATCGCGCAACTTTCTAAAGGTTTCAACGGATTTATTGAGAAAATCCACGCAACCATGAAAGAGGTATCTTTGACGAGCGGTGCACTGAGCCAAGCGTCAGACAGCGTGTCGAGCAAAGCAACGTCAACGTACGACAATAGCCAAGAGCAACGTGACCAGACGATTCAAGTAGTTGCAGCGATCAACCAAATGGGTGCGACGATCAGTGAAATTGCGTCTAACGCAGCGACGGCAGCCGATACTGCAAACCAAGCGTCTGATAATACTCAGACGGGTCGTGAAGTTGTGATGAAAGCGAAAGAAGTGATTAGCCGTCTTGCTGACGATGTGGAAACGACAAACATCGTTGTGACACAGCTTGCTTCTACAACGAAAGATATCGGCTCTATCCTTGGTGTAATCCGCGATATCTCTGAGCAAACAAACTTGTTGGCACTGAACGCAGCGATTGAAGCGGCACGCGCAGGTGAGCAAGGTCGAGGCTTTGCGGTAGTTGCAGATGAAGTTCGTAACCTAGCGTCGCGCACTGCCGATTCAACGGAAGAGATTCAACGTATGATCAACCAGCTTCAAAGTGATGCTCAGGACGCAGTA
>NZ_JAWOUS010000328.1:0-769 GCF_033339495.1 Vibrio sp. 2134-1
CTAGCGCCTTGTCTGTACACGTTATTATTCTGGCACGGCCGCCGCTAAGTATCGCCGGGTCAGCCCTACAAATTCGTCGGCTTCCCTGTCTAAATCACTGGCCGAAAAAAACACATCATAGCCGTAAAATTTTCTCTGATACTTCATTCTATTCGCCAACATGGCTTGCAAACCGTCGTATTGTTTTCCCGCTTTGTTAGTGTACGGTTGTGGGTCGAGCACCATATCTTCAAATTTCTCTTCACAATGGTTCTGCCTTGCGCCCAAATACAACAAAGCGCGTTGGCTAAGTAAAATCTCCGTCGCGATACGCGGGCAAATTGCATCAAGGTAAGGGGAATAGTGTTTCAAGCGGATGCCTATCCACGGGAGCGGTTGATGCCAACCGTCTTGTTGATAACTGCATATACCAATGGACTCAATATTTCGCCAACGGACAACCCAACCGCCTTTAAACAGGTGTTGCTGAAAGTGCGAGGCGGTCAGTGTGAAAGTGACTTGGCTTTTCTTAATCATCAGGACGGCGAAACCGACGATGATTGCCATCAAAATGACGGAAAGCATTGCTTGTTTCCAACCCGGAGAAATCACGACAAGAAATAGTGTAATGAGCGCTACCAGCAACAAAATCAATCTGTTGATTGGCGAATCAGACTTGAAGTGTGAATTTGTTAGATGCAGCGTTTCCATGCTCATACCTCAATGAATACTCCAAATAAAATCGAGATTTCTTGATATGCAGCTTGATGCTTTTAATCAAAACGAAACC
>NZ_JAWOUS010000329.1:0-769 GCF_033339495.1 Vibrio sp. 2134-1
AAGTTTACTTATCGTCATCTCGTTAAGCGAACGCTTATCCGGTAAGTAAAGGTGTATGATTGAACATTCAATCTTGGCACTTCAACGAGACCAACGCATTCATTGATTAGCAGACACATGGGTAATGTGACTGCTGGTTTGTATTGTTTGCGGAAGGTCACTAAACACTGCTGTCCTTCCGCGTGGGAGGAAGCATGTCTCTTATCGAAAATACCACCCAGTTAAGCCAATCTGTTCTATTTCAAGAATCACTGACAATGTATGGTGCATTCGGCCTTTTCACACTCGTTTTGGTTGCGCTTGATATCTATCAAACCCGAGGCGGTGCCATTACGATGCAAAAAGCCATCGTTTGGAGCATATTCTGGTTCTTACTCGCGTTTCTTTTTGCAGGTTCCATCTATTTCTTTTGGGACGTTTACGCTCCTCATAGTGCTTACAGCAATGAGAAAGCGACCGTGTCTTTCCTAACTGGTTACTTGCTCGAAAAATCATTAAGCGTTGATAACTTATTTGTCTTCGCCATCATATTTGCCCAATACAAAGTGCCAGAGCATCTTCGTCCTCGTGCGTTGCTGTGGGGTGTGATTGGCGCGTTGCTTCTGCGTGCAATTATGATTGCTGTCGGCGCGCAGCTGCTCGCCCAATACCATTGGGTACTCTACCTATTTGCGGCATTCCTAATCTGGACAGGTATTAAGCTTGCTCGCGACAAAGGTGAAGATGAAGAAGTGAACCCATACCCAGAGCAAGTGATTCGTAAATTGCT
>NZ_JAWOUS010000330.1:0-768 GCF_033339495.1 Vibrio sp. 2134-1
TCGCATTCTGGAGTGCCCTGTCGGTTGGTTCATGGAAGCTGATGGCAAGGCATTTGATCATGAAGTGTTCCACGATTACGTGGTGGCTCATGGTTATGGCGAACCTTCCAGCGAAGCCTATGAGCTGGCGGAGCGGTGGTTCTGGCAGGGCAACGATTATGCGTTGATAGCTGCGGAAATAGTTGCTCGTGATCTTTGTGTTCGTGATGACGAAGATGAGGACTGATCCTATGGATGCTGTAGCGCATATAGCAGCAGATAACCTTGTACCGGCATGTGGAGGTGCAGAGAAGCCGTTTACCGTTAGTGGTAGACAGTGGCTTTACTGCTATCACCCAGCCAGTGGGAGGCACTGCTACTTAGACCTCGATAATGACCGTCCAGTCTGGCATCGAGGATTTCATCCTGCTTTTCATCCTGAGCTTGAGTTCGCTGATGAAGCTGAGTTGCTTCGACCAGTTGAGCGAAAGCCTGACCATGAAGAGCTGGAGGATTTTTACTTTTAACCCACGGGGCCGCTCTTCCTGATGGGAGACGGTCCTCCATTCTCAAAGGAGAAGACCATGAAAGATCACAGTCAAACGATTGTGTTCCCTGGGAACAATGTTGAATCACTTGCTGAGGCTAACGCCATGTTGAGCGCTGTGTCGGAAGATGCACGTAAAGCCAGCAATACGGAAGACAAACGTGACCTTGAATCGCTTCAAGGCTGGCTGGAAGAGAACATCAATTCTCAACTGGCAGGCGTGAAGTAACTATGACTGTAAC
>NZ_JAWOUS010000331.1:0-768 GCF_033339495.1 Vibrio sp. 2134-1
GAGCGCATCTTATTGATTGGTGTCGTGGTATTAGTTCTGATTGTCGAACTGATTAACTCCGCGATAGAAGCAGTGGTGGATCGCATTGGTGTTGAACGCCATGAATTAAGTGGCCGCGCTAAAGATATAGGATCGGCAGCCGTTATGGTTGCGTTAGCGTTCGCAGCTTTTACTTGGCTATACATATTGGCCAGTCGCTACCTAGGCTAGAGGTTACAACATGATTCAGCAGTATCGAGATAGCAACCAAGTCATTTGGTTTGATGAGGCGCTTATTGAAGATCCTAGTCAGCCTATTTTTGATGCCGAGTATTGGCAATCCACCAACAAAGTAACTGGCAGTGCTTCAGGGCGTGGTACGACTTGGTTTGTTCAGCTTGATACGATGCAAGCCGCTCTGCGTCATTATCGACGTGGGGGTTTATTTGGTAAGTTAGTTAAAGACAATTATTGGTTTTCAGGTTGGGAGCAAACGCGTTGTGCGCAAGAGTTCCAACTATTACTTACACTGATTAATGCTGGCGTTCATGTGCCAAGGCCAATTGCTGCGAGAGCTGTGAAATCTGGATTGACATATCAGGCCGATTTATTGAGTGAGCGCATTCCTAACGCAAGAGACCTGGTCAGTATCTTGCGGGAAAAACCGTTACCGGAAGGAATGTATCAAAAAATAGGGCAAGAAATTGCCAAAATGCACAACGCTGGCGTTAATCACACAGACCTGAATATCCCCCACATCTTGATCGATGACAAAGATAAAGTGTGGAT
>NZ_JAWOUS010000332.1:0-766 GCF_033339495.1 Vibrio sp. 2134-1
CTCAATACCTTCTACCGCAGGATCATCCGTATTTAGACACGCTAGAACGCCGTGGTCTAGGAACTGTTTCAGTGGGTGATTTGCTAGAGAATCGACCGTACTGGTTTGGAAGTTCGACGTCAGGCACGATTCGATACCGATACGGTTTTCCGCTAGGTAATCCATCAGTTTTGGATCGTGAATCGCTTTCACACCGTGGCCGATACGCGTTGCACCTAGCTCTTGAATGGCTTGCCACATGCTTTCAGCGCCCGCTGCTTCACCAGCGTGAACTGTCACGTTTAGGCCTGCATCACGCACTTGTTTGAAGTGAGAGACAAAGCGATCGCCTGGTTGACCAAGCTCATCACCTGCAAGGTCTACTGCTACGATGTGGTCTTTCTGGCTTAGAATTGCATCCAGTTCTTGCTGACATGCATCTGTGCCAAATGTGCGGCTCATGATACCGATAAGGTTCGCTTTGATGCCAAAGTCGCGCATGCCTGCTTGTACGCCATCGACAACCGCTTCAACCACGCCAGCGACTGGCAGTTTGTGTTTCATCGCCATGTAGTATGGTGAGAAACGCAGTTCGGCGTAATCAATTTGTGCGTTTAGCGCATCTTCAACGTTTTCATAAGCAACGCGACGACAAGCGTCAAGATCGCCCAGTACTGCTACGCCCCAGTCAAGCTTAGAAAGGAAAGCAACAAGAGAGGGTTCCGCTTCGACAATTTGAACGTGTGGAGTGAGAGACTCAATATCGTACGCTGGCAGAGCAATGCCA
>NZ_JAWOUS010000333.1:0-766 GCF_033339495.1 Vibrio sp. 2134-1
TGCCTTATTCAACCTTGCTCAACAGAGACCTGAGCCGATCCCTTTTTATGGAGAACTCGGCGCCATTAACCCAACCTTTATTCTCCCAGAAGCGATGAAGAACAACGCTTCACTTGCAGAGCAGTTTGTCGCATCAATGACCATGGGTTGCGGCCAGTTTTGTACAAAACCGGGAGTAGTGTTCGCGTTGAATACTCCAGAAACACAAGCCTTTATCGAAACCGCTCAGGCTTTGATTCGTCAACAGTCCCCTTCTACGCTTCTCACTCAAGGTATCCGAGAAACCTATGAGAACGAAGTCGTAAAGCGAGCCGCTGATCAGGGTATTAACGTGACTTACTCTCAGGCTGACTCTCCAAATGTCGCCTCTGCGCTGTTTGTCACCGACAGGCAAAACTGGCGCACAAACCCAAAATGGGAAGAAGAGATTTTCGGCCCTCAATCAGTGATTGTTGTCTGTAAGGACTTCGAGGACTTATTCAATCTAAGTGAAACACTGAGCGGCACGCTCACCGCTACCATCCACGCGACTGAAGCAGATTCATCACTCGCTGAGCAGTTGATTCCATGCCTGGAAGAAATTGCCGGACGCCTGGTGTTCAATGGCTGGCCAACTGGCGTAGAGGTTGGTTATGCGATGGTTCATGGTGGGCCGTATCCTGCGTCGACCCATGCGGCATCAACCTCTGTCGGAGCAGAGGCCATTCACCGTTGGTTACGCCCGGTCGCTTACCAAGCGTTGCCAGAAAGCTTGTTGCCCGATTCA
>NZ_JAWOUS010000334.1:0-766 GCF_033339495.1 Vibrio sp. 2134-1
CTGCGTTAATATGACAAGTTCAATCACAAAGAGATTGAAGCAAATCACAGGAGCACTCGGTTTAATGCTGAGTGCTCCTTATGCATTTGCGGCTGCACCCAGTAATCTCGATTTAGCGACCACCTTGGGTTCACTTGTGCTGGTTATTGGTGTCATTTTGCTATTGGCATGGTTGCTTAAACGCATGCAAGTGCCGGCGTTAGGGCAGCAAAAAGGTTTACGCATCGTGAGCCAATTACCTGTTGGCACCAAAGAGCGAATCGCCGTGGTTCAGGTTGGAGAAGAGCAGTTTTTGGTGGGCATCACCAGTCAATCGATCCAAACCTTAGCCAAGCTAGAAAAGCCATTGAAAGAGGAAGAGTTGGCGACCAATGCTTTTGCCAGTCAGTTCAGCCAACTGATCAAGAAAAATGACAAAGGGTAATCCAATCCGTCTGCTTTTTAGCACTTTGGTGCTACTGGTTGGCGTGCTGTTTTCTTCATTTTCGTTTGCTGCGGCAGAGGAATCACCGCTGCCTGCGAATTTAGCAGAAGGGAGCAGTGTGACGGTTCAGGCCATGCAAAGTGATACTGGAGCCAGTCGCTCTATGTCGGTTGGCAACGGTGCTGGTATTCCAGCTTTTACCATGACCACCAATCCGGATGGCAGTGAAGACTATTCTGTTACATTGCAAATTCTTGCCTTAATGACCATGCTGGGCTTCTTGCCAGCAATGGTGATTTTGATGACGTCTTTCACCCGAATTGTGGTGGTAATGTCGATTCT
>NZ_JAWOUS010000335.1:0-765 GCF_033339495.1 Vibrio sp. 2134-1
CTGAGCAACTGGGCGAACTAGGCTTTACGGTTCACAAACTTCCTGTACCAGAACACATTTCTAATGGCTTCAACGTGTACGCACGTTTAGAAGGAAAAAAAGAAGGCTCAATCCTAATGAGCTGTCACATGGATACGGTAACGCCGGGCATTGGTATCGAACCAATCATCGAAGACGGTATCATCCGCTCGAAAGGCAACACCATTCTTGGCGGTGACGACAAATCTGGCATCGCTGCCATCATGGAAGCAGTGCGCTGCATCCAAGCTGAAAACCTAGAACACAAAACGCTCGAATTGGCGTTCACTGTACATGAAGAAGGTGGCCTGTTCGGTTCTGAATACTTCGATATGTCTCACGTAACCTCAACAGAAGCGATCGTACTGGACACAGGTGGCCCAATTGGAACTATCGTAACGGCTGCTCCGGGCCAACAAAAGATCGTCGCAACCATCAAAGGCCGCCCTGCACATGCAGGTCTTGCGCCGGAAGAAGGCATCAGCGCGATCATGGTTGCGGCAGACGCAATCAACCAAATGAAACTGCTTCGCATCGACGAAGAAACCACAGCGAACATCGGCATGGTCAACGGTGGTCAGGCAACCAACATTGTGATGCCAGAGCTTAAAATCGTTGCTGAAGCTCGCTCTCTAAATGGAGAGAAGCTAGAAGCACAAGTCAAACACATGATTTCAACATGTGAGTCGGGATGCGAAAAACATGGCGCAGAAGTCGAAATCGAATCTAGCCGCGCGTACGACGCCA
>NZ_JAWOUS010000336.1:0-764 GCF_033339495.1 Vibrio sp. 2134-1
CGAGACAGTTGTTTAAACCGGCTCTGTTGAGCGGTTGTGAGAAAAGGCCATCATGTTGATGGCCTTTTTATTTGTCTCAATATTTCCAATCTAGCGGAACACTTTGGTGAATATCTTCAAGCAGTACGGATAAGCGAAGAGGATGACGCCCTGCTGGTGTATAACAGTTGATCGTTATTGGCTCTGAAAGCCAGCCTTCAAGGCATGGGGTGATACGGCCGGGGTGATGTTTCTCATACCCTTGTGCAGTCCAAGTCGGCAAGAGACCAATGCCGTGTCCGTTGGCGATACTATCGATCTGCATAGCAATGTTGTCGCTATAGAGTCGGCTGACAAATGGTTCTAGAAAAAACTCCCCTTGTTCAGGGTGCGAGAGTAGCAAACCATTCTCTTGTATCGACCCAAAATCTATCCACGGATGTTTGTTTAGTTCTCTCGGGTGGTGGATGGAGCCATGCTTTTCGATGTAGTTTGGCGACGCGAATGGGGTGTAACGAAATACGCCAAGCGTTTCTTTGCGCCAATCCAGCCCTTTGTGTTCACCTAGCCAGATAAACAAATCTGGATCGTGGTGTGTATCGGAAAAATCACTGGTGAGCTGGACTCTGACGTCAGGGTTATCCGCCAGAAATTCATTGAGCACATCGCCTAACCAACTGCGAACTAACGCTGCGTGGCAAACGATATGTAGAGAGCCTGATACTTGATTATTTAAGCCTTGAAGCGCCTCATAACTTTCCTCGCTGAGCTCTAGGATCGGGCGG
>NZ_JAWOUS010000337.1:0-763 GCF_033339495.1 Vibrio sp. 2134-1
ATAACAACAGTTTCCAAGCCATAAATAGATTGGAACTCAAACGCTTCAGTATCCGCTGTAACAGTCATACCAGACAGTTTCTCGTATAGACGGAAGTAATTCTGGAATGTGATAGAGGCTAGCGTTTGGTTTTCGTTTTGGATCTTAACGCCTTCTTTCGCTTCGACAGCTTGGTGAAGACCTTCTGACCAACGACGACCTGGCATTGTACGACCAGTGTGTTCATCAACGATCACAACTTCGCCGTCATCGTTAACGATGTAATCCACGTTACGCTCAAACAGCACATGTGCTCGTAGAGCAGCATTTACGTGGTGAAGCAAGCTGATGTTCGCAGGTGAGTACAATGTATCACCTTCTTCCATCAAACCATTTTTAACCAATAGCTCTTCTACGTATTCTTGACCCGTTTCAGTCAAGTGAACTTGTTTTGATTTTTCATCAACAGTGTAGTGACCATCGCCACGATACTCTTCAGAATCTTCTTTATCTTGCTTCTGTAGGTGTGGGATAAGCAGGTTGATTCGAGTGTAAAGTTCTGAACTGTCTTCTGCCGGACCAGAGATGATCAAAGGAGTACGAGCTTCATCGATAAGGATTGAGTCCACCTCATCGACCACAGCAAAGAAACGTTCGCGCTGAACACGGTCTTCATTGCGGAAAGCCATGTTGTCGCGCAAGTAATCGAAACCAAACTCGTTGTTTGTTCCGTATAGAATATCAGCTTGGTACGCTTCTTTTTTCTCTTGAGGAGGCATGTTCG
>NZ_JAWOUS010000338.1:0-762 GCF_033339495.1 Vibrio sp. 2134-1
TGCGGTAATCACAATGAAGGATTGCAGCGCAGTGATACCGCCTGAACCCATAGAAATCAGCGCGATAGCCACAACGCCCATCATCAATCCCCAAAACGAGCGAATCACTGCGTTTGGCTCGGCAGAACCTGTCATTACCACACTGATGGTGTAGGTCATCGAGTCACCCGTCGTAACGATGAAGGTGGTGGTCAAAATCAAGAACAGCACCGAAATGATCATTGGAAATGGCAGTTCACCAGTGATTGCAAGCAATACGGCTGGAAGGTTGAAGCCTTCAAAAGCGGAAGAGATCAATCCCGGATTAGCGAGCTCGAAAGCTAAACCGCTACCGCCCACGATGCTGAACCAAAAACAGGTGATCAGCGGCGCAGCAATACTGATGGACAAAATCAATTGGCGAATTGTACGGCCACGCGAAATACGCGCGATGAAGATTGCCATCATTGGCCCGTAACCAATAAACCAACCCCAGAAGAACACCGTCCACCAGCTTAACCAGCCAGTGTCACCGCGATAAAGCGCCATCGGGAAAAAGTTATCCACCATGCGGCCTACGCCTTGCACATAGCCATCAATAATAAAGCTCGTTGGGCCAAAGAACAGGATGTAACCGATCAGCAGCACCGACAGGATGATGTTGTAACGGCTCACAAGTTGGATGCCTTTGCTTACGCCACTTAGCGCCGAAAGCGTGTACATAACGATGGCAGCGACAATCACCATGCTTTGGGTAATGAAGTTATCTGGGAAACCAAATAA
>NZ_JAWOUS010000339.1:0-761 GCF_033339495.1 Vibrio sp. 2134-1
GAGATGATCACCGAAAGTTACGTGAACCTTATCCCAACAGCTCAGGGTGGTACACACGTAAATGGTCTTCGCCAAGGTTTGTTGGATGCGATGCGTGAGTTCTGTGAATTCCGCAACTTGCTACCACGTGGTGTGAAGCTAACGGGCGATGATGTTTTCGACCGTTGTTCGTACGTGTTGTCGGTTAAGATCCAAGATCCACAGTTTGCTGGTCAGACTAAAGAGCGTCTCTCTTCGCGTCAAACCGCTGCGTTTGTCTCTGGTGTGGTAAAAGATGCATTCAGTCTGTGGCTAAACGAAAAGCCTCAACTTGCAGAGCAACTAGCGGAAGTGTGCATTGCTAACGCCCACCGTCGTATGCGCGCAAGCAAGAAAGTCGTACGTAAGAAAGTCGCATCGGGTCCTGCCTTGCCAGGTAAGCTAACAGACTGTTCCGTACAAGACTTAAATCGCACCGAAATCTTCTTCGTGGAGGGTGACTCGGCGGGTGGCAGCGCGAAGCAAGCCCGAGATCGCGAATTCCAAGCGGTGATGCCACTGCGTGGTAAGATCCTAAACACATGGGAAGTCTCTGCCGATCAAGTTCTGGCATCTCAAGAAGTGCATGACATCTCGGTTGCGTTGGGTATCGACCCAGACAGCGACAACCTTGACAGCCTACGCTACGGTAAAATTTGTATCCTTGCCGATGCGGACTCGGATGGTCTTCACATCGCAACGCTATTGTGTGCTTTGTTTACTCGTCACTTCCGCGCGCTCGT
>NZ_JAWOUS010000340.1:0-760 GCF_033339495.1 Vibrio sp. 2134-1
GTTGTCTGCGGTTGACCCTCAAGGTGCAGAAAACAACTACGATGCCGAAGCGAATGTCTCTTTCGATACTGCGCGTAACAACGCACGCGAGAAATGGGCAAAAGCACTCAACTTCTCTATCGAAGGGGGCACAGAAGATCAGAAAGAGATCTTCTACACTGCGCTTTACCACACCAAGATTGCGCCGATGGTGCATCAAGATGTAGACGGTCGATTCCGTGGCATGGGTAAAGGCTCAATTCGTGAAGGCGAAGGGGAATACTCCATCGCGTACGGTCAAGCAACAGAAGAACAGCCAAACTTCTCGGTTTACTCTCTATGGGATACCCAACGTGCATTACACCCACTAAAAACCATCACTGAGCCAACCCGCGCGGTACAATACGCAAAGAACCTAGTTCAGAAGTACACTGAAAGCGGCTTGCTGCCGAAATGGGAGCACTTAGGTGACGAGACAGGTACCATGGTTGGCTACCCAGCGGTAGCAGTGATTGCGGATGCGATCACTAAGTTCCCAGAAGAGTTTACTCAGCAAGAGAAAGAGCTGGCGCTGAAAGCCGCGATCGACTCTTCGACTTACGAGAACTACCCTGCATTGCAAGCAGATTGGGATCAAGGCGTATTGGATCGCACTTTAACCAAGCACATCGACTACATTGAGAAAAACGGCTTCACGCCCGCCATCCAACGTGTCGATGGTGAACCAGTCTTTGAAGACTACACCGAGGAGTCTGTTTCTTACGGTCGGGAAAATGCGTGC
>NZ_JAWOUS010000341.1:0-759 GCF_033339495.1 Vibrio sp. 2134-1
TCCACGATGGTTACGATCCCTGCAACCGCACTGCCGTGAAGCATGAAGATCACTTCATTAGAATAAGCAGGTAGTGCTCGGCGTAACGCACTTGGCAAGATGATGCGTTTGTAAGTCATAAATTTACTCATGCCATACGCTTTTGCGGCTTCCACTTCGCCTTTCGGCAAACCGTTAATCGCACCACGAATGATCTCTGCCGTATACGCTGATGTGTTTAGTACAAACGCAACAAGAGCACAAAACCACGCGTGTTCCCATAAGGTATCTTTCACTGGGAAAAACTGATCCATGCCATAGTAAATCAGATACAACTGAACAAGCAGTGGCGTTCCTCGGAAAAAGTAAATGAATCCCCAAGAAGGAAGGCTCAAAGCGTAGTTGGTACTGTTTCTCGCAATGGCGAGTGGAACTGAGACGCACAAGCCAATCACCAATGAAATGCCCACCAGCCAAACGGTCGTCCAAAGCCCTTGAAAGCAAACAGGGAAGCTTTCAATAATCAACGAAAAATCCATTACTTACCTCGCATGAATACTGAATTTGCGTTCAACGAGTTTTAATAACCCCGTCGAAATACTGGTGAAGAAAAGGAAAATCAGTGCAACAGCCATGTAGAACGTGAACGGCATTTTTGTTGTACCAGCCGCCAGAGAGCTCATTCTCACCATATCTTCAAGCCCGATGATGGAGACAAGCGCGGTGGTTTTTAACAATACCAGCCAGTTGTTACCAAATCCCGGTAGTGCATGGCGAATC
>NZ_JAWOUS010000342.1:0-759 GCF_033339495.1 Vibrio sp. 2134-1
GATGCGATGATCACCCAGGCCATTTTGCGCAATGAAGCCGTGATTATTATTGACCCTAAGGGAGACAAAGAACTTAAGGATAATGCACAGCGAGCCTGTATTGCCGCCGGTAGTCCTGAGCGCTTTGTGTATTTTCATCCGGGCTTTCCAGAGCATTCAGTACGTCTTAATCCCCTGAGAAACTTTAACCGAGGCACTGAAATTGCCAGCCGAATTGCGGCATTAATCCCATCTGAAACCGGTGCTGATCCATTTAAAGCCTTTGGCCAAATGGCACTTAATAACATCGTGCAAGGTCTGTTGCTTACTTCACAGCGTCCTGATCTGAAAACACTGAGACGATTCTTGGAAGGTGGCCCAGAAGGCTTGGTAGTAAAAGCCGTCACGGCCTGGGGGGAGCAGGTGTATCCGAACTTTAGTGTGGAGATCAAGCGCTTTACCGAAAAGGCCAATACCTTGGCTAAACAAGCTATGGCGATGCTGCTTTTTTACTACGAACGCATTCAGCCCGTTGCCGCTAATACCGATTTGGAAGGCCTTTTGAGCATGTTTGAGCATGATAGAACCCACTATTCTAAGATGGTGGCCTCACTGATGCCGGTGCTCAATATGCTCACTTCAAGTGAACTAGGTCCATTGCTATCACCGATTGCAAACGATGTGGATGACAGCCGGTTAATTACGGATTCTGGCCGTATTATCAACAATGCCCAAGTGGCCTATATCGGCTTGGATTCATTGACCGACGCCATGGTTGGT
>NZ_JAWOUS010000343.1:0-758 GCF_033339495.1 Vibrio sp. 2134-1
ATAACGGCCAACTGACAGCGCAGGATTTTTCACGTTTTTTCTATCTAAAACAGTGATCTATTGCACATTTTTATTACCATTATTCCAGAAGTTTAGAATTTTAATGTCGAGTAAAAATGCAAATAAACTGCGTTCTCCACACGACCAAATTTTTCTATTATGTGCAAATTAAAAAAGTGACATATGTCAAAGATTGCATATTAAGTCGCATTGATAATCGCCATCCCTTAAAGTTTTGACTTAACAACAAAAGGAGTAGATATGTTTGGCTTCTTTAAACGAAAAGCTTTAAAAAAAAGAGCCTTTAATCTATACAAAGAACTGGTATTTGGCAGGCTATATGAAGGCAACCGTTTCGGGCTAAATGCAGAAGACTTATGCAAAACAACAGGGCTTAATCTATTCTCGACCCTCAATCTGATTCATAGACTTATAGCGACAGGATTGGTGGAGGAGTATGAGCTTGTTGATGTCGTTTGCTACCGAGCGGTGAACGTGCCAATTTATCTAGATGACACCTCTCCGCCAAGCATTATTACCGATTATGTAAAACGTGCAATTGGCCGAGTTGATTTTAAAGGACTGGCTTAACCAACACTTTTTAAAACCGCCCCAAAAGGCGGTTTTGTCGTTTTGCACTGTCATTGCGTTTTCAACCATCAAGGCTGTATTGGATGTTTACTAAAAATTTGGAGTAATCCCGAGCGCCCGAGACAGGCTTGAGTTGAGGGTTGAGAAGAAAACTGAATATGTGACAT
>NZ_JAWOUS010000344.1:0-757 GCF_033339495.1 Vibrio sp. 2134-1
CCAATACAATTACGAAAACATTCGCACTAACTGGCAGCACTACCTGCAGCACAATGAACCCAAAGAAGCATCGACACGTAAAAACAGCGAGAAACCATCAAGCAGCCCCAATGCAATGACGAATTGATATGACTAAACTGACTATTTTCTACGACGGCACTTGCCCACTGTGCGCCAAAGAGATGAAGGCATTACGCCAACACGATCGTAAGCAAGAGATAAACACCGTTGATATTTACAGCGACGCTTTTTCGGCCTACCCGCAAATCGACCCTGATCGTGCCAACACCATTCTGCATGCCTTGGACAACCACGGAAATTTACTCCTCGGGCTGGATGTGACCTACCGAGCTTGGCAACTTGTTGGACGAGGTTGGTTGTATGCACCACTGCACTGGCCACTCATCAGACCTGTTGCGGACTGGCTTTATCTGCGCTTCGCCCAAAATAGGTATCGCATCTCATATTGGTTAACGGGTACTTCTCGTTGTAATTCTGGCCGCTGCTCTCGGTAATTGTGATCACGCTTGAAAATGTTAATACGCTCGCGATAAATCGTGCATTTCCAGTACTTCTCTCCTACTAAGTCGGTTAATCTGCAATCACTACAAAAATAAATAGCCATATATTTATCCGGCAAATCGATTGAATTTTGCCTTTTCGTAACGCTGCGCCGAGAAGTAAGGAAGTCTCTATGAATCTAACCATAAGAAAGCGACTGTATATTCTTTCCATCATTCCAGTACTCACCATTGCA
>NZ_JAWOUS010000345.1:0-757 GCF_033339495.1 Vibrio sp. 2134-1
TGACCCGCTTGTTTTTCGGCTTGCAGGTTGTCAGAGACACCTTTCAGTACATCAACTAGGTCTTCTGCTTTTGCATACTTAAGGTAAACCACTCGGTTGTTACCTTTCGTTGCCATTTCTACGTCAAGTTGACGAATCAAACGTTTCAGGCGTGCACGTACTTTCGGATCGCCAGAAATCAGAATCGAGTTCGTACGCTCATCCGCGACGATTTTTGGCTCAAGAAACTCAGGCGTACTCTTTTGGTTGGTCGTTTTGTTCAGGGCTTCTACGATACGAACCATTTCAGCAGCCGAGGCATTGCGAAGCTCTACTAGCTCGATCTCTTTGTCACCAGCTTGGTCAACGCGTTTGATGATTTCTGCTAGACGGTTTACTACCGCTGCACGACCGGTGATCAGGATGATGTTAGCTGGATCGTAATGAACCACATTACCCGCACCGGCATTATCAATCAGCTGGCGCAATAGCGGTGACAATTCACGAACAGAGACATTTCGCACAGCAACTACGCGAGTGATGACGCTATCGCCTTTTGCGCTACCATCACCCATAACAGGGATTGCAGAGGTCTTAGAGTCTTTTGCTTTGATGACTTTGAGTACGCCGTTGTCCATTTCTACGACTGCATAGCCGTACACTTCCAACACGTTAAGGAAGAAGCTGTAATATTGCTCTTCGTTTAACACGTCGTAGCTGCGAACGTCGATTTTACCGCGCACCGAAGGGTCAACGATGATGGTCTTTTCTAAGTTAC
>NZ_JAWOUS010000346.1:0-757 GCF_033339495.1 Vibrio sp. 2134-1
GTTACTCTTTTGCTTTTTACTATTGGCTTAAAGCTCGATGTAAAAACATTGCTCTCCAAAGAAATTTGGGGCGGCGCAACAGCGCACAATATTCTTTCAACCGCTTTTTTTGCCCTTGCGTTGTCAGGGCTGAAACTGCTTGGATTAACGTCCCTTGCAAGTATGGAAAGCGGGCAGATATTGCTCCTAGCCTTTGCACTTTCCTTCTCTAGCACTGTTTTCGCGGTAAAAACACTGCAGGAAAAAGGTGAACTCAACGCGACATACGCCACACTGGCCATCGGTATTTTGGTTATGCAAGATATCTTCGCGGTCGTGTTTCTGACTGTTTCAACAGGCAAAGTGCCAGAATGGTACGCCATAGGTCTATTTGCTCTTCCTCTTCTACGCCCGCTGTTTTACAAGTTATTGGATAAAGTAGGCCACGGCGAGATGTTAGTGCTGTTCGGCATTTTCTTCGCGCTTGTTGTGGGTGCCGGACTGTTTGAGTTAGTTGGAATGAAACCAGACCTTGGCGCCTTGATTCTTGGCATGATGCTCGCTGGTCACCGTAAAGCGTCAGAGTTGTCTAAATCGCTATTTAATATGAAAGAGCTCTTTCTCGTCTGCTTCTTCTTAAATATCGGCTTATCCGCATCTTTGAGTCTAGCGGGTATCGCACTAGCGCTTTTATTCATTGTCCTTCTACCTATTAAAGGGTTGCTATACTTCCTCACAATCAACCACTTTAAGTTTCGCGTGCGTACTTCCCTACTCG
>NZ_JAWOUS010000347.1:0-757 GCF_033339495.1 Vibrio sp. 2134-1
AAAATCGTCTCCGCAGTAGTAAATCAGCCCGCGTTTATTCATGGCATTACACACATCAGCGGCGGTTGGTAGGGATGTCCAAAATAATGGGTTGTCGAAGTTCAACGCTTTTAAGTGTTTTTCTAGTTGGTGCTGCATCATCTTCGCTGCCACTTTTCTTAAAAAAGCAGAGTGGGGAGCCGGTATTGTCAGCAAATTTACCGTGAAAATGTTGTCTACCGCATCACAATGCATGGTTGGCTTATCTGAGCCAGTATCGCCGAAAACGCGGGAAATCTTGCTCACTAAACGTTGAATGTCTTTATTCGTCGGTTTTGGTTGTCTTAAACCGATGGAATTAACCCAAAGAATGCGATGGTTGGTGGCAAGTCGCTGAACGATGTGCTGCGTTGATGATGGTAGGCCGCCGAAGTCTTCGCCAAATACTACGATATCCGTCATGTGTTTCTCCTTGAGTTCTTAAAATTTGGTTTCTGATAGAAGGAGTAATCACAATGCGTGCCAAGGATTTAAGCTTTTAAAAACAGCTAGTTGTATTGTTGTCAAAATGAAAGGATTAGGATTTCTCATTTTGACAATCAGATTGAACGATACGACTGACCACCACGGTGAGCGCGGCAAGAATGTAGATTGGCCAAGTAAAGCCTTGAGTAAGAAACGTACCCGAGACAATGGTGCCGATAAGGCCGCTCAATACCGCGTTTGCGCCAACAGTCAGTGCGTAATCGGAATCGGGCGTGAGCAGCGAAATGGATTT
>NZ_JAWOUS010000348.1:0-756 GCF_033339495.1 Vibrio sp. 2134-1
AAATGCAAAACGTTCCTAAGCGTTTTATCCGCATTAAAAAGCCAGTTCGTTTTGAAGATGGCGATAAGTGGGCAGAATTTGTCCCATTTAACGGCTTCCGTATGGACTTCGAAATTGACTTTAACCACCCTGCGATTGAATCAGACGAGCAGCGCCTACTGTTTGATTTCTCATCTCAAGGTTTCGTTCGCGAAATTTCTCGTGCACGTACGTTTGGCTTTATGCGTGATATCGAGTACCTACAATCTCAAAACCTAGTTTTGGGTGGTAGTTTCGACAATGCTATCGTATTGGACGATTACCGAATTCTGAACGAAGAAGGTCTGCGCTTTGAGAACGAGTTTGTTACTCACAAGGTGTTAGATGCAATTGGCGACCTTTACATGTGTGGTCATCCAATTATTGGTGAATTCCGTGCTTATAAATCAGGTCACGGTTTAAACAACCAACTTCTACGCGCAGTATTGGCGGATCAAGAAGCATGGGAATGGACAACTTTCGAAGAAGAAGTCGGTTCTCCAGTCGCTTTTGCAGAGCCAAACATGGTGCTAGCATAAGTTAGTCAAAGAATATTAAAAACCAGGTTTCGACCTGGTTTTTTTCTATCTAAATTTTACCGCACGTGATGATGGTTATTGGCCAGATTTTTCTGCCATATCTGCGAGCCTTTTTAGTCGCTCTTGGATTTTTGGTGGGGCCATATCAGCGATGGTCATCAGTGATTGAGCTGCTGACTCAGTGAGTGGCGGGCGTTTT
>NZ_JAWOUS010000349.1:0-754 GCF_033339495.1 Vibrio sp. 2134-1
TCAAAAAAGAGATGAACATGGCGAACGATCAACAAGAGCGTGCCATGGCATATCAACTAGCGATGACAATGGAGATGACACAATGATGATTTCTTCTTCACTGCCATCGTCAAATGCCGCTTCATCTTCAGAAGGCCGAATCACGCAAGCAAAAGATGTTCAAGGCTTTTCGCAGCGCAGTGCTTCAGGGCAAACACCTCTGAATCAATCCGCAGCATTATCAGAGCAAGCAGTACCAAGCTTTCGCCTTGCTGCACAAACTTTCTCAAGTGAAGAGCGCAAAGAGGCGACAACTGCAACAACGGAAGAAAATGCTGCTGTTGACACCACTGGAATGAATGTTCTTCTGAGTGCAACGACGCCAACTGAAACACCAGACCTTGCAGCGCAAGCGCAAACCTTGACGCAAGGCATGCTAAACATGGCTGAGAAATCGGTTGCGTCGTTCAACAAAGTCAATCCGTTGGAAGTAAAAGGTGAAGCAAAAACAACAAGCCCAGCGCAAGCTAATGCCTTGTTAAACACATCACCGCAACAACAAGATATTCAAACTAGCCAAACAGCTTCTGCGAATGCACGCGTGAATACCTCTGCCGTAGACTTTCAAGCATTGTTGAACCAACCAGCGCAAGGGCAAGCAACGACTGCACCACTGAACGTTCAAACTTCTGCTCCGTCCGCTCAAGCAGTGAGCGCTGCGACAGTGGCTCATGCTCATACGCAAGGCTCAGAGTGGGCAGCAGTGAAAGTGGAC
>NZ_JAWOUS010000350.1:0-753 GCF_033339495.1 Vibrio sp. 2134-1
TGGATTGCTTCCTTGATTTCGTTCAGGTTGTACCCGTGACCCATCTTCGAGAGCTCTTTCTGGAGTTCGTACAGAGTGAACATGACTCCAGCCTTGCCCTCGATGATATGGCCTTTCCCGTTCACTGCGAGCTTGCGTAGAGCATCCTCAAGGATTTCCTCTCGCTGTCCCGCGTAGATCAGCACGGTTCTTCCGTCATCCTTCTCGATGATGGCTGGCTTCACCTTCACCGTGAAATGCTGGCCTCTGATGGTGCATTGTCGTGTCACTACAGCGTTGGATAAATCTTCATGCTCACGCTTTTGGTCCCAAATGTACTTCGGCAGCGCATCGTAGATCTCGATGGTGTTGGAGTAGTCGTCTTTCTTGGCCGGAGATTCAATGATCTCAAACAGGCTCATTTGCGGTGAGTCTTTGATTACGTCGAGTTTCTCCAGGTCTTTGTCTTTGGTTCTCTTGCTCATGATTGTTCCGTCGATACTTTCTAGCTGGTGGTCCATGCCGCCAGCATTGTCAATGCTCCCGCTGCTACCGTCGCTGAAAACACTAGCTGGTAGATGCGACGCTTAGCCCCCGCAGTGCCGCTCATAAAACGCAGGGCTGCCGCTTCATATCGGAAATGAGCGAACTCACCCCGAAGGGTGCTATCTGTCCCCTGTGGCGATTGTGGGCGCTTTGACAGGGCAGGGCGAGGATGGCTGGCGACTTTCTTGATCATCGCTTCACATTTCCCCAGTTTCGCCAATTCAGTGG
>NZ_JAWOUS010000351.1:0-753 GCF_033339495.1 Vibrio sp. 2134-1
TATGTCCCCAATTATCGATAATGGATGGTTGACTCACGAAAATCATGTTCCATCACCATTTTTTGATGCACGCAACAGCGAACACGATATCTCTCTATTAGTTGTTCATAACATCAGTTTGCCACCTGGTCAGTTTGGTGGGCCGTATATTGAAGATTTTTTCAGCGGCAATCTTGATCCTAACGCGCACCCATTTTTTGAGGTAATTCACAAAATGGGCGTTTCAGCGCATTGTTTAATTAAGCGCGACGGTGAGATTGTCCAGTTCGTTTCATTTCTTGATAGAGCATGGCATGCGGGGCAATCAAGCTTTGCCGGGAGAGACCGTTGCAATGATTACTCTATTGGCATTGAGCTAGAGGGAACAGAATTTGTGGCGTATACAGAAGAGCAATATCAATCACTTGCTCGATTAACTCAAGCCATCATGCATCAATATCCTCAAATTACCTTGCCACGAATTACCGGCCATCAATACATTGCTCCCTTGAGAAAAAGCGATCCTGGTCTAAGCTTTGATTGGGTTAAATATAGGCAGCTGGTTCAACGTTGATTTGTAGCAAAACTGTAAATTCAAAAAACGGAAATAAATAAGGCATACGATCAGGTATGCCTTTTTTTGATACGAGAAATATTAATGGTTGTTAAAAATTAACTACATTTTTACGACTAATGAGTTCGTTTTGGTGAATAAATAGACTGATAATTTTGTCATTTTCTGTATTTCTTTTCCAAAATCGCTAGCACGTCTAA
>NZ_JAWOUS010000352.1:0-752 GCF_033339495.1 Vibrio sp. 2134-1
TGAGATGTCTGCACGTAGCGGTGAGAAAGCTTCTAGACCAGCGTGGATTTGCGCTGGACGAAGGTTACAAAACAGTTGGAAGTGCTTACGTAGTGGCAGCAATGCACCGCGCTCTGGCTGGTCGTTTGGTGGCAAATGTTCCCACTTAGGGCCACCAACCGAACCAAATAGAACCGCGTCAGACTCTTCACACGCTGTTACCGTACTTTCTGGAAGTGGGCAACCATGATTATCGATAGCGATACCACCAACATCATGTTCTTCGCGCTCAAATGAGATGCCATGTTTTTGCTCGATAGCATTCAGAACTTTATGCGCTTGAGCCATCACTTCTGGGCCGATGCCGTCACCAGGAAGTACGGCAATTTTGTATGATTTGTCTGTCATGTTATTCCTTTAATCTTCTAATTTTTGAGCTTAATTATTTGAAATCGTGTTGTGTGTCTCTGAGCGATAAAGCTCAGCATGACTATACCGTAGCAATCTTTTTCTGCTTCATCTCGGCAATGGTGTCTGCGCGATGGATGCTGTTGATAACATGCAATAGTGCTTGACCAGAAGCTTCTACGATATCGGTTGAAACGCCCGTACCGTGGTATTTTCTACCTTTGTAGTTGGCAATGATGTCTGCTTGACCTAGACCATCCTCACCTTCACCTTTTGCGGTTAGATCGAATTTATCTAGTACGATCTCGTAACCTGTCACGCGGTAGATACATTGGTATAGCGCATCAACAGGCCCATTACCGACC
>NZ_JAWOUS010000353.1:0-751 GCF_033339495.1 Vibrio sp. 2134-1
TGTTGGTTTAATGATATGAATAAAAATGTCATTAATCATTCAAGAACACGTACGTTGCCTGACATTGAAATCAATAGTTTGCAGCCGTTACTCACACTTTTTTAATTGCTTTCGCATTAATCCATTCTAAAGTCATTTTGTGCCTAGAAAAGCATCAAAAAGAAACGTAAATTACTAAGCCTAAAGTAAAAATAACGACGCCACTCATCGTGGTGAAAATAGTGTTACGGCAGTAGTAGGGTACATGCGAGCTTTTTCCAAACGGGTCCACGATGTAAGTCAGCTTAATGACTTTTTAGTCACTTCTCAGTTGCACCCAGATAAACAGTATTTGGTGCAAATTTTGTCTACGCAATCGCGAGAATGTGCGGCTGCACTCGCCAAAGCGGTTTTGTCGATGTTGCCCAATGCTCATGTCATCGGCCACAGTACTCGCAATGTGATTTTGGATGGCGACATTTTTACCTCTGGCTGCCTCATCAACCTGATTGAGTTTGGCCAAACCACGCTAACGTCTGCCGTCCAAGCGTATTCTTTCTCTCCCGATATAGACGGTGGCGAGCTCAAACGTTCGCTGCAGTTACAAAGCAACTCTCAAGTCATCATCAGTTTTGCCGTGCAAATCGAACGTCGTGATTATCCTTTGTATCAAACTTTTGCGACCGAAAACGTGCGAGTGTCTGGTGGATTAGCGCAAACCATAGAAGACGGTTGTTGGGTGCTCTATCAAAACCAGACATACGACAACGCC
>NZ_JAWOUS010000354.1:0-750 GCF_033339495.1 Vibrio sp. 2134-1
TTGTCTTCTGAGCCTTCAATTTGTACGTCATCGGTCACATCAATTTCGGCCGCGACACTGGTTTGCGGAGTAAGAACCGTTGGGAACTCCAACATCACGTTAGTTTGTCTTATTTCAGTCGCGTCTTTTTCAACCGAATCTTCACCTAAGTCATTTACGCGCGCGTAAATCGTCAAACCAATTTGCGATAAACCGCCGTTATCACCATTGTCAGTGTCGTCGTTAGGCGTCAAATCAAGGCCAGATGGCGCTTTGATGCAGAAATTCTCCTCATCAATGATAGTCCAACGGCCGTCACCTTCATTCAGTGCTCCGATAATAACTAGCTGGTTAAGAATGGCAGGATCGGTCGTGTGCAGCTGTACAACCAGTTCAGTCACCACCTCATCCGAAGAAGCATCAAACTCTTGGTATTTAATGATGTTTGCACCAGCTTGCCCCCCCGCCGAGGTGTTGATTGTAAAGTCGATTGCACCTTGCGCATCCGATTTAACAACGTCTATCGCAGTACCATTACTTTCTGTGACCAGCAAGCGCGTTTGATCGCCTATCGCACCAGAGATATCTTCCGGCTCAACAACCGGATTCACTTGAACGTGAACCGAACCAGTAATCACCGCTTCTGCAATCCCTTGTCCTGGATTTGCCGCATCAACGTACTCATGGTCAATCTCTTTCACGGTCAACGTTGTGCTCAAATCAAAGTCGGCACTGGTTTCTTAATGATACGGCGACCACCGAGATCTACAC
>NZ_JAWOUS010000355.1:0-749 GCF_033339495.1 Vibrio sp. 2134-1
ATCTGTCGCAGTATTTAACCGTCGTGATCACATTGAAGTGACCTCTGAGAGCAACGAATACCACGCTGAAGTTTTAGAAATCCTGACTCACACGCCAGGCATTCATCACGTTCTAGAAGTGAAGCAATCTGAGTTTAAAGACCTGCACGACATCTACGAGCAGGTGCTGGAACTTAGCCGTCCGCTTATTGAAAATAAAACGTTTGTGGTTCGTGCAAAACGCCGTGGTAAGCATGACTTCACGTCTATCGAGCTTGAACGTTACGTTGGTGGTGGTCTAAACCAAGCAGTAGAAAGCGCACGCGTTAAATTGCACAACCCTGATGTGACGGTAAAAGTTGAAGTATCGGGTGACAAACTTAACCAAGTGTTGGCACGTCACAAAGGTCTAGGTGGCTTCCCTCTAGGTACTCAAGAAGACGTACTAAGCCTGATCTCAGGTGGTTTCGACTCTGGTGTATCAAGCTACCTACACATCAAACGTGGTTCTAAAGTTCACTACTGTTTCTTTAACCTAGGTGGCCCAGCTCATGAAATCGGCGTTAAGCAGGTTTCTCACTACCTGTGGAACAAATACGGCTCATCAGCGAAAGTGCGTTTCATCTCTGTTGATTTCGAACCTGTGGTTGCTGAAATTCTTGAGAAAGTAGATGACGGTCAAATGGGCGTCATCTTGAAGCGTATGTTCATGCGCGCTGCTGGCATGATTGCTGAGAAGTTTAAGATTGAAGCGTTGGTAACGGGTGAAG
>NZ_JAWOUS010000356.1:0-749 GCF_033339495.1 Vibrio sp. 2134-1
GCTCTTAGTTCTCCGATTAACCAATGCTACACCGCAGATTGCCTTGGCATTATGAATGTTCTGATTGCCGTTTTTGCTTGGTTTACGTTAACAACGTCTAACCCTTTTGAGTTCGCAAAAACATTGGCGGTAGAAGGACGTGATTTGAATCCAATGCTGCAGGACATCGGATTGATCATTCATCCGCCACTTTTATATTTAGGTTACGTTGGTTATTCCGCCATTTTGGCGTTTGCACTTGCGGCGTTATTAAGCAAACGGCCTGTCAATGAATGGTACCGTTGCACGCGAAAGGCCGCGTATTTTGCCTGGGGAACTCTGACTGTTGGTATCCTTGTCGGCTCTTGGTGGGCATACAATGAACTTGGCTGGGGAGGTTGGTGGTTTTGGGACCCAGTAGAAAATGCCTCTTTATTGCCGTGGTTAACCGGCACTGCACTCCTGCACAGCGGGGTATTAGCAAAGAAAAATCAGGGAGCGTTGTGGAGTACATACGCGTTGGCGTTTGCGACCTTTAGTTTAAGCATTCTCGGGACATTTATCGTACGTTCTGGCGTATTAACGTCGGTGCATGCTTTTGCTGTGGATCCTACCAAAGGTTTAGCCCTGCTTGCTGTGCTTAGTGCGTTAGTATTGATGACGTTTGGCGTACTGATTGTGCGTGGAGATGCCATCAAACCATTGAGATTACGTTCCTTGATCAGTCGAGCTTATATGGTTTATGTGGCCAGTGGACTGGTGGTCATATC
>NZ_JAWOUS010000357.1:0-748 GCF_033339495.1 Vibrio sp. 2134-1
TAAAAGCAGCGGAACACGGACAGATAGAAAAAGGTACGTTGCTAATTGTAGAAGCAATTGACCGTATAAGTCGCTTGCCCGTTGATGATGCCCGCGCTCTGTTTGCACGTTTCAAAAAGTACGGCATTGATGTTGCCATTTGCCGTTTCAACCTGATCATTTATCACGACAAAAGTAGTGACTTAGGTCAAGACCTGCTTATCACTACAGCAATACATTTAGCGCACTTAGAGAGTGAACAGAAATCAAAACGCATACGTGCCAGATTCACACACAAGCGACTATTAGAAAAAGAGGGCGGTGAGAGACGCACATCAATGAGTCCTAGCTGGATTGAATTAAGCAAAGATAAAACGCACTTTGTGTTGATACCTGAGCGTGCGCGAATTGTGCGCAAGATGGTAGATTTAAAGCTGCAAGGCTGGGGTGCTCATCGCATTACAGTTTATCTTAATGAGCAAGGATATCCTTGCTGGAACCGCAGCAATACTTGGTACACAAAGATTGTTGAGAAGTATCTAAAGATGATACAGCTTGTCGGCGACTTTCAACCAGTCGAGCATGTGCACGGCGAAAAGGGGGAGCGCAAAGAACCTGTTGGAGATGTAATAAAAGGCTATTACCCAGCATTGATTACAGAAGAAGAGTGGATCAGGCTTAAAGCATCTTTTAAGAGATCTGGAGGGCGACAAACGGGCGCGTTTTCAAATCTATTTAGCTGTATGCTTTATTGCCCAACCTGTGGTTC
>NZ_JAWOUS010000358.1:0-747 GCF_033339495.1 Vibrio sp. 2134-1
TTTGGTAGTTTAAGTAATCTGGGCCTATTGGCTCGTGATCTTGTTGAAGATCACTCAGTGATCAGTATCGACCTACGCAATCACGGTCTCTCTTTCCACTCTGATACTCATAACTACACTGACATGGCACAAGATGTCGCGACGCTTCTTCAGCACTTAAACGTTGAGCCATCGATAATCGTCGGCCATTCAATGGGCGGTAAAGTCGCGATGAAACTCGCTGATATAGCACCAAATCTTGTGAAACAGTTGGTCGTATTGGACATGGCACCAGTAGCTTACCAGACCAATCGTCACGACAACGTATTTGATGGTTTGCTGGCCGTTATCAAAGAAAAACCTGAGAACCGTCAACAAACGTTAGAAATCTTAGCTCAACACATTGAGATGGATGGCGTTAGACAATTTCTCTCAAAATCTCTGTTTAAAAATGAAGACCATATGGCTTGGCGATTTAACGTCGACAGTTTATTAAGTAACTATGCTGAGATCATTGGTTGGCAAGATATTGCTCCTACCGAGATCCCGACACTTTTCATTAAAGGCGGAGATTCGGACTACTTAATGCCAGAGCACCAACCGTCAGTACAACGACAATTCAAACAAGCTAAAGCACACATTATTGCCAACACTGGCCATTGGTTACACGCAGAAAAACCTGCTGAAGTGATGCGAGTGATCCGGAAATACATTTCGAGTTAACAAATTCGAAAAGCAACGATAGATTATTGAAATAACCCTCCTTGT
>NZ_JAWOUS010000359.1:0-746 GCF_033339495.1 Vibrio sp. 2134-1
TAAAGTTTGGCTTGCCAGAAAACAACTCGGCATCCCACCATACACTACCGGCTTCCATCGCTTCTTTTTCTGTACTCGACAGCGGAGGAAGAACTTTCTTAAACACTTTAAATGCTGGGTCACTAATCCATTTTCTTCGTAGAGAGCTCATAGTTCAGATCCTTTTGTTCACGTCACCGCTTGCGGCTAATCCTTATTATTGGTTTCACTTTTTACTTGTCGTTATCGAGCGACTATTTCGCCGACATACCAGCGGACAAGTAAGGAATCAGTAAATCGACGACAGATTTCACATCGATTTCTTTTTCAAATTTGCTTTCTGCCAGCTCGGTCAAAGCTTGACTTGAGGCCATCGTAAATACGCACGTTCCCAACGTGAAATGTAATCGCCAAAACAACAACTCTTCCGTCAACTCTGGGTTTGCTTTCATGATAGAGAAAGTAAACAAATTCAATACTTCTGAGTATCGAGTGCTGATAAACCAACGTAAATGCCCTTGTACATCGGTGTAACCTCGACCAATCAACAACATAAATAGTGCAGTACCATTTGGTCTAACATCATTAAGTGTACGCAGCGGTAAACGTAATGATTCAAATACTTCGTCCATGTTGTAGCTTTCGCGGGTATTCAACTCAATGAGAGACGCCTTTATGCTTGGCATCAGTGCTTCAAGGTACCGGTCTAATACCGCGCGCACTAACGTCTTTTTGTCACCAAAGTGATAATTCACCGATGCAAGATT
>NZ_JAWOUS010000360.1:0-746 GCF_033339495.1 Vibrio sp. 2134-1
AGCATCTACGCATCGTCGTGACGACTTAGGTTTGTCATTGGATGATCTAGACTTGTCTTCCTTGTCTCCAGATCTCGCCAAAAAAGTGGAAAATGCGCTGTCTCAAAACGATGCGCCGACTTCTGCGCCGTCACAGGTGAATGACTTGGAGCGCAATGCGCAGCAGTGGCAAGGACGTCTTCCGGCCCTTAATTTGCAAACGCATATGTATGCCAGTGACGCCAATCGTCGTTGGGTGAAAATCAATAACGTGGAGTATCACCAAGGGGATGTGGTGGATGGACAAGTGACGCTGAAAGAGATTCAGCCGCAGGCTGTCATTGTCGAATTCCAAGGTGAGCAAATCCGAATCCCTGCGCTTTACGAATGGGATGGTTAGTACTCTCGCGTGAAACCATTAGATAAGCAAAAGGCCACATGAATGTGGCCTTTTTCGTATCCGCTATGTGCAAACCGGTAGTTTGCGGGGCAGTTATGCCCAACCTGCAGGTGATTTCTTTCTGCGTGGAATGATATGAGGAAGAATCAAACCAAATAAAAGACCAAGGCCGGCTACACCGCCACCGTAAGTGAAGTACTTAAGCAGCATGTCATCTTTTTGTGTATCCAGCTTGGCGCGAAGTTCACGGTTTTCTGTTTCAACAGAAGTGAGCTGGTCGCTGATCTCAGAGTATTTTTTCTCTAGATCTGTAATTTGTTGGTTACGAGTTTCTAGTGATGTTACTAGACCCGCTTTCTCGGTATCA
>NZ_JAWOUS010000361.1:0-745 GCF_033339495.1 Vibrio sp. 2134-1
TGCCGTGTTCTCGCTGACAGGGATCATCAACAAAGAAGACCTCAAAAAGATCTCTTGGGATGTACTTTGGTTAGTTTCGGGTGGTATTGCTCTCGGTTTAGCGCTCGACAAAACAGGGCTTGCGAAGCTGGTGGTGCACAGTATTCCATTTGATGAATTCTCGCCTTATGTGGTGCTATTCGGCGCGGCATTCCTTTGCTTACTAATGGCAAACTTCATGTCACACACGGCCACAGCCAACTTGCTGATGCCAATAATGGCTGCGCTTGGTACGTCCATGGCTTCTTTGACGCCATTAGGTGGTGAAGTCACGCTTATTCTTGTTGTGACCTTCGCGGCTTCGCTTGGTATGTCACTGCCTATCAGTACGCCGCCTAACGCGCTCGCGCATGCCACTGGCCATGTAGCAAGTAGCCAAATGGCGAGAGTAGGTGCGGTACTTGGTATTGTTGGTGTGCTGCTAAGCTTTGTGATGGTGTGGATTCTTCATACGGTTGGGCATATTGGGTAATACATGTACGAAACCAAGTTAGATGCGTTAGTAGAACGCTACTTTAATCATATCGAACGTCGGCTGACTGTGTTGGCCGGCTCCGTATTGATCGAACAGCAAGGCTACAACGACCGTCTATACTATGTGCTCTCTGGCGAGCTTGCTGGCTTCTATGCGGACGAAGACAGAAAGCCTATTCAGGTATTCTCCGCCTCTCAAGGGGCATTTATTGGAGTGCACAGTTTTTTTTCA
>NZ_JAWOUS010000362.1:0-744 GCF_033339495.1 Vibrio sp. 2134-1
TAGCACCTGATACACCGCTTTCAGTCGAACACATCGAGGATGCGCATCCCAAATACGAACCTTACAGCCTAGGCGGTAATACCGATTACCACTTGCGCGGTAATGATTACAAGATCGTTCGCGACGCAAAAGGGTTTACTGAAAAAGGTCGTGCATCTTGGTACGGTAAAAAGTTCCAGGGGCATTTGACGTCTAACGGTGAAATCTACGACATGTACTCCATGACGGCTGCGCATAAAACGCTACCGTTACCAAGCTATGTGAAAGTGACCAACACCGACAATGGCAAAACCACAGTCGTTCGAGTAAATGACCGAGGGCCGTTTCACGATGGCCGTATCATTGACTTGAGCTACGCCGCTGCGCATAAATTGGATGTCATAAAAACAGGAACGGCGAATGTTGAAATCGAAGTTATCAGCGTAGAGAAACCTACCGATCAAAAGTCGCTAGAATCTCACCCAAAGTACGTCATTCAAGTCGCATCTTCAAAAAATGAAGATCGCGCACGAACTTTAGGCGCAGAGCTTGGTCAAAAGCTGGATACCGAAACTTTCTTGGAAAACGCGAAAGAGTCTTATCGCTTGTTATTGGGTCCATTTACTGACTATTCCCTGACGCAAGCCACACTGGATAAAGTAAAGTTGCTCGGCTATTCGTCTGCATTTATTAAAAAACACAACACTGCGAAATGACCTTGAGTCATGAATTTCTAAACGAAGCCCCTCTTACATAAGTGGGGAT
>NZ_JAWOUS010000363.1:0-744 GCF_033339495.1 Vibrio sp. 2134-1
GGATTATCGTAACGAATATAGATATCACAAACCGCGTACAGCTGCTCTGGCGCGCCTGAAATCAAGTAAGCCTGTTCAAAAGATTTCACAGCCTTATCGACACTGAACTCTTCTTGTAGCACACCATTCAAATACCAAAAATAACTATTGTTTTTCGCCATGTTAGCCGCTTTTTCGATTTCATTTGCGGCTTGCTCTTTGTCGTTTAAACGAACGAGCGTCAAAGATTTCGAATAATGCAGGGCGGCATTGTCTGGAAAGCGTTCAATCGCTTTATCTAGTGTATCAATCGCTTCTTGCTCACGTTGCTGCGCGCGGTAATTGTCGGCTAAGTTCAGCCAAACATCTGGGTTTTCCGGCCTTTTGGATAACAATGCTTGATAGATATCGTCCGCTTGTTTCCAGTTTTCATGCCAGCGATACACATCGGCTAACAGCAATTGGGTGTTGTTATCTGTTCCGCTCTTTAAACTCGCTAAAAGCTCGTCCACAGGCTTTTCTATCGCTGGTCTTTGCGCTTCTGTCAACACAGAATAATCACGCACTAAGTTCAGCGCTGCAGCAATACGCACGGAAGAGGATTCATCTTTAAGTAGTGGTTCCACCATGCGCCAGCGGTTTTCGATCGCGTAAGGTTGTGCGCCGACGATCGCAGCTTCGCGAATTGCCGCGTCTTTATCTTGTAAACCTCGAGCAACAGCCACCAGAGCATTCTGGTTTGGGTAATTACCCAGTTCGCGCAGA
>NZ_JAWOUS010000364.1:0-743 GCF_033339495.1 Vibrio sp. 2134-1
GTTGATAGTCTGGCCCAGATCGCTCCAGCTCCTCTCTGATGCGTTGCAAAAGCTCCTCTTTTACGGGCTTCTTCAAGGAGTCCTTCCGTTGCCAGGTGAAGCGGATAGAGTCGATGTCGCCATTGGTATAGCACCGAATTTGTCTGTAAAGGTGGAGAGTCATGACACCAGGGCAGTCCGCTCGAAGTGCTTCAAACCTCTCTTGCCTGGTGGGGTACGTCGAGATAATGAACTCCTCGATACCAGCTTTGGCCGCGTTGATGCGTTCAACCGTCGCCGCAATTTCGTCAGCTACACCAATCCTGGAAGGGGAGAACCAGAGTACCCCCACGGTGCGCCTGGCAGACTTCTGCGAATAGTCTGGGTTGATGTGAAGATCTCTGTAGCTGTGCGCTGCCAGCTCAAGAGCTTCGCGCCCAGTTTGTTCAGTTACGACAATCTTGTTGACGGGCTCGTTCTCCATTCCTTTTCCGGTAGGAGGGATGGCCGCAACTTTTGCGTACCGTGGCGGTAGTCGTTTGATAAGAGAGGACAGGTTCGTTAAGTCGCGGCACATGGCCGAGAATTGTTCTGATATGAAGTTTTTAGCCATGCTGCCGCCTATGTGTGGGTTTGTTCTAACAGTTCATTGGTTACATAGTAGACAGATTTAGACCATCATGCAACGAGGGGGAGGGGCAAGAATACGCCTCCGCTTCGCGTCGGCGGGTGCCCTGTTTGACCTTCGTGTGTGAGATTAGATT
>NZ_JAWOUS010000365.1:0-743 GCF_033339495.1 Vibrio sp. 2134-1
TACTTGAGTGTAAGAAAGGTTAAGCTCCGCTTGTTTTAGCTGGTTCTGAGCAACACGCACGTTGACGTTAGCTTCGCCGAGCTCGCCGCGGCTTACTTCTAGCTCTTTCAGGCGGGCTTTTGCTGCTAGCAAATTCGCTTTTGCCGCTGTTGCACTACTCTGCGCATCATCACGTTGTTGTTGAGACGTACCGTTTCGGCTGAACAATGTATTCAGTCGATTGGCTTCACGGATTTTTTGCTCAGCGACGATTTTACTCGCTTCCACATCCGCTTTGGCTGCCGTGATAGAGGCATCCAACTGCTCATTGTTTTGGATCACTTGTTGTAAGTTTAATTGCGCTTTTTCTACCGCTAACTTGTATGGCTGCGGATCGATTTGGAACAACAAGTCGCCTTTTTGAATTTCTTGGTTATTTGCCACATAAAGATGGGTTATTTGCCCATTAACACGGGGGGCGACCTTAGTTACCACTCGGGTAGCCATCGCCTGAGGAGTTAACGGCATTGCTAAATCAGCAACAAGAAAATAGGCAAAGACAAGGACAAACGCGACGCAAGAATATTTGATCCAACGCGCGAACTTTTGGTCTGGAGTCATAGGCGTTTACTTCTCTTTTTTATTAGGATTTCTGACTTTATTCGCCAAGTGAATCGAGCGCATTGTGAGCAATTTGCTCTAGGACCAAGCCCAATTTCTTTAGCTCTTGGTCATTGATTTCTGAGAGCAGTTTTCGACGAACC
>NZ_JAWOUS010000366.1:0-741 GCF_033339495.1 Vibrio sp. 2134-1
CGATGAGCATTAGAATGTAGGCGACATTAGGATTGGTGATCACCGCAAGCATTTCTGCGCGCCAGTCCGGTGTTCTTTCAACCCAAATGGGATTGTCGAGTGACAATGTCACGGGGAGATTGTTCACCTTGACGGATTTACCGTTTATCGCGGTGACCAACTCTTCTGGCGAGTTGGCGATGACATCAATGACATTGAGTTCTAAGGCTTCTTCTGCGTCTAAACTGGCGGCTTCACTGACGGCTTTTTCTGCCCATTGTGCATTGCGGTCATGTAATTTTGCGAGCCCTTTAATGTAGGCTTTTGCGTCATTGATGACCTTTTTCTCCATGGCGGTTTTAGCCGGAACTTGATCGCCGCTTTTTTCTGCATTGGGTTTGTTTTCATCCGAGGATTCGTTGTCTTTGCCGTCATCAGAAGAGGGCGCTTGTGGTGCACCACCTATGGCCACAGGGGTTGCTGCGCCTAGGTTGGTCGCTTCTGCCATTGCCGCAACGTGGCTGGCAAGCAGAATGTAGGTGCCCGCGCTCGCGGCTCTAGAGCCTGAAGGCCCAACCCAAGTCGCAATCGGTGTGGTCGAGGTTGTGATGGCGTGAATAATGTCTCTCATCGCGCTATCTAGCCCGCCAGGGGTATCCATTTTGAGAATCACTAGGCTCACGCCGTTGATTTGAGCTTGTTCAATTTCCCTAGAGAGGTAGTCACTGTTGGCTGGGCCAATTGCCCCTTTTACGGGCACAA
>NZ_JAWOUS010000367.1:0-741 GCF_033339495.1 Vibrio sp. 2134-1
TGTGCGCACGCGCACGATGTAGAAACTGTTGCCTTCCTCGTCTTGAGTGGTATCTGCACTGATGTGCTCCAGTTCACCCACTAAGCCGCCGTATTTTGTAAAGTCATACGCGGTGAATTTTACGATGGCATTTAGGTTCGGACGTAGAAAAGCGATGTCTGTCGGGGCGATTTTCGCCTCAACTAACAAGGTGTCTTCGGTTGGTACGATTTCAACGATGTCCATACCCGGTTGGATAACGCCGCCAACGGTGTTGACGTTCAGCGTTTTGATTTTGCCTGTCACCGGAGAGACAACCACCGTGCGGTTTACGCGGTCTTCCAAGCCAACTGCCGATTCAACTAATGCAGACAGTTGGTCTTGAGCATTATTGAGTTTCTCTTGTTGTTCGGAACGGAACTTCAACGCCACATCGATGCGATTGAGCATGGATTCTTTGATGGCGGATTTGATCACTGGGATTTTCAGTTCGCTAGATGTCATTTCACGGCGAGTGTCGTTCACTTGGCGCTGCAATTTGAGTAGCTCAATGCGCGGAACAACGCCTTCATCCGCCAACGGTTGGGTGATATCCAGTTCTTTCTTCGCGTATTGGTAGCTTTGGCGTAAGTTACGCACTCGCGCTTCAATCTCGACCAAGTCTTGCTGTTTTTGCTCAACTTGTTGATCGATCACCGACAGTTGGTTACGTAGGTTATCCAAATCTTCGCGGTATTCTGCTTTTTGACGCTGGGTTAATTG
>NZ_JAWOUS010000368.1:0-740 GCF_033339495.1 Vibrio sp. 2134-1
AACCGTGAAATCAGCGTTGCTTGCCGATGGGGTGGTGTTCAGTAGCTTGGGAATGGAACCACTTAAAATCCGTTATCAAGATTTCAAAATGCAGGAAACACCCGCAACAGTTTGGAAAGATGCCTTCACCGCTTACACGACTACCGATGATGCGGATGATTGGTTTAGTCAGGTATTGGGACAGCGCGTAGAGTTGCTTTTTAGCGGTGAACAATCCAATCGTGTCCGTGAAAGCCTGGGACAAAATGTGAGTTTTGCTGACGGCTATCCAGTGTTGGTGATCAGCCAAGCTTCGCTAGAGGAATTGAACAAAAGAAGTTCTGAGCAACACTCCATGGATCAGTTCCGCACAAACTTAGTCGTATCTGATACCAAGCCATTTGAAGAAGATTCTTGGAAGCGCATCCGAATAGGGGAAGTGGAATTCGAATCTCTCAAACCTTGTGAGCGTTGTATTCTTACCACGATCAATACTCAACGTGGCACTTTCCGTGAAAGCAAAGAGCCGCTCAAAACGTTGCAACAGTTCCGCGCCAATGAACGAGGTGGTGTGTTCTTTGGACAAAACCTTGTGGCGCGCAATGAGGGCATTATTCGCCAAGGCGATAAAGTTGAAGTGCTCGAATATAAAGAGCCGGAATTTTATCCGGACAACTCACCTGTGCGCATGACGCTGACGTGTGTTGAGCGTGAAGAGATTGCTCAAGATTTCGTGACCTTATGGCTAGAACCGAGCAAAG
>NZ_JAWOUS010000369.1:0-738 GCF_033339495.1 Vibrio sp. 2134-1
GCTAACTATTTCAATACCCTAAACTTGCGCGAGCAATTGGATCAACTTGGTCGTTGTCGCTTTATGGACCGTGAAGAATTTGTATCTGAAGCGGATTACCTGAAAGGTAAAAAAGTGGTCATTGTGGGCTGTGGTGCTCAAGGTCTAAACCAAGGCCTAAACATGCGCGATTCTGGTCTTGATGTGTCTTACGCACTACGTCAAGCTGCGATCGATGAACAGCGTCAATCGTTTAAAAACGCCAAAGATAATGGCTTTGAAGTTGGTAGCTACGAAACGCTAGTTCCTCAAGCAGACCTGGTTGTTAACTTAACGCCAGACAAACAGCACACTAACGTTGTTGAGACGGTGATGCCACTAATGAAAGAAGGCGCTGCACTAGGTTACTCTCACGGTTTCAACGTTGTGGAAGAAGGCATGCAGATTCGTAAAGATCTGACCGTTGTCATGGTTGCTCCTAAGTGTCCTGGTACAGAGGTTCGTGAAGAATACAAACGTGGTTTTGGTGTTCCTACCCTAATCGCGGTTCATCCAGAGAATGATCCGAAAGGTGAAGGTTGGGATATCGCGAAAGCTTGGGCTGCAGCTACAGGTGGTCACCGTGCGGGTTGTCTTGAGTCTTCTTTTGTCGCTGAGGTGAAATCAGACCTAATGGGTGAGCAAACCATTCTATGTGGCATGCTACAAGCGGGGTCTATCGTATGTTACGAGAAGATGATTGCTGAAGGCATTGATCCG
>NZ_JAWOUS010000370.1:0-738 GCF_033339495.1 Vibrio sp. 2134-1
CATGCTTGCAACGCCGTTATTCAAATTCACAATCTCATTTTTCGAACGTTTACGAGACGACGGAATTTGTAAGCTGACTTCACCATTAGCTAGGCGCGTCATGTAAGAGTTCAACACTGTTAGAGGCTGTAAGCTGCGGTTTAAGAACAGAGTGAGCACAACAAAAGTGATGCTCGCTGCTACCGAAGAAATGATGGCTATCAGTTTAAGTAGCGTGTCGCTGCCTTTGGTCACTTCTTTGATGAATGTACCGCCCAGTAGTTTCCAGTTCCAGCCAGGTACTTCGGTGAACACTAAGTATTTTTCACCGACGGTTGATCCGTATTGGAATGGGTAGCGGATCAGACCACTCTTTTGTTCGAAAATCTTATGGAAAGGCTTGTTACCATCGTAGTCACGAACTTCTACGATTGAAGGATCGGTAGCGCTCTTAGTCGGGTGGAGTAAGTACTTACCAAGATTGTGTTTGTCGTTATCGACAATGATGGTGTAGCCTGTGTCACCCCACTTAATCTCTTCTAGTGCATCAAACAGAGTTTGTGTGGCTTGGTCTACTGGCAAACCGATAAATGACAAGCCAGATACGTTACCGTTAGCGTCTTTGATTGGTGCGTAATAGGTAATGTAGCGTTCGCCATATAGTTTGATTTGCGCGTAGTAAGGTTTTCCGCTCTTTAAGAGTTGGTAACCAGGATGGTTGCGTCCAAGAGTCGTGCCTACTGCACGCTTACCTTGCGG
>NZ_JAWOUS010000371.1:0-737 GCF_033339495.1 Vibrio sp. 2134-1
TACCAGCAGCACCACCAAGACCACCAAGGGTGTTAATGTTTTCAACTCGAACTCGAGTATCATCTGCGTTAGTTGCATAAATAACTGATGCACCTGTAACACCACCCATTAGGCTTGAGCTCGCAACAACCATATCTGTATCCATATGGACTTGATTGAAGCTATCAACATTTGTTGAGCTCGAGTCACTTTGATAGTTACTATTGTCGTTAAAGCTGTTCGAGTTTGTTGTGCTTGAATCAGCGTAGCTACGGTTATCACTCTGGTTACGGTTGTCGCTTTGATTACGATTATCGCTGTTATCATTAAAGCTACCGTTGACGCTAGAGTCACTGTTGTCGTTGTTGCTACGTCTTACAGTAGTACTAGAGTCGCTGTTGTCGTTGTGGCTTCTATTTGTGTTAGTACTTGAATCACTACTATCACTATTTAGGCTCACATCAAGATCAGCACTGGTACTATTATCGTTGTGGCTTTGAGCGGTGTTCATGCTCGAGTTTGAATTGTCGCTGTTGTCATTAAAGCTGTCATCAACGCCAAGAGTTGCACTGTTGTCAGTATCGCTGTTATCGTTAAAGCTATCACCGATACCCAGTGAAGCACTGTTGTCACTGTTGTCGTTAAAGCTATCGCCAACACCCAATGAAGCACTGTTGTCACTGTTGTCGTTAAAGCTGCCTGATAAACCGATAGCAGTATTGGCGCTGTCAGTCCATTGCATATTATCGTTGCCATCA
>NZ_JAWOUS010000372.1:0-736 GCF_033339495.1 Vibrio sp. 2134-1
GCGTACTTTTCTGTAGCAATGAGTTCCTGAACTTTGTTTACCGTTCGAAACGTTTTGTCTGACAACTCCGGAGTGTTGGCAAAACCAGGCGCGCCATACGCGCCTGACAATAACACTAGAGAAGCCAACAGTTTGGTATATGCTTTCATACGTATGACTCCTTAGTTTGTAGAGAACTCAATTTCTTGAGAAAGGCGAGAGCTAACCGCTTTACCATCAACCATTTTGGGCTTGAAGGTCCATTTAGATACGGTTTTCTTCGCGGCTTGTCCCAAGCCCAACTTGCGTGGTGTCTCTTTTAAAACTTTGACGTCCTCGACGCTACCACGTTCGTTAACAGTAAACTCTACAAGTACGATACCTTTCTCAAGTCCAGAACGAGCGGCCTTACGAGGCATCTGAGGTTGGAATGTTGCTAAAGGCACAGGGCCTCCGCTACCTGCCAGTCTCGCTCCGCCACCTTGGCTGTAATGACCGAGCACTGAGCCACCAGTGACGTTAACTGGTAGATCGAGTTTTGGCATATCCATTGGAACTTGGTCCATCACCGGTTTTACTGTCGACGTCACCTTCATTTCTGGTGGCGGCGGCGGACGCTTAGGTGGTGGCGGTTTCGGGAGTTCGCGTTTTTTCTCCTGTACTTTTTCGTCCGGTTTAATGCGAATGAAATCGACCATACGCTGATCATCATTCGACACTAGCTCGTGGCGCTCTTTGTTTACCAGCTTGTCCATCC
>NZ_JAWOUS010000373.1:0-736 GCF_033339495.1 Vibrio sp. 2134-1
GCTTTTTTCGCGATGCCTTTGATGTATTGGTCGTTGAGGAACAGACCAACCAGAGCTTTGGCTTCTTCTGATTTCGCGAGTTTAACGAAGTATTTGCGTTCAATGTCGAGTGCTTCGTTACGTGCAAAGCGTGCGCCTTCTTCAATCGTGATAACGGCTGTCATTGGCGCAGGGTAGTGTGGACCGGCTACTTGTGCCACTAGGCCTTTTGCCATTGTGAAGCTCATCATCGACTCTAGCTTGCTGAGTGTCAGTGGCGAGGTTTTTTGTTTACGACGTGCTTGCCAATCGATCTTTTCGTTGATAGCTGAAGTCAGTGTTTGCAATGCGGATTCATACAACGCATCAGTTTCAACCACAGCATCCAATAAACCAATCTTTAAGGCTTCATCTGCACGACATGCTTTGCCTTGCGTGATGATTTCCATCGCGCTATCTGCACCGATAACACGCGGCAAACGCACACAACCGCCAAAGCCAGGCATGATGCCAAGTTTGGTTTCTGGTAGGCCAATGCTGGTGGTTTTATCACCGATACGCATGTCGGTAGCCAGTACGCATTCGCAGCCGCCGCCAAGTGTGTGACCTTTAAGTACTGAGATTGTCGGAACGGGTAAGTCTTCTAGTTTATTGAAGATGCTATTGGCAAATTGTAGCCATTGATCGAGCTCGGCGTCTGTTTTAGCGAAGAGGCCCAAGAATTCAGTGATGTCTGCGCCAACGATGAACGCGTCTT
>NZ_JAWOUS010000374.1:0-736 GCF_033339495.1 Vibrio sp. 2134-1
CATCTGGTGACAAAATGTCGTCAAGCGGGCGTAAGAGTTGTGCCTCTTCCTGGTGCGTGTGCAGTTATCACTGCGTTAAGCGCGTCGGGATTGCCGTCAGATCGCTTTAGTTTTGAAGGCTTTCTACCGCCCAAAAGTAAAGGTCGTAAAGATAAATTCTTAGAGATCGCATCGGTAGAGCGCACATGCATTTTTTACGAGTCACCACACCGAATTTTAGACTCGTTACAAGATATGTTAGACGTTCTTGGCTCTGAGCGAGAAGTCGTTCTAGCAAGAGAACTCACTAAAACATTTGAAACCATCCAAGGCATGCCTTTGGGTGAACTCATTGAGTGGGTGAAAAGTGACGATAACCAGCAACGTGGTGAAATGGTGCTTTTGATCCATGGTCATCGTGAAACATCGGATGAGGCATTGCCCGATGAGGCTTTGCGTACTTTGGGTATTCTGACGAAAGAACTGCCTTTGAAGAAAGCGGCAGCGTTGGTGGCAGAAATCCACAATCTGAAGAAGAACGCTCTATACAAATGGGGTTTAGAAAACTTAGATTAAGGGCTGTTTAGATTGAATATTGCAAAGGGTTGATGTGAAAGCATCGACCGTTTTTTATTGTTTACCTTTTGCGTTTTGACTAAAAATTCATCACTCGGTGCATTCATTTCATCATATCTGTGATCTAACTAGACTCTGAAGTGAGAACTCTATACAATCCGCCCTCGGAGCTGACTGGGTA
>NZ_JAWOUS010000375.1:0-734 GCF_033339495.1 Vibrio sp. 2134-1
GGCAGAGCAACGAACTTATCCTCCATCAGCTCGAACCGAGATTCACGCCAGATGTTTCGTGCGGCCATCGCCGCCGCTTCAACACGTTCTTTGGTTGGAGCAAATAAAACCACCGAGTAGGTGATCTTGACTGGCTTAGCCCCCTCTTTCATGGACTCATAGAGAGTGTCGAAGCTCTCCTTTTTGTCCGCCAGCACCGGCACGAATTTGAGCATCGGCCCGTAGGCTTGGTTTACAGTGAACTGGCGTTTGCGCTCCAGAGTGTTTTTCGTGCTTTCTGCCTCAGGGAAAAACACATTGGTCACAACCATGTAGTTTTCTTTGATGCTGGAGTTGCCGCCGCTGAGATCCCCGGCATAGGTCAACGCATCACCAAAGTAGAAAACGTCAGGCAGCTTTTTCGCTGACATGACTTTCGCGTGGTAGTCCCCCAGCCTGATGCCGTTCTTGCTGACTTCCACATCAGTGCCGTAATCGAAGATTTGCTCGCAGATGGGCTTATCCATCTCCCAATCCACAGAGTCATGTCGCCATGAAGCATCCGGCCCCCAATTCAGGATGGTGCTCATGATCCGGATGTAGTTCACCGCCGTCATTGTGCGGGGACGCAGACCAACGGTTTGAAGCGATGATTCGACCTTCGTGCGAAGCTGTGCGAGCTGCTGGAGTTCGCTTTCAGTCGGGTTATTGTTCTTGATGGGGACTTTGCACGTAACGAACAGCTTGAGGTCTTG
>NZ_JAWOUS010000376.1:0-730 GCF_033339495.1 Vibrio sp. 2134-1
CCATCGTTTAAAACGATTTATCTTCATAAGTGTGTTGCACAGGTTGTTTGAGTTGACTGACTAACTCATGGAACGCAGCAGAGCTTTGGCCATTGCTCTGGTTGTATTGTTGGCACTGCTTGATGAGTGTCTCCAATAACGTCCACTGTTTTCTCGCTTGCGCACCAATCTTGGCAGGCAAAGCGTTGAAAATTCTTGTTACGCTGGAGTCATTACACGGTAACCCCAGCTCACGCATGCATTGGCTTCTTTCATTAGAAGAGCGGCTCAGCTTATTGAGTATTGGTGTTTGTTGCTGAACGTTGGTGTTCAGTGCTTCACCATCAAACTTCAAATACAACGCCTTTTGTTGTTGAAGTAGGGTCAATAATTGCTGATACAGTTTGATGTCTTCAGAAATTGAACGAACAAAATACTGAATTCGCTGCGATGCCGCGCTTGCCATGGGTGTATTCCTAATGCTGTGCTTTTACTCGTGACCAGTATGGAATTGCATAATTGCCTTAGATAGCGCTTTTGTATCTAGGCTCAATTCGCCGCGTGCTAGCGCGTTACGAACTTGCTCAACTTTTTCCATATCGACGTCTGGTAGCGATTTCATTTCTGCTTGGGCACGCTCAATTGCTGCTGTGTTTGCTTGAAACGCAGGCTCGCTTACTTTGGTTTGTTCCATTGTTTCAACAGGCTTTTTACTTGCTTGTTGGAAATTTGTTTGTGGGACATGACCGCC
>NZ_JAWOUS010000377.1:0-729 GCF_033339495.1 Vibrio sp. 2134-1
CTCGATTAGTTTCAATTCCGCGGCGTTAAAATCGCAAAACTCTTGATACGCCTCTAAAATGATGTCCAGTTGCATCAGCTTATCTTGGCGTTCGCCGTTAAGTAGCATCCACAAATCTTGTACGGCAGGGCCGTTGCGCGAGTCATCTAAATCGACAAACATTGGGCCGTCGCGCCACAAGATGTTACCCGGATGGCAATCGCCATGCAGACGAATCGTTGCGAAGCTGCCTTGCCAGTGGTTTTCGATGGCTTTGATGAGCATGTCCAAGTCATTGAAAAAGCTGTTTTCTAAATGCATCGGGATCATATTGGCGTTTTGCAAAATCTCACGTGGTTGGTAGAGATACTCGTGCAAACCAATGGTAGGGCGATGTTGAAAAGCTTGTCGGCTGCCGACTTTATGGATGCGTCCTAAAAAGCGACCCACTCCTTCAAGTTGCTCTAAGTTATCGACTTCAAACTGACGACCGCCCACGCTTTCGAAGAGAGCGAACCCATAGCCTTGATAGTGGTGCAGGGTGTTGCCATTGATGCGTACGGGCGGGGCGACGGGGATTTCATTATCAATCAGCTCAAGCGTGAAATCGTGCTCTTCTTGAATCTGCTCGTTGCTCCAACGTTCCGGACGATAGAACTTCACGACGTAGCGACGGCGCTCTTCATCGGTAAATTGATACACTCGGTTTTCGTAACTGTTGAGAGGCAGAAAGCCCGATTCAGCACGAAT
>NZ_JAWOUS010000378.1:0-729 GCF_033339495.1 Vibrio sp. 2134-1
ACGACGACTATGTCTGCCGCCATCGCCGCCAAATCAACAATGGCCCAATCGATGCTGTTTTCTGCGCGTAGCGCGAGTGCTTTGATGTTCTGTGCAATAAGCTCGGCGGCAACGAGTTCGATCTTGTTTAACAATTCAGAGTAAGTCAGTTCAACCGTTTGATTCGCTTCGTAGCCGACAAGTGCTACTCGATCTGGTGTCGTTTTTGCCCATTTTGTAATGGCATCGAGGAGAATATTCATACATCACCTATATTCTGGCGTTGTGTTTAACCAAGTTGTTCTGTGTTTGCGGTTTTAACGACGTTTACTTTTCTATCTAGGCTTGTTTGCGTTTTCTTTCTTGGACTAATCGAAGACGCTCTAGTCCTTTTTGCAAATTGCCAGCTAACACACGCGGTTGATGTTCGTAGTACGACCCCCAAGTGGACTCGGCATCGGGGACTTTGTTTTGATCGGCCTGCGCGATGATATGAGGCTCCAATCCTAGGCGCGCCATCATGGCGTGAAGTGGATCTGTCGCGGTGAAGATGCACCATTCAAAACCGAGGTTGACCAGCATTTCTGCGATGAGGTAGAAGTGAAGAGATGACATGCCCTTAGCGAAAGATGCCAAGTGACCGAATTCCACTAAGTTCGAACGTTTTACGTCGCAGTTAAATACGTTAGAAACCAGCTTTTGGGCGTCGTCTTCTAAATACTGTTCAAGGAACAAGGGCTCATCTTCGGC
>NZ_JAWOUS010000379.1:0-728 GCF_033339495.1 Vibrio sp. 2134-1
GACCCTAAACTGATTTCAGGTAAGGCAAACGGTGGTCAGTCAATGTACGTGATCGCAGAGTACTGCCGTAAGAAGTAATTTTAGTTACTTTTGTATAAAACGGGGTTCCAGTTGGAACCCCGTTTTTGTTTGTGCTTCGGAAGGCCCCCTAACCCATGCGTTTGAATCAGGTCCCTTTGAAACAGCAAATACAAAAATGCCAGCGGCTAAGCTGGCATTTTTTTTCACAGTGTTCAGATTAACGGTACATACCGATATCTTTTTGAATGTGAGCTGACAAGTCTTCTGCGTAGTAGCTGCGAGGAGCAGAGTTATCTACAAAAAGAATGTCGAGTAAGTGAGCAATCAATCCTTTGAAGTTAACCGCGTAGGTTTTCTTATCCATAGAGGTTGGTAAAGCTACATTTGTCATTTGCATTGCTTGTGCCATGATTGCCTCTCTTTAAAAGCAGTAGTCTGTTTAGTTGGTTGTATATTAGTCAGTTTCTTATTGTTTAAGAAATGACAAATTTTACCCATTCAAATTAGAATTTCTAATAAAACAAACTAATTACAAAACTCAAAAATACAAATGAATAATAACGGCATAAATAATCACAATTGCTGTAATTACATTGAATAACTGAACATTACCTGCATAATTGCCCCTTAAGCAACAACATATATTTAACAATATTTTTCGTTATTTCTTTTGATTTTAGTGCTTACTTTATATTTTTTGATTAGTA
>NZ_JAWOUS010000380.1:0-727 GCF_033339495.1 Vibrio sp. 2134-1
CCTTCTTTGCCATGTTCTTGGCAAACCGCGAACCTATTTGCTAACGTGGCCAGAAAAAGCATTAGAACCAGAACAACAAGCTCAGTTTGATGCTTTACTCGCAAGGCGCTTAGCAGGCGAACCCGTTGCTTACATTATTGGTGAGCGCGAGTTTTGGTCTCTACCTCTCAAAGTTTCTCCTACTACCTTGATCCCAAGACCAGACACCGAGCGTTTGGTGGAAGTTGCTTTGGATAAAACCTATGGGCAGACCGGATCGATTCTAGATCTAGGCACGGGGACAGGAGCAATTGCGTTGGCACTAGCGTCTGAGCTACCGAATCGTCAGGTAATGGGAGTTGACCTCAAACAAGAGGCCAAAGAGCTTGCTGAGTACAATGCCGCGCAGCTAAACATCAAAAATGTGACGTTTGACCAAGGTAGCTGGTTCGAGCCTATTGCAGAGGGAACAAAGTTTGCTTTAATTGTTTCCAATCCGCCGTATATTGACGAGAAAGATCCGCATTTATCCCAAGGTGACGTTCGTTTTGAGCCAAAATCCGCGCTGGTCGCTGATGAAAATGGCTTAGCGGATATTCGCCATATCTCCGATTTGGCTCGTCAGTATCTTGAAGAGGGCGGTTGGCTTGCCTTCGAACACGGTTACGACCAAGGCGAGGCGGTTCGCGAGATCATGAGTGGCTTTGGTTATCAGCAAGTTGTCACCGAAAAAGATTATGGTGGGAAT
>NZ_JAWOUS010000381.1:0-727 GCF_033339495.1 Vibrio sp. 2134-1
TACTCTGATCCATTAGGCATTGAAGTGGGTGACCTAACAGATTCAAATGCGGTCGCAGAAGAACAAGAAGTGGATGCGTCTATCTTCGGCAACATTAAGTCTCAGTTTGTTTCTGGTCATGCCGCGTTTGCTTACTTGATCTTCATCTTGTTGTACACACCATGTGTTGCTGCGATGGGGGCGTACGTACGTGAATTTGGCCATAACTTCGCACGTTTTATTGCGGTATGGACGATGGGTTTAGCTTACCTATGTGCAACGTTCTACAATCAGTTGACGCATTTCTCTGAAAGCCCAATTACTAGTGGTGTCTGGATGGCAATTATTGTTGCAATCTTCATCGGAACTTATCACGTATTCAAACGTATTGGTAAAAAACAACATGGTGCGTTAGAGGCGCAAGTCGCATGATTTTAAATGAGCTTTATCAATATATTGCAGACAAAGGGACGGTCTCACAGTCTGAGCTGGCTAAGCAGTTTGGAATGAGTGAAGACGGTGCGGATGCAATGTTAAGCGTGTGGATCAAGAAGGGTAAAATTAGCCGCTTGGTTGATACCAATAAAGCTCGAGATGTGATGCGTGTGCGTTATGCCGTGACAAAACAAGATGGGTTGTCACTCACTGTTACGATGTAGTGGTTTATCAACCAAAGTTTACAAATAATAAAGCCGTGTCATTTCTGATGCGGCTTTTTCTTTTCTAATCAATAGCCTTGTCGATGGCA
>NZ_JAWOUS010000382.1:0-726 GCF_033339495.1 Vibrio sp. 2134-1
GAAGCAAGAAGGTCCGTTGCTACAGTCACTAGTGTTTTGTTTGCTTGCGCTTTAGCGATGATGTCCGTTAGGTCACGAACTTCACCTGTTGTACTTGGGTATTGAACTAGTGCGCCGAACACGTCTTGCTCTGGTAGTGATTCTAAAGAACCAACCAAGACTTCAAAGCCGATGAATTTCGCACGAGTTTTTACCACTTCGATGGTTTGTGGGTGAACGTCGTCAGCAACGAAGAATACGTTGCTCTTGCTTTTACCCGCACGCTTACAAAGTGTCATCGCTTCTGCTGCTGCCGTTGCTTCATCGAGCAATGACGCGTTCGCGATTTCCATACCAGTAAGATCCATCACCATTTGTTGGTAGTTTAGAAGTGCTTCTAAACGACCTTGTGAGATTTCTGGTTGGTAAGGGGTGTAAGCAGTGTACCAGCCCGGGTTTTCCATCACGTTGCGTAGAATCACGTTCGGCGTGAAGGTGTTGTAGTAACCCTGACCAATGAATGTACGTTTAACTTGGTTCTGATCGGCGAACTTACGCATTGCTGCCAGCATGTCTGCTTCGCTTTTCGCTTCTGCCAACGTCATTGGCTGCTCAAGGCGGATGTTTGCTGGTACGGTTTCGCTGATCAGTGCGTCTAGGCTAACTGCGTTGATCGCTTCCAACATTTTTTGTTGGTCAGAAAGTTTTGGTCCGTTGTGGCGTCCAACGAACTCGTTTTGTGTGCTG
>NZ_JAWOUS010000383.1:0-726 GCF_033339495.1 Vibrio sp. 2134-1
ATTCTGATGCTGACAGCAAAAGGTGACGCGGTTGACCGTATTGTTGGTTTGGAAGTTGGTGCGGACGATTACCTACCTAAACCGTTCAACCCGCGTGAACTACTCGCTCGTATTAAAGCGGTTTTACGTCGCCAAACGGTTGAGCTACCGGGCGCGCCAAGTACGGAAGAAAAAGTGGTCGAGTTTGGCGAGTTTCGTTTGAATCTCGGCACGCGTGAAATGTTCCGTGGTGATGAGGCGATGCCATTAACATCGGGTGAATTTGCGGTGTTGAAATCACTGGTAACCAACGCGCGTGAGCCAATGTCGCGTGATAAGCTGATGAACATGGCGCGTGGTCGTGAATACTCGGCAATGGAGCGTTCTATCGACGTACAAATTTCTCGTCTACGCCGCATGTTGGAAGACGATCCGAGCAAACCTCGCTACATCCAGACCGTATGGGGTTTAGGTTACGTATTTGTCCCAGACGGCAAAGAGTCGTAATTCTTACTCGCTTAACCGGCAATCGGTTTTTAAAACTTCGGCCATCAAATTTCCTTCTTATTTGGTGGTCGAGGTTTTCGCAATTAGGATCATCAGGAAATTTCCATGCGAATCCGAAGTTCACTGACACAATCTATTCTACTGTTCATCTCCTTGCTTCTCGCTAGCCAAGTCTTTTCTTATTACGCCGTTTTTAACTACGCGTTGATGCCAAGCCTGCAACAGTTCAACAAAATTCTC
>NZ_JAWOUS010000384.1:0-726 GCF_033339495.1 Vibrio sp. 2134-1
TATCGAATGCGATTTTCACACCTTCTTTACGGCACATTGTTAGCAGCTCAATCAACATCTGACGACAATCGTCCGAGATGATCGCCAAGCTAATACCACTCAGGTAGATCATTTGATGCTGACAAAGATCTTTCACCAACGACAACAATGCTCGTTCACGCAACCAGTATTTTGCTGCCGCATCATTACGCCAGTAAAAGAAGCTACGCTCGCCATCTTCGGCGGTTTCAATCGCGTAGATGCCTGGCAATTTATCTTCAGAAAGGTAGACCATGTCCGTATTGATCCCCTCTTCACGCCATGCCGTTAGCATTTCACGACTAAACGGATCATGCCCTAATCCCGTCACATACGAAGTTTCGACCCCGTGTTGTTTGGTTAGACGAGAAAGGTACACCGCGGTATTGAGCGTATCACCGCCAAAACCTTGCTGTAGCACGCCGTCATGTTTTTTAAGCTCCACCATACATTCGCCGATGATGGCGACACGACTGATTGGGTTCATGGGAAGTCTCCTCAGTATTTGATGCCGCCATTATTGCAATTACAAAACCAGTTAACAATAAAAATAAAACAATGGTTCATTTATTTCGTGAACTTGATCTATCTGCGTGCTTTCTCGGTCAGATTTTGTAGCCATGCAGAGAGCAATTGCGGCCACGCCGCGACAGGCAAACCTTGCGCATCGCGAATACCAAAACCGTGTTTACCATGCTCAAACAAGTG
>NZ_JAWOUS010000385.1:0-725 GCF_033339495.1 Vibrio sp. 2134-1
CGAAGTGTTTACCACCTGCAGTGAACGAAATTTAGACTACCTCGCCACACTTGGCGCTCATGCAGTGAACTATCAATTTGCACCAGTGTCAGAACGTGTTGAAGGCGTTGATGTTTTAATTGATTTGGTTGGTGGCGATGCGGCTCTAGATGCCCTCAAGTGCCTAAAAGACAATGCCCGCGTGATCACGGTACCAACGATTAGCGCTGAATTAATTTGTGACAAGGCCAAGCTGTTAGGCTTCGAGGCAAGCGGTATGTTGGTTGAGCCAGATCCTTCACAGTTAGACACGTTGTTGTACATGGTAGGTGTGGGATTACTTAAAACAGAAGTGCAACACATTTACCCAATGGCTGAAGTTATCGCCGCACACCAACAAGTGGAATCGGGGCGAACGAGAGGCAAGGTATTACTTGATATGACATGCTAGACGCATTCAATTCAGCTTTTGAACATTTAGCCCTTTGGTTTTCTGATTCAGCATTGTGGGTGCTTTTTTTAACGGGCTTTCTGAGCGCCACCTTACTGCCTGGTGGCTCTGAAGCTGGGCTGATAGCAACTCTCTCACTCAATCAATATGCGGTTTCTTCTATTCTTTTGGTTGCCACAATAGGTAATACGCTTGGTGGCTTAACCAATTACTGGCTTGGGTTATGGATCCCCAATAAAACCCAAGAAGAAAAACATGGTCATACCGCTTTAAAGTGGCTAGCAAAATATGGCTA
>NZ_JAWOUS010000386.1:0-725 GCF_033339495.1 Vibrio sp. 2134-1
GGTCGTGCAGACGATCCAAACTTCTTGCCAGTACCTGAAAAACCGTTCTACGCCATCATGCGTTTCTACGGCGCAGACGATGCAATCCAAAGTGGTGAGTATCAAATGCCTGAAATCAAAGTAGTTAAATAATTCGTTTTAACGAACCACTGCTCTGTCGCCTCCTTAGCTCGTAAGTACGTTAAGGAGGCTTATTTCAAGGTGGGTGTCTAGGGCGAACATCAAGCCCAAAAATCAAAGAGCCACCCACTGAATCTAGTGATTATTTTTATTTAGGTATCGTATGGATTTTAATCTAATCCAAACCTTTTTAATTGTTGCTGAATATCAATCTTACTCTCGCGCCGCAGAGCACCTAGGGCTAACTCAGCCAGCGATTAGCGCATCCATGAAGCGTTTGGAAAAAGAAACCAACAAATCGTTATTTGTGAAGGATGGGCGACAAATCAAACTCACTTCTGTAGCGCATCAGTTGCTACCTAAATTTCATCAGGCGTTTGCGATGATTAATGATGCCATTTCCGATCAAAGCACTTTCCGCCTGAGCTGTAATGAAGCGCTGATCCACCGCATCACACCAACCAACACGATCAGCATTTGCGCCGATACGGATTTACCTTCGTTATTGAATGATCTACGACTTAAACAGATCGATTTGATTATTAGCCCAACGACCATTCATGACCCATCGTTTATCAGTGAATCAATTTTTGAAGAACCAATGG
>NZ_JAWOUS010000387.1:0-724 GCF_033339495.1 Vibrio sp. 2134-1
AACAAGTTTGTGCTCCAATATATGGACAAAGGACTTGCACAGAACGCTATCTCACAAGGGGGGGGCTGGTATGACATCTGGAGTGGTGAAGTCAGCGATGCAAAAGGGTTCCGCTTTATCAGTACTGGCGATTTGAACTTAGGCGAGAATGTCGTGATCAACCATGGTCTAACTTACGGTAACGTGAAAGATCATGGGGACTGGTTAGATAAGGAAGAGTTGTTCTCATTTGTAGCTCGTCCAACTTACAACTGGTCGCCATACAATAAGACTATGTTAGAGGTCGGCTACTTTGACCACGAAAAAACTTGGGATTCAGGCTCCGAAGACAAGTTTAGTGGCACAAAATTCACTATCGCACACGCCATCTCAACGGGAGAGTCTTTCTTCGCTCGTCCAGAAATCCGATTCTTTGCGACTTATTTGAAAGACAATGAGGGCGACTCATTTGACAACAATAAGAGCAACGACACCATCAACTACGGTGTACAAATTGAGGCTTGGTGGTAATAAATAGAAATTGCCATTTTACTACTTAGATAGGCCTGTTTAGCTCCATTCTGGCCTATCACATCGAAATCCTTTGCCATTTGCTCTTGAATTGGGTCGTATTCAGCCGGAGGGGGCGGAAAATATGTCTATATTTCCATTTCAAGAGCCTTTTCACATGGACTGATGTATGAAACCACTGTCGTTAAAAAATAAGATTATAATCTTATTTGGA
>NZ_JAWOUS010000388.1:0-724 GCF_033339495.1 Vibrio sp. 2134-1
AGAAAGTGTCTTGATTGATAACATCGCGCTAGAAGGTTACGTGAAGAAAAGTTATGAGGTCGTGATGCAAAGCGAGCCTGAGCTTTTCCCGTACGAGTTTCGTGGTAGCCGTGTGCAGATGAAGTTACTGGTTGAGTTATTCCATAACTCAAAGAACGATAAAAAAGCGGCTCGCGTGATCACTCTAGGGAATGGTTATGTACCAGGTAAGCCGGGTGTAAAACACACTTTTGATGCAGCGATTGTTGACCGTTTTACTCAAAACTACCCAGTTGCGTTCGATTACAGCATCTATCAAGCTGGTGGCACGCCTGTATTTAGTGAGGATTACTCACCGCAAAACGAAGCCAATGATGTTTCGGTATCGACAACCACGGTTGCACCGTCTATTGGCTTAACCGCGACTGCAACACCGGGCTCGGCACCAAGTTTTTCTGGCTCGTTGACGACCGATCTCGGTGTGGCTTATACGTCTCGCTACTCAAGTAAGGATTACGTCACCGCAGCCAAGCCAAAAGCTTCCATGGAACGCGGTATGGGCGTTAAGTGGACCACCTCTCTTAGCCAAATTTACACCAACGACTACCAGTATTACGGTAAATGGGCGGGTGTTTACCACTACACAGGTTGTTCAAACGAAAACCTATTACCAGAAGAGAACTTGCCGCGTCTGATCTACGGCTTCAAACCGAAATTCCAGTACGTGTTCACACCAGAATTTGAG
>NZ_JAWOUS010000389.1:0-723 GCF_033339495.1 Vibrio sp. 2134-1
GTTTGGTATTAAGCTTGATCTCACTGCCAAGGTGCTGCATGAAGACAAAATCCGTATGCGCTTGATCCCGGAAGTTAGTGAAGTGGAAAGATACATTCGTGCTGCAGGTATAGAAGTACCGCAGTTTGCTACTCGACGAGCCATGACCACCATTGAGCTAGGTGATGGCGACAGCTTTGTCTTGGGGGGCTTAATGAGCAGTGCCGATCTTGAAGAGTTACAGAAAACCCCTCTACTGGGTGATGTGCCTATCTTGGGAGCGGCATTTCGGAAAGCATCCACAGACCGACGCCATACAGAGTTGATCATTGTTGCCACAGTCAATCTTGTTAAGCCAATAAAGAATAAAGAGATTCAACTTCCATACATCAGAAAAACCTCAACTCTGCACCGTTGGTTTAACGTGGATACTAATGACGTTGGCAATAAAGGCAATGACCCCACCATCAAATTGCTTTCTCAGGGAGGATTCATCCAATGAGACGAACATTAATGACATTGTTAGGTATCATTCTACTCACTGGCTGTGCAGAGCGTTACTTTTCGGGCTCTGGCGTAGAGGCCCTAATTTACCCAGAAACGCATGTGTATCAATTAACGATAAAATCGGTATCGGAATCTGCAGAGCAGCTCGGAGACATCATCGACAAAGTCAGTGAGATCGATTCCGGAGGCCATTATTTATTGGAATATCGCAACAGCAAAGGGAAAAAAGTGGTACAG
>NZ_JAWOUS010000390.1:0-722 GCF_033339495.1 Vibrio sp. 2134-1
CGAAGATATTGGTGTAACGGAAGACGGAAAATTTGTGGATGTGGACGAACGAGCCATTCGTTGGATGTTCAAACTTTATCCTTGGGAATTCATGTTTGAAGAGGAATACGCGAAATACTTAGCGACTGCAAATGTCAACTGGCTAGAACCCATGTGGAAATCGATTTTGTCCAATAAAGCACTTTTGCCATTGTTGTGGGAACGCTTTCCAAATCATCTCAATCTTTTGCCTGCCTATTTTGCTAATGACCCAAAAGCGAGTTGTTTGAACGATTATGTCATCAAACCGTTATTCTCACGGGAGGGGGCGAATATTGAGATCGTCAAAGATGGAAAGCGCTTGGTGAAAACGCCGGGGCCTTATGAATCGAAGTTCAATATCGTTCAGAAATATCATCCGTTGCCTAAGTTTGGGCAGAACCATACGTTAATTGGTAGTTGGCTCGTCAATGATAGAGCGGCGGGTATTTCGATTCGTGAAGACAGTAGCCTAGTGACACAAGATATGGCGCGCTACATTCCACATGTGATTTTGACGTGATCAAAAAAGCTCTCCATTCAGAGAGCTTTTTCATATCAGATGTTCAATTTCAATGATCAACGATTACGTTATTTTATTGCTCTTCAGCTAACGCAACACCGCGTTGAGTAAGACCACATAGCATCACAGGTACAGCATTGAAGATCTCTTCAAATTGCTCTAAGCCTTCCATGCCTTGCTC
>NZ_JAWOUS010000391.1:0-721 GCF_033339495.1 Vibrio sp. 2134-1
AAAGGAGCCGAGTGGCTCCTTTGTTTTTACTACAAGTAAATAAGTCAGATAATCAGCGCTTTAACCAAGATTTCGGGTTCTGTGCTTCACTATTACGGCGGATTTCGAAATACAGTGATGGTCGGTCCTGCCCGCCTGTATCACCAGCGAGTGCTATCACTTCGCCTGCGGTGACTTTATCGCCTTCTTTTTTGGTTAACGCTTGATTGTAGCCGTAAAGCGTCATGTCACCTTTACCGTGATCAAGCAGCACCACTAAACCGTAACCTCTTAAATACTCTGCAAATACGACTGTGCCAGGGTAAACTGCTTTAACTTGTTGACCATAGTTAGCGGAAAGCACCATACCTTTCCAGTTTACTTGTCCGGTTTGACGCGTACCGAAGTTATGTAACACACTGCCTTTGAGTGGCCATGGTAGTTTGCCGCGCTGTTTGCCGAGCCCGTCCATTGGTACTGCATTTCGTTTGGCGGCTTTTGCAATCTCGGCTTTTAGACGGGTTTCATTGCGTTGTAGCTCAGCAAGGTAACGTTTGTCGTTTTTAATGCTGCTCTGAATTTTGTTCAGCGTTTGCTTACGATTCGACTGCGTACTGGCCAGTGCGGTACGCTTTTCTGATTGCTGCTTGAGCAGGGTTTCGATCTGCTCTTTCTCTAGCTCAAGTTGGTTTTTGTTGTGCGCCAACTCTTGAGTGGTTTTGGTGATGGCATCAATCACTTC
>NZ_JAWOUS010000392.1:0-721 GCF_033339495.1 Vibrio sp. 2134-1
GACATGCGCCTTATCGCAGTTGTTATGGGGGCGAAGAGCCAAAGTGTGCGTGAATCAGAAAGTAAGCAACTTCTTAGTTATGGTTTTCGATTCTACGATACCTTGATGCCAACGGCCGCAGGAACTGATATCGCAAACGCTCGCGTTTGGATGGGGCAAAAGGATGAGTTAAAAGTTGGTGTGAACCGCGATGTTTATCTCACTCTGCCTAAAGGTGACGTAAACAAACTTAAAGCGGAAGTGGAATACAACGGTGATTTACTTGCGCCAATTGCTCAAGATCAGGTAGTTGGTACTTTGCTATACAAAGTGGATGGAAAAGTCGTGAAGGAGACCGAGCTAGTTGCACTCGAACCAGTGGAAGAAGGTGGGATTTTTAAACGTATTATGGATTGGTTTAAGCGACTGGTAGCAAGCTGGTTTTAAAGGTTTTTTATAAAATCAATTTACTAAGGCGGCCTAAATGGTCGCCTTAGTTTTTTGAACAACTCGTAATGTCCAAAGAAGCTAAAACGTGTTGTTATTCTTGCTCTCCCATCGCTTTTTATTAAAAACGACGTCAAAGAATAACGATGCCGTAGCTTTCGATATTGGATGTGATCCCAATCCTCACAAATCGTTGTTAGTCCAAGCCTTCAGTGATGTTTTTGCACAACCATTTGTGCGTGATGGGTATGAGAGAAAACAAACCAGAACAAAAATGGAGTGACACGTGCACAAG
>NZ_JAWOUS010000393.1:0-720 GCF_033339495.1 Vibrio sp. 2134-1
GCATGTCTTTGGACGCAGGAGGCCACCTAACACACGGTGCACGCCCTGCACTCTCTGGCAAATGGTTTAATGCAGTTCAATACGGCGTTGATCGTGAAACACTAGAAATCAACTACGACGATGTTCGCGCTCTGGCGCTAGAACACAAACCAAAGATGATCATCGCAGGCGGTAGCGCGATTCCACGTACTATCGATTTCGCAAAGTTCCGTGAAATCGCCGACGAAGTGAACGCAATCCTAATGGTCGATATGGCGCACATCGCAGGCCTTATCGCAACAGGTGCACACCCTAGCCCATTGCCACACGCACACGTTGTGACTACAACAACACACAAAACACTGCGTGGCCCACGCGGGGGCATGATTCTGACTAACCACGAAGACATCATTAAGAAGATCAATTCGGCGGTATTCCCAGGCCTACAAGGCGGCCCATTAATGCACGTTATCGCCGCTAAAGCGGTCGCATTTGGTGAAGCACTTGGCCCTGAATTTAAAACTTATATTGATTCGGTGATCAATAACGCAAAAGTCCTAGCGGAAGTATTGCAAACTCGCGGTTGCGACATCGTAACCGGTGGTACAGACACGCACTTAATGCTGGTTGACCTTCGCCCTAAAGGCTTGAAAGGTAACAAAGCAGAAGAAGCTCTGGAGCGTGCTGGGATCACATGTAACAAAAATGGCATCCCATTCGATACAGAGAAGCCTATGATTA
>NZ_JAWOUS010000394.1:0-720 GCF_033339495.1 Vibrio sp. 2134-1
AACGACAGCGAACAGCCAATTTTGACCGATGTCTTAGTATTACGCTGAATGTATTTGAGCCTACTTATTGGGCTCGTAGCGAAGCAAATCGATAATCCACTGCCATCGAGTTTGCATTAGCCACCTAGATTAACTTGCGTTTAATCGAGGTGGCTTTTTTCTTTACACTGAATTCCAACGCTCTATGGCTTGTTTGCCAGCCTCAATTCCCAGTTCATATGCTTCTCGCAAAGGTTCTGGTGAGCGGCTTAAGCGTTTTAACTTAAACGTTTCTGGTGGGCACACTTGGATTATCTCAACGCCTGGTGGCGGGTTGTTTATCAGTTCCAATGTTTGGTTGTAACGAACGTCACGTGTCAGCATAGGCTCAATCAGAGCTGGCGTTTCCTTCAGCATACGTTTTGTGATGGCACTGAACTTTGATCTTGGTTTCCGGTAACTGGCGATCTGGCTGCGTAGGACCATGATTTTTGTCGCTCCTCTTTTGATGGCTTCGGCAATTGGCAGGGCATCTGCAACGCCGCCATCCACATATCGAGTGCCATTAAGAAGTACGCCATTACGATAGAGTACGGGCAGGGCGCTGCTGGCCTTCATGGTCTCCGCTAACATATCGACGTCCGGAGTGAGGTATTCTGCCTGTCCAGTGTCTTGACGAGTGACGACAAGGAAAAAAGGACGCGGATCAGCAGCGAGCACTTCTTTATCAATGCCTAACTC
>NZ_JAWOUS010000395.1:0-718 GCF_033339495.1 Vibrio sp. 2134-1
CACCAGAAAACGTCACGCCACCTTGGCTTTGATCGTAAAAAGGCTTGTCTTTCATCAACACTTCAAACAGGTCGTCCGATTTCGCCGCTTCTCCACATATGCTGAGCGCTTGTGTTGGACATACGTTTCGCAGCGCTATGATCTGCGCCTCGCTCATGGCTTTTCGATTGATGATGATTTGATCGTCAATACGTCGGATACCATCGCTCGCCATGTCGCCGTTTACGGTTTGTTTATAAGCCGACACACAAAGCTGGCAGTCCGCTATACAACTGCGCTCATCAAACAGCAGAGAGTGCTTTTCACTGCGGCTTTCTGGGTTTTGGCACCAAGGACAGGACAAACTGCATCCCTTCAGAAACAGAATGGTGCGAATACCATCACCATCGTGGGTCGAGAACCTCTGAATATTGAAATACATTGCTGTCCGCCTCTTGGTTTGCTCTTCTACTTTTCACGCTTTTCTTTTTCTGAAAGCTTCATTTGACAATGAAATATTGGCACTTAACTTTCATTTTGTGAAATTATTATAGTTTCAATTGAAATTACAATTGATCAAAATCAAGATCTCAGCGGATTGTCAGATCTATAGTGATCCCATCATCAAAACGAAGATTTTGTATAAGGTAGAACCCATGATCGAACTCTATTTAGATACTGCTGACGTGGCAGAAGTAAAACGCTTTAACCAATGCCTACCTCTGAAAGGGGTAACCAC
>NZ_JAWOUS010000396.1:0-718 GCF_033339495.1 Vibrio sp. 2134-1
CTGTTCCTACCTTTCTACGGAGCTATCTGTTTAGCAGGTATCGTGGCTGCGGTTATCATTCCTCGTTTGCCGCCTCTAAGCCTGAAAAAAGACCGCTACATTGACGGTAGCAAGCCAGCAGAAGATGTAGATGCAGTGCCAGAAGGTCACACGACATTCTCATGGGGCATGGACTTAGCTCTAAAACGTGCTGCAGAAGTAAAATCTGTTCAGTCTGTATTCAAAGAAGGCGTACACAACGCTATCGATATGGTGTTTGGCGTACTGCCTGTGGTTATGGGTTTGGGTACCGTTGCACTAGTGATTGCTGAATACACGTCAGTGTTTGAGATCCTTGGTCAGCCATTCATTCCTTACTTAGAGTTGCTACAAATTCCTGAAGCGGTACAAGCATCGCAAACTATCGTGGTTGGCTTTGCAGATATGTTTATCCCTGCGATTCTGGCGGCATCTATCGACAACGAAATGACTCGTTTTGTTATCGCAGCAATGTCTGTTACTCAGTTGATTTACATGTCAGAAGTTGGCGCACTACTACTAGGTAGCAAGATTCCTGTCAACATCGTAGAACTGTTTGTTATCTTCATTCTGCGTACGCTGATTACACTTCCTGTGATTGCTGGTGTTGCGCATCTGATTTTCTAAAATCAAAGCATACACAAAGGCTCCGCTCTGTCGGGGCCTTTTTTACAAACAAAATTTGGCTTACTTCCCTACT
>NZ_JAWOUS010000397.1:0-717 GCF_033339495.1 Vibrio sp. 2134-1
TTATTTTGATGACATTGCCGTGTTTGGTGCTCTTAATCGCTCTAAAGCCCTTAGTTTGGCAAGAGCCTCTGTACGAACTTGCCTTGTTACTATTAGCGTTAGATTGGCGAAGTTGCGAAACCCTCACCAAACAACTTGCCCTCGCCTTGTCGCGTGAGGATAAAACGCGCTGTCGCGAGCTACTCAAGCCTTTTGTGAATCGTGATACCGAAACGTTATCGCTTGTCGGTATAGGTAAAGCCGGAGCTGAAACCATCATTATGGGCTTTGGTCGCAATGTAGTGTGTGTACTGTTTTGGTATGCCATCGCAGGTGGGATTGGGGCGCTCATGTACCGTTTAACCATGGAGCTAGCACGAGCTTGGTCTCCTAGCCGTCGTCAGTATGCGCCATTTGGGAAACCAGCCATTCAAATCGTTGCCGTTTTAGAATTCATTCCATTGAGATTATTTGCCCTACTGTTGCTTGCTGGTCACAATATGTCCGCAGTGCTTAATGAACTCAAACAACAAGCGAAATCTTGGCCATTGCCAGGACCAGCTTGGTTGCTGTGTACTATCGGCAATAAGTTCCAGCTTTCGTTAGGAGGCCCTGCTCTATACCAAGGCGTCAGAGCAGAACGCACCAAGATTGGTGGACGCATTGTGCCTTCTGCTATTCATCTTGCACAAATCCAAATTTTGCTAGTTTGGCGCATCTTTGCTTGGATTGTGGTTC
>NZ_JAWOUS010000398.1:0-717 GCF_033339495.1 Vibrio sp. 2134-1
AACTCTTTAGCAAGGTAACTGCTGCCAATGCTCACGGCATAACCATCATCATTAACTGAGCATGTTGAACACAACCCTTTGATTGCTGATAGAAACCATTTTTTAGGCAAAAGCTTTAAACACTTTTGAAACAACCGGAATGCGATATTTACTATTGGGTTTGCCCTATCATGTCTCGAACGTTGAATACGAGCGAAAAAGTTGATCGCTTACATTAATGAAAAGCGTAACTTTGCGGCCCCCTCCTCTTTACCAAGGCTATCAATAGGAAATATATCAATATTGATCCCGACGCCTTTAATTCGCCCGTTCGAAATAACAGAATCATTCAGAGATAGCTTGCTGAACAAAAACGGATAAGGATTGTGCTTGGTGTCCAAATTGAAAAACGTGAAATCAGGATACTCTTTGGCAAAATTTTGCAACAGGTATTCGTAATCTTCCCTTGGCATCATAATATCGATGTCATCATCCCAAGGAATGTAACCTTTGTGACGTATCGCCCCTAACAGCGTTCCACCCGCCAGCGAGTACTCCAAATCGTGACGCTCACAAAACAGATGCACTCTATCTAAAATAGACATCTGTACGCTTCTGAGCTGCTCAAATGTTAGTTTTTTCAATTTAACTTACCTAATAAACTCGATGGTTTTCTCTAGACCAGATTTCAGATCAACCCTTGGCTTCCAGCTCAGAGCTTCAATTTTCTCCGTACAC
>NZ_JAWOUS010000399.1:0-717 GCF_033339495.1 Vibrio sp. 2134-1
GCTTCTTTAAAGATGACATCCAAGCCTTCGGCTTCTGCTTGTGCTTTCACCTGTTCTGAGCCCGGGACAATCAATGCTTGAACGTGCGATGCGACCTTACGGCCTTTCGCCACGACGGCGGCAGCGCGCATGTCTTCGATGCGAGAGTTCGTACAAGAGCCTACAAACACTTTATCTACTTGGTAGTCAGACAGTGATTTGCCTGCTTCTAGGCCCATGTAAGCCAATGCTTTTTCAGCAGACGCTTTTTCGATTGGATCAGTGAAGCTTTCTGGTGCTGGAATCGGTTGGTCAACGGCAATGACCTGACCTGGGTTTGTGCCCCAAGTTACTTGTGGTTTGATGTCAGCAGCATTTAGCGTTACTACGGCATCAAATTCGGCATCTGCGTCAGTTTTTAACGTCTTCCAGTACTCTACTGCAGCATCAAAATCTGCGCCTTGCGGTGAGAACTTACGACCTTTGATGTATTCAAACGTGGTTTCATCTGGTGCAATTAGGCCTGCTTTTGCGCCCAATTCAATGGCCATGTTACATACTGTCATGCGGCCTTCCATAGAAAGGTCAGTAATCGCTTCACCGCAGAATTCAACTACGTAACCTGTACCGCCAGCAGCTGTGGTTTCACCGATGATGGCTAGCACGATATCTTTAGCCGTGATACCCGGAGCCACTTTGCCTTTTACTTCGATCTTCATCGTTTTAGCGCGCGCTTGT
>NZ_JAWOUS010000400.1:0-717 GCF_033339495.1 Vibrio sp. 2134-1
CAAAGTACAAATTCCGACATTTGTAACGGGCTTTTTGGGCGGAATGCTCGTGCGAATTGTCGCGAAACAAACCAAAGCGTCGCGATACCTTTGTGATGGAGCATTTAAGCACGCGGCTGGTATCAGCACCGACTACCTGATCATATTTGGTATTTCAGCAATCAAAATTACTGTTCTTGCTCAGTACCTTGCGCCAATGATCGTACTCGCCATTGGTGGCATCGCATTTACGTTGTGGCTGATCTTCTGGGTTGCGCCTCGAATTATGGGCGATGATTGGTTTGAAAAAGGCATATTCTCCTGGGGCTGGCTAACAGGCACAGTTGCAATGGGCATCGCGCTATTGCGCATTGTTGACCCTAAAATGCGTAGCAAAGTTCTGGATGACTACGCCATTGCTTATGTGCCTGGTTCAATTACCGATATCTTTATCATCTCTCTGATGCCTATCGCGATGTATAACGGTATGGAGTGGCAAGCACTTGGTGTCGGCTTAGCTTATATCGCAGTAGTCCTGTTCATCTGGAGATTTGTATTTAAACGCAGTGGCCAAACGGTAACGGACGCCTCTTAAGTACTCCGGCTCGGGAGATTTTTCCTCCCGAGCACATCTTTATTCATCTTTTTCCTTTTTACTCCTCTCTTTAAAATCCCAATTGAGAAACCGCTTCAATCTCTAATGAATAAATAAGCAACTTGTTTTATATATGAGATTTG
>NZ_JAWOUS010000401.1:0-717 GCF_033339495.1 Vibrio sp. 2134-1
TCATTCTCATCAATAAATAGAGGTAGTGTGATATGAAAAAAGGGACACACTATTTCGTGTGTCCCTTTTCAATGTTTTGGTCAGATTGAAATGGCGGTTAAATGACTTGTGGCATTTCGTTTGAGTGATCGTGCGCTCTGTGTACCCACAATAGGCCAAGCATCGCGACAATTGACATTGCCATCATCAAAACACCAAGCGGCATTTGGTTATGCGCTGGGAATAGCGATGCAAGCAAGGTTGCAATACCGGCGCCCAAGTTCTGCATGCCACCCAGAGTCGCACCAGCTGTCCCCGCGTGGTAAGGGAACGGAGCAATTGCGCCTGTTGTTGCCGCAGGGAACAGAATGCCCGCACCTAGGAAATAAATAGTTGCGCCACCAATTAACGTCAGTGCAGTTGTTACGCCAAACAAGCCTGGGATTAATACGACGGCTGAACCGATAAAGATCGACACCAAGCCAACATTTAACGCACGACGCTCAGAGCGACGCTGCGCGATATAGCTAGACAAACCTGCTCCCACTAAGTAGCCCGGGATCGGCAAGATGAACAGCAAACTTACGGTAGTGGCTGGTAATGCCAATACACCTCCTAGCAATACCCCAGCTGCTGCTTCGAACACACCTACGCCAGCAAACGTCGCAACTAGGCAGATTAAAAAGCCTTGGAAGCGGCGGTCAGACAAAACGTGCTTGTAGCTTTTTGCCACTGGTT
>NZ_JAWOUS010000402.1:0-715 GCF_033339495.1 Vibrio sp. 2134-1
TTTATCGAGTTGCTTGATGGTAAAACCCGCCAAATGAATTTCATCCACTTTGTTTGCCGGAATGGCGGACAGATAGGTATTGCAATCAAAGCCGTGATTGAAGGCTGATACGTGTACGTTATTCAGATCGAGCAGTAACCGGCAACTTGTGCGCTGCTGAACTTCAGCGAGAAACTCCCACTCGCTGATCGTCGAGTGTTGAAACTTCACATAGCTCGATGGGTTCTCTATTAAGATTTCGCGTTGCAGATAATCCTGAACTTCAAGCACATTGCGAGTAAAAACGTTCAGTGCTTCTTCGGTGTATGGTAGGGGAAGCAAGTCGTTAAAATAATGCCCACCATTTTCACTCCAGCTCAAATGGTCAGAGACAAACATTGGGTCAATGGCATCTATCAACGCTTTCAGTTGAGCGAGGTGTACTTGGCTAACGCGTTCAATAGAGCCTAACGATAAGCCAATTCCGTGGCAGCTGATCTGGTATTGCTCTCGCAAAGTGTGTAAATATTTTCGTTCGGCTGCATTGGGTTGAAAGTAGTTCTCGCTGTGAATTTCTAACCAAGACAGTTCTGGGCGTTGTTGCTGAAAAAAGTCTAAATGAGGAGTCCGTAAACCAACGCCAACAAGAGGGTGAAAATCGTAGTGTTTCACGTGAAACTCCTTTTCGAACTGGATGAGAAGAGGTTGTGGGGTGGGAGTTGAGCCATCACACGCC
>NZ_JAWOUS010000403.1:0-715 GCF_033339495.1 Vibrio sp. 2134-1
TGTGAGCCAGGACAAGGTTGATTCCAATCCTTCAGTTAAGGATTTGTTGATCTCGCCCTGAGGTGCATGATTTTTACCTGTAAGGCCGTTTAACAGTCGTGATGAAATGCTCTGTGAATCAAAGTTCTTCTGGTGGTCACGACTTACGTCCAAACCGTTCACCAGATCAACGATAGCTTTATCCTTGATGCAATCTATTTTATCAAACCACGAATTATCATTTTCTCGCATATGTTGGTCCATCATTTACCTCTAAATCAAGCTCATGAACTTGATCAGAAATTATTTCATTACGTTCCAAGTAATCACGCAATTGCTCAATCAACCGCGCCTTCTCTTGTGTGCTTAACGACTGATTCTGAATCGACACCTGAATGTTGGAAACAACTGAATCCAAGATTGTTCCGAAATCATCAAAGAAGGCATTAACCTCATGATCAACAGGTTCTTGTATCGACTTCTTGATAGTGTGGTCTATCGCCTTCATAAACGAAGTCACTTGCGCACGGGTCTTTTGGTGGATCTTGGTAAGATCAATTTGGTAATACTCAACACTAACCTCATAGGATTCCCAACCCCAGTCATCCGTATTGAAAAAACTACAAACTTTGCCCCAGGCACCACTTTGTCGGCGGTGTCGCCTTTCAGAGCGAGATTTCTCTTCTAAGGCCGAGTCAAACATTGTTTGAACATCAAGAGAAAGTGAACGCTTACT
>NZ_JAWOUS010000404.1:0-714 GCF_033339495.1 Vibrio sp. 2134-1
TATATTTTAGTAATTGGCAAGCTGTTAAGCTCGAGCTTGTTCTGTTTCTTCTTCAGTATCACATTGGTTTGGAATGGTACAACCGTGACCTTGGCGAGGGAGGTATGCCGCGATCGCTTTTGGATATAACCAACCACCAAAGCAAGCACCCGCAATAGGAGCAAGAAGGGGAACGATAAAGTAAGGGATGTCTTTAGCGCCGGTCAGTGCGTAATCCCAACCTGCAAAGTACGCGAACAGTTTAGGGCCAAAGTCACGAGCTGGGTTCATCGCAAAGCCAGTTAGTGGACCAAGAGAACCACCAATAACCGCAATCAGAATACCAATCAATAATGGGTTCATCGCGCCACGAGCGGCACCGTTGTTTTCATCACCCAGAGCCAAAATGGCAAACATTAATACAGCTGTAATGACGAATTCCACAGCAAATGCGCCAAAGAAAGAAAGAGAAGCGTGTGGGTAAGTTGAGAAAATACCAGCCGTTGCAAGGGCGTCTTGGCTGCTACGTACAAAGTTGTGTGCGATTTCGTAATCGGTGAAAAGGTTGCTGTACAAGCTGTAAACCAAAGCGGCAGAGAAAAATGCACCTAACATCTGAGCGATGATGTACGGAACCACTTTCGCTTTATCGAAACCATGAAACATCGCTAATGCAATGGTCACGGCTGGGTTGATGTGTGCGCCTGAAACGCCGGCAGTACAGTAGATCGCGAT
>NZ_JAWOUS010000405.1:0-713 GCF_033339495.1 Vibrio sp. 2134-1
TTCGAGATGCAAATTGGCCGCAACAACGCCTTTATCGATCATCTTGCTCGCTTGGCTTCAAATCATTTCTCTGGCAACGAGTTCGCGAAGGACAATCTAGCGAAGATATACACGCGAGTAGAAAAAGGCTTCATCCGAGTTGATGCAGATGAACTGACCTACCCTGCGCACGTTATCCTTCGCTACGAAATTGAACGAGATCTCATGAACGGTGTGATTAAACACACTGACGTCCCTGAATTGTGGAACGAGAAAATGAAAGCGTATCTGGGTCTATCTACAGAGGGCAACTTCAAAAATGGTTGTATGCAAGACATCCATTGGACTGACGGCTCTTTTGGTTATTTCCCATCGTACACACTAGGAGCCATGTACGCGGCACAATTTATGGCAGCGATGAAGAAGACTATCGACGTTGATAGCGTAATTCAAAGTGGTGACCTTTCACCCATCTTTACTTGGTTATCAGACAATATCTGGAGCAAAGGCAGCTTGTTAACGACCGATGAGCTCGTAAAACAAGCGACAGGTGAAACGCTTAATGCTCAACACTTCCAAGCCCACTTAAAAAGTCGTTACCTATAACTGCTGAACTTAATATAACGTTAAGACCCACGAGTTAAGACTCAAGAAAGTCAATGCCCAAGGAACGCAGCTCCTTGGGCATTTTTCTTTTTAAATACTGATATCCATTGCAGGGACAAGTCTTGGTT
>NZ_JAWOUS010000406.1:0-711 GCF_033339495.1 Vibrio sp. 2134-1
GTCGCCCAAAACGCACCGGATTGGGATTTGGTTTTTATTGGGCCGAATGAGTTTGCCCACAATCCATTACCACAGAGAGATAACGTTCATTACTTGGGGCCTCGCGCGCATCATTTATTGCCAAGCTATTCCCAACACTGGGACGCAAGTTGGCTACCGTTTGTCGACAACGCACAAATCAAAGCGTGTAACCCGCTCAAACTTTTGGAGTATTTAGCAACGGGTACGCCCGTTATTAGCACGCCATTTCCGGCTCTGATGCCTTACAAACACATGTTACACATCGTCTCCGACGTCGAAGACGTGTGTGCCAGCCTAAGTCACCTGCTGCCACCACCAAACGGCTCTACATCTTATGTCCAACAACAAAGCTGGGAAGCAAGAGCAGACCAAGTTGAGAAATTAGTGAGGGCACTATGAGCGATTTACGAGAAAACATCAGCGTATTACTGCATGGCGCGTGGCGACGTCGCTATATGATTGTCGTTCCGATGCTTGTGCTACCTATCCTTGGTTTTGGCGTAAGCAAGCTCGTTCCAACAACGTACGTCGCACACACCAGCATGTTGATTCAAGAAACGGCGAAGATGAACCCGTTTTTGCAAGATATTGCCGTATCAACCATGCTTAAAGACCGTTTGAGTGCGTTGAGTACTTTGCTGAAAAGCCGTCACGTGCTCTACTCTGTCGCAAAAGAGCAAGGGCTGATTG
>NZ_JAWOUS010000407.1:0-710 GCF_033339495.1 Vibrio sp. 2134-1
GCGACCAATCCTTCATACGTCGCTTGCAGCACGCCTTGATGCGTTTTTAATGCCTGTTTAAGCTGCCAAGGTTCTAACTCTTGCATTTGAGTTCGAACATAGCGAGAAAACTTCCAAGACAACCAAATACAAATACCGACGGCAATGATTCCGAACGATATCAAAGGCAACAACCGTTCGCTTGTCCAGAGATCCAAAGTATCAATCAAATAGCCAACTTTGATCATGCCAATCACATCGCCTTCATTGGAAAAAATGGGAGATATGTAACGAACCGATGGCCCTAAAGATCCCACGCCATAAGAAAGGTAGGACTCGCCGTTTTCCAGCGCTCTTTCAATGTCACCTCCCGATACAGGCAGACCAACGCGTTCAGCGACAGGATGTGCCAGCCGAATTCCTGCGCGATCACTCACAGTGATAAAGTCCGCATCACTCACTGCCTGAACCGCATTGATTATTTCTGACGTTTTGCTTGCGCTACCAGCCCCAACAGCGGTAATAAGGCTGGACAATTGCGAGAGCTGCTGCGACTGAACTTGAGCACGCAGGCTGATTTGATGAGTGAGGATGTCGTCCAACTGATGAGCACTGTAACTCCACCAACTCAACATGCCCAATAGCATTACACCACTAAGCAATACGGCCAGTTGTTTAGTAAAAGAAAAGGAAGCAAACGGCACGATAGGATTCCAAGAGATGACTTGCCC
>NZ_JAWOUS010000408.1:0-710 GCF_033339495.1 Vibrio sp. 2134-1
CTCCGAAAACACAAAAGCCAGCTTAATGCTGGCTTTTTTAATTGGCTTTCATTTCAAAAATGTTAAGAAAAGTATGAAAAATGAAAGCTTACTGTTTTGCCATCTCTTTCTTCACCATCACTGCTGCTGCAACGATGAATGCGATGATCAGACCAAGCTCCATGAACTACCCCAATAGCTACAAGAAAATTTACGACCTAAATTAAGAGTCATGGGTAGTTTAGCACTTATCTATTTGGTTGCTACCTTTTAACCAGTAATTTACGATTTTTTCCGATTTAGATCAAAAAAGGCGCTGGAATGCGCCTTTTTGTTATTATAGCGTTAAAAGATTAAGCGTCTGGGTAACCTTGTGGGTTATTTGATTGCCAGCGCCATGTGTCCCCTGTCATCTCTTCAAGAGTACGTGATGCTTTCCAGCCTAGTTCATTCATTGCTTTTGAAGGATCTGCCCAACATTCTGCAATGTCACCAGGTCGACGTTCAACCAGCTGGTATGGCACATTTTTACCGCATGCGCTTTCAAATGCTTTTACCATTTCAAGAACGCTGTAACCATTACCGGTACCAAGGTTGTAGATGTGCAAACCAGCTTTACTGCCGACTTTTTCTAGCGCAGCAACGTGGCCATCTGATAGATCCATTACGTGAATGTAATCACGAACACCAGTACCATCTTTGGTTGGGTAATCACTGCCGAAGACAGATAG
>NZ_JAWOUS010000409.1:0-708 GCF_033339495.1 Vibrio sp. 2134-1
TTGAAAAGATTTTAGAGAAAAGTAACCTAGTTAGTTCACGTAAAGCTTCTATCCCAGAAGGTGTGTGGACGAAATGTACCTCTTGTGAGCAGGTTCTTTACCATGCTGAACTTGAGCGTAACCTAGAAGTTTGTCCTAAGTGTAACCATCACATGCGTATGAAAGCGCGTCGTCGTTTGGAAACATTCTTGGACGAAGGTAACCGTGTTGAGCTAGGCACTGAGCTTGAGCCTCAAGACAAACTGAAGTTTAAAGATTCTAAGCGATACAAAGAGCGTATCTCCGCAGCACAAAAGAGCAGTGGCGAGAAAGACGCGCTGATCGTTATGCAAGGTGAGCTATTAGGCATGCCTCTAGTAGCGTGTGCGTTTGAATTCTCTTTCATGGGCGGTTCAATGGGCTCTGTGGTTGGTGCTCGCTTTGTTAAAGCAGTAGAAGCAGCAATCGAGAACAACTGCGCGCTTGTATGTTTCTCTGCAAGTGGCGGCGCTCGCATGCAAGAGGCGCTGATGTCTCTAATGCAAATGGCGAAAACCAGTGCGGCACTTGAGCGTCTGTCAGAAAAAGGCCTGCCATTTATTTCGGTTCTTACTGACCCAACCATGGGCGGTGTATCGGCAAGTTTGGCGATGCTGGGCGACATCAACATTGGTGAGCCTAAAGCGTTGATCGGCTTTGCTGGTCGTCGTGTAATCGAGCAAACGGTAC
>NZ_JAWOUS010000410.1:0-707 GCF_033339495.1 Vibrio sp. 2134-1
ACTCTTATCCTTCCCTACTCTTGCTGAAACTTGTGGTCAACACCTTGATAAAGGCATACCTTCAAGCAACAGCGATCAGTTCCTTTGCCGAGATGGCTATGCGGTTGGGTACAACTACAACACCAAAAATGCAGACTGGGTTGCTTACCACATTACCGCGGAAAGCGTGAACATCACCAACAAACGCAGTAACGCCTTCCAAGAAGACACTGAAATGCCGGATTACGCACGCTCTACCCTAGCGGACTACAAAGGCTCAGGATACGACAGAGGGCACCTTGCGCCGTCAGCGACAATGGATTTCACCCAAGAGTCAATGAAGCAAAGCTTTTTGATGAGCAACATGTCGCCTCAACTGCCGGGGTTTAACCGCGTTGGTTGGCGCGTTCTAGAGGAACATGTTCGTGATCTCGCCAATGAGTACAATGAGCTTTATGTGGTGACCGGACCGATTTACCAAGGTAACGAAGGAACAATCGGTAATGGCGTGGTGATCCCGAGCGCATTTTACAAAGTCATTCTTGATCCAAGCTTTGATGAAGCCATTGCGTTCATTGTCCCGCATCGTGATGTTTCAAGCTCTGAGTTAGCCAACTTTATTACCACCATTGACGAAGTTGAACGTCAAACTGGATTAGACTTTTTTGCTCAAACGCCAGATAGCATCGAAGACAACATGGAATCAGTAAAATGGGAAGAGATGTGGC
>NZ_JAWOUS010000411.1:0-706 GCF_033339495.1 Vibrio sp. 2134-1
CAAGACAGTAACGTTACGCCACCAGTGTGTTTAACCGCATTCGCAGCGGCGACCATTGCGAAAACGCCACCAATGCGAACAGGCTTAATGGCTTGGAAAATTGCGAAGGGGCTGTACTTGGTTCCATTGTTAATTGCCTATACCGGGTTGGTCAGTTGGGATGTGACATCAGTAATTACGGTCGGCTTCTTTGCGATAGTGGGTACTTACGCTCTCATTGGTGCCATTGAAGGTTATTTAGAAGGACCATTGAATATATTGATGAGGTTGGTTCTGCTTACTATCGGTGCGCTTTTGGTTTGGCACGACATTCCAATCTTAATTCGTGTGGTGTGCTGCGCGGTATTCGTTGCCGTGTTTGTTTACAGTGGGCGCAAGTTCAAATTGCAACAGTCTCAACTTTCGGTTTTATAAGAGGTCGTATGAAATCAGTCTATGACTACATTGTTGTGGGTGGTGGTATCGTTGGTGTGTCCACGGCTTGGCAGCTCCAACAACGCCATCCAGAGTGTTCTATTTTATTGGTTGAGAAAGAGTCTGGTTTTGCTAAGCATCAAACCGGGCATAACAGCGGCGTTATCCACGCGGGTGTGTATTATGCGCCGGGCAGTTTAAAAGCCGACTTTTGTAAACGCGGCGTAGAAAAAACGCTCTCGTTTTGCTCTCAGCATAATATTCCGGTCGAAAACTGCGGCAAGTTGTTGGT
>NZ_JAWOUS010000412.1:0-706 GCF_033339495.1 Vibrio sp. 2134-1
TTTGGTGATGGGTTTGGGTATGGCAGTGATGAACGACCCTGTGAATGGTCTGTCGGTGGCGATTCTAGGCCGTATCTTTTTGATTTTTTCGACCTTACTCTTTTTGTCACTAGAAGGGCACTTACTGGTGATCGACATCGTTATTCAGAGTTTTGTGGTGTGGCCTGTTGGCTCAGGCATCACGGCCCTATCACTGCAAGGCGTGATCAATGTGTTTGGTTGGATGTTTGCGGCTTCTCTCGCACTTGCGCTGCCTGCCATCGTGTCAATGCTATTGGCGAACATCAGCTTTGGTGTGATGAACCGCGCCGCACCGTCTCTGAACGTTTATGCGCTAGGTTTTCCGATGACCATGCTACTTGGCCTGTTCAGTGTTTTGATTTCTGTTTCCGGTGTTCCGGGCCGCTATACCGCGCTGGTGCATGAGACGATCCGACACTTAAACAACTTTATGTTGGGGGGCGCATGAGCGATCAGTCGTCACAAGACAAAACCGAAAAGGCCTCCCCCCAGAAAGTCAAAAAAGCCCGCCAGGAAGGCCAAATTCCACGAGCGAAAGAATTCACCACTGCAGTCATTTTTATGGCTGTAGCGCTGTATTTTTACTCTCAAATCAATAGCATCTGGGAAAGCATGTTCGGCATTTTCCGCTATAACATGTCGTTGACGAAAGCCGACCTAGAAAACCCACAGCAAATGGTAGAAC
>NZ_JAWOUS010000413.1:0-705 GCF_033339495.1 Vibrio sp. 2134-1
AGGATCGTGTGCCTCAGTTGCCGGAAATCAATCGAGTCTTAATGGAAACAACAGGATGGCAGGTTGAGCCTGTGCCTGCTCTGATCGATTTCGACCGATTTTTTAATTTGTTGGGTAACAAACGTTTTCCAGTCGCGACTTTCCTAAGAACCCGAGAAGAGTTCGATTATTTACAAGAGCCGGATCTTTTCCACGAAATTTTCGGCCATTGTGCCATGCTCACGCATCCAGAGTTTGCTGCGTTTACGGAACATTATGGTCAGCTCGGACAAGCGGCAACACCAAAACAGAGAGCTTACTTGGCTCGTCTTTACTGGTTTACCGTTGAATTTGGTTTAGTGAAAGAAGGCACGAAAACCAAAATCTATGGCGGCGGCATACTCTCTTCCCCAGGAGAAACCATCTACGCATTGGAAAGCGAAAGTGCAATTCGTGAGTCCTTTGACCTACAAACGGTATTAAGAACACCATATCGCATCGATATCATGCAGCCTAAATATTATGTGATTGATGATTTCTCCCAGCTTTTCCAAATTAGCCAACTGAATTTATTGAAACAAGCGGATCTAGCGATAGATGCTGGATTGCTTCCACCACTTTTTGAACCTAAGGAACCTGCTCATGCTGAATGAACAAAAATGCGAAGCTTGTAGCTTTGATGCCATTGCCCTGACGAAAGAAGAACAGGAATCTCTATTGCTGCAG
>NZ_JAWOUS010000414.1:0-705 GCF_033339495.1 Vibrio sp. 2134-1
TTGGCTAGTGTAGGGGTTAGTTTCACGCTCGTAACCATTCAGTTGATAGTTTTGAGTACGTGCGGTTTCACCTACTACAAAAACGAGTAACGTCGGTTTGTCCTGCGCTTGCTGTAAAGCGGTCGAAGATTGCTGTGCATCAGTACCGATTTCACGATATGGCTGTGGCGTAGTTAAGTAATTTTCTTTTACGTAACTTGTCGCGCTGTAGACATATTGCGTTGGGATGATCATTTTTTTCAGGTAGCTGTTATTGCGACCCACAGATGCGTAATCTTGATAGTACAACCCCGCAATCACGGCAATAACTGCTAACGAAGCGAGCATCGCGACCAGTTTTGTAAGCACAAAGCGTAGCCATTGTCCGCGTTGTGGTTGCAGCTTTACTTTGAACACAATCAGGGCAGGAATCACACCCATTAACGTCGTCCAAACGACCGAATACGTGCTGAGATAAGAGCTTGCTTCACTCGAGTCGGTCTCGACGATGTTGGCGATCATCCCAGAGTCAAACAGCGTTCCGTAGTTATAGCCTGCGTAGCTTACTAAGCTAGAGACCACTAGCAGCAAGATAAAGAACGGCTTTCCAACCCATGGCCAGCTAAATAGGTTGAATAAGAAATTAAGCGCGGCAAAAAAGAAAATCGGAATAGTGATAATGAAACCGATTTTGACTTCGTCTAACTTAGAGAAAATCCCAATGAG
>NZ_JAWOUS010000415.1:0-704 GCF_033339495.1 Vibrio sp. 2134-1
ATGATATGCCCTAAGTTTACATCACTAAATTGCAAACCGAGCAGCATTTAGTTAATTAAGCGTCAGAGTTCAACAATGACCGTCGTTTTGTCATCACTTATGAGAATCCGGTCTTTTATTGACCCTAAAAGCAAACAAGCCTTTCACTGTTGGTAAAAGGCTTGTTTCAATTTGGCTATGGGCGATTTGGGTGATTCAGAATGTGATCTTCCCAATCCACCACATCAATTTCGTACACCACTTTGTTGCGGACACTTTCGCCCGCCGCGTGCATTGCGGATTTCGAGCCCGTAATCAACGGGTGCCATTCTGGTAATGGCTGATTTTCGGCTAACAGACGGTAAGCACACGTGTGCGGTAACCAAGTGAAATCGTCGATGTCTTCGCGTGTCAGCTTGGTGCACTCTTCGCCAGAGGTAAAGCGATTTGGGTAGTCCTTACATGAACATGTTTTGCTGTTCAGCCAGCTACACGCCACATTGGTGTAGTAGATTTCATCGGTATCTTCATCCATTAGCTTGTGCAAACAACACTTGCCACACCCATCACAAAGAGATTCCCATTCCTCTTCGCTCATGTGTTCTAACGATTTACTTTGCCAAAATGGAGTGCTCATACTTCAGGTCTCACCAAGGGAATTAGGGGCCGATTTATACTCTTCTCGCCGCAAAAGTTCAAGTTTTGAGACGATCTCCAATCGGCAT
>NZ_JAWOUS010000416.1:0-704 GCF_033339495.1 Vibrio sp. 2134-1
GATGGGCGTTGGCGCGCACATATTTTCACGAAAACCCCTTGGCGAGATGAACAAGGCAACATCCTCGGCACCATTTTTTATGGCCGAGAGTTAACCGACACCGCCGTGATTGAAGTGGGCTACTGGGTGTGTCGAGCCATCGGTACAGACTTAAACCATCAATCCATTTTCCGTTTTTCGAATCTGAACCCGAAACCAGAAAAGCTCACATGCCGCGAGCAAGAAACGCTATTTTTACTGCTTTACGGCAAAAAACCTCAGTTTATTTCTCAAGTGATGGGCATCTCCACCAAAACGGTAGAAGGGCACGTCGCACGTCTAAGAAACAAGTTTGAAGCGAATAGTAAGAACGAGCTGATCGATAAAGCAATGGAGGCAGGCTATGGCTCTGTTGTACCCAAAACGCTGCTTAAACATCAGCTTTCTGTTGTTTTGAATGGAGAGCGCTAACGCCACGCCGCTTTATCTTTATAAACACAAACACCGCCTAAATGGCGGTGTTTTGTTAGGCGTTAAATAAGATGCCCTATGGCGCGAGACGGTCGATATCCCATTCATCATCGTGTTGAGAGAATAGAAAACGGTCATGCAGACGATGCTCACCGCCTTGCCAAAACTCAATGCTTTGCGGTTTAACTCTAAAGCCGCCCCAAAATGTTGGCATTGGAATTTCACCTTTAGCAAATTTCTGTTTGAGCTCAAGG
>NZ_JAWOUS010000417.1:0-704 GCF_033339495.1 Vibrio sp. 2134-1
TAACTTAGCAACCGGAGTGATCGCTCCCGTTCGGCCAACTTGGAACTCAACTTCATTCAATGTTGTGATTTATTCTTGAGCCGGGAATTTGTAGGCAATCGCCCAACGTGGAGCGCGAGCAACAAAACCCAGGCGCTCTTGAACGGCAATATCGTCAATTTTGATCACGACTCCGTCAATTTCGTAAGGTAATGCATCACGACGTTGCAGAATGTGTTGATAATAAGTTTTTACGTCTGCCAAACTGTCGACTCGCTTGGTCTCTGGACACATTGGCAGCCCCCAAGATTTTATCTGCAGAAAACGCTCATAGTGACTGGCTGCCAAATCAGCCCCTTGCACAACTCCAACACTGTATGCGTAGAAGCTAAGTGGGCGCGAAGCCGTAATACGCGAATCTAATTGACGTAGACTGCCTGCTGCTGCATTGCGAGGGTTCACAAATACTTTTTCGCCCTTCTGACGCGCAAGCTCATTCAACTTTTCAAAGCCTGCTTTCGGCATAAACACTTCACCGCGGACCTCAAGACGAGCTGGCCAGTCATCACCCCTCAGCTTCAGAGGAATGGCATTAATGGTGCGCACGTTTTCAGTGATGTTTTCACCCGTAGTACCATCACCACGCGTTGCCGCTTGAACTAAAATACCGTTTTCATACAGCAGACTCACGGCTAAGCCATCTAGCTTTGGTTCACAACAATACT
>NZ_JAWOUS010000418.1:0-704 GCF_033339495.1 Vibrio sp. 2134-1
TTTCAAAATCGATTGCTGAATAAGACGAGACGCCCAGCTTGTACCAAGACCAAAACCAAACGTAACGAATGGCGTTTGACCGTTTGCCGTGTGCAGTGTATTTACTTCGTACTCTAGCGATTGGAAGGCGTCGTAACACTCTTTCTCGGTGCGCGCTTTAGCAAACTCTTCTGGCTCGGCAATGTTCCTCTCTTTCGCGATCTCTAGGTGCTTCTCATAGCTTGTCATAACGTATGGAGCAAGCACTTCGTCGATACGGTTGATTGTCGTACCGCCATAAATATGGCTAGCTACTTGAGCAATAATTTGCGCCGTTACGGCAGTCGCAGTTGAAATCGATTTAGGCGTGTCGATTTCTGCATTACCCATTTTGAAGCCGTGCGTTAGCATGCCTTTCAAATCGATAAGCATACAGTTAAACATCGGGAAGAATGGCGCGTAATCCAGATCGTGGTAGTGAATGTCACCCACTTCGTGTGCTTGAACCACATCACGAGGCAGGATGTGCGTTTTCGCGTAGTGCTTCGCCACGATACCCGCTAAAAGGTCACGCTGAGTTGGGATAACTTTGCCGTCTTTATTCGCGTTTTCGTTGATCAAATCAAGGTTACTTTCTTCAATCAAGCCTTCGATTTCACGAGTTAGTGCACTTTGCTTTTCACGCGCGATGTCGCGGTCATGGCGATATTCAATGTAAGAACGTG
>NZ_JAWOUS010000419.1:0-704 GCF_033339495.1 Vibrio sp. 2134-1
ATAAACAGTTCACTTTTTTTAATCTGCTGGGCCAGTTTGTCTTTCCATTTTTTCGGTAGAAAACGCAGCTTTTCGACTTGGTGAATTAGCTCGTCTTTTAGGCTCGGAGTGTGTTTCATGTTTAGCACCGAGCCAATCAGATTGGCATCGCTTGCTTCAAGCAGCTTTTTGGCTTGCTCAAGTTGCGTGGTCGTCGTAGACCCGTAATGAGCAACCAGAAGCGTTGCATCACAAACTCCCGCGATGACTTGCGGTGGAATGTTACTCTTATTCACACTGAGCAACGGAGAGGTGTCGATGACAATGCGATCATACTGAGATAACCATGTCTCGATGTTTTTCCTCAGTGCGGTTGGATCTCGATACGCCAGTTTGGTGCTTACCAACGACGGGGCAGGCAATCCCACCAGCGTTTGGTGCGCATCTTCGCGCGTAATTAAATGACCGACATTTGCGTCATCATCAAACTCGTGCACCGTGTGATACGCGGGTTTGAATAAGTTCAAGTCCACATATAACGTACTGTAACCTGCTAGGATAAGGCGCTCGGCAAGAGAAGAGGCGACAGACGTAACGCCTTCTTCAGATTTACAGCCCACCACGCAAATCGATCTGTGACCCTTTTGTTCACTTTGCAGATAGATTTGCTCGATTTCAGCATGAGTCGCAGGAATGGTCATTACAGCGCTCCTATTAACACGATG
>NZ_JAWOUS010000420.1:0-702 GCF_033339495.1 Vibrio sp. 2134-1
GTTTGACACTGCGTGGCAGTTGTTACTAGAAAACAACTATTCTCTTAAAGCTCAACGTGCAAATGTTGAGAACTATCAATATCAAGAAAGCGCAACCAGCAACCTTAATCTGCCTCAAGTAAGCATTGGTGCTAACTACACACGCTTGGACACCGACGTTACTCTTTCAGGAAAGCAGATCCTAGATAGCACAGGAACACACATTAATGTGCCACCTGCTTTTCAACCCATTTTTGGTGCCTTAGCGAACACCACCTCAACCATTACTGAGCGCGATATTTTCTCTTCTTCTATCCGTGCGATTTGGCCTATCTTTACTGGTGGCCGAATCTCAGCTGCGCAATCTGCCGCGGCGGGTAAAACCGATGAAGCGAAAAGTCAGTTAGCCATGGAGCAACAGGCTCGCTTTGAAGACCTTTCTAAATACTACTTCTCAGTTGTACTTGCCAAAGAAGTGCTCGCTACGCGCCAAGCTGTAGAACAAGGTTTGAAAAAGCACCGAGATTTTGCCATCAAGCTGGAAGAGCAAGGACAGATCGCTCGCGTTGAACGCCTACAAGCTGAAGCCTCATTAGACAAAGCCAAAGTAGAAACACGCAAAGCGGCCAGTGATTTGAGTATTGCACAAGCCGCTCTTGGAAAACTCCTTGCGCAAGAGGATTCTGTTGAACCAGCAGAAACCTTGTTCATTAACGATAACCT
>NZ_JAWOUS010000421.1:0-701 GCF_033339495.1 Vibrio sp. 2134-1
AAGGAATGGACAGCGTCGCTTCACCAAAAATGCCACTGAGTAGACCGATGGCAGTAATGCCGATTTGGATAGTCGAAAGAAACTGGGTAGGGTTGTTTTTTAGTTCTAAAGCGAGAGCAGCAGGTGCGTTGTCTTCGGCCATCATTTTTAGTCGGCCGCTTTTCGCCGCGACTAACGCAATCTCAGACATAGCGAAAATGCCGTTTAGTGCGATCAATCCAACAAGCAATAAAATGTCCATGGCGCCTTCCAGTAATGCACACGTTAGCAGCATAACGAGATTCTCTCGCGAGAAACGTGAGGTTGTGAATAATTCAACGCGTCATGCCAACAGAATGTCTTATTAAAAGGATAGAGTTCATTTGTTGAATGTGGTTTTCGCGTCCAGACGAATGATTCTGTTACTTGACTGGGATTCTGATAAACTACGCGCCCATTTCCTCTTTAGAGACGTTTCTATGCCATTTTCTAAGCTTGGTTTAAGCGCACCAATTACGGATGCCGTAACGGCGCTGGGTTACGAAAAACCGACTTCTATCCAACAAAAAGCGATTCCAATTGTGCTGCGTGGCAGCAACTTGATCGCGGCTGCGCAAACAGGCACGGGTAAAACCGCCAGCTTTGTGTTGCCAATCTTAGAAAAGCTAAGCCAAGGTGAGACGCAACGTAAAAAACGCGCTCGTGCCATCATTCTTACGCCA
>NZ_JAWOUS010000422.1:0-700 GCF_033339495.1 Vibrio sp. 2134-1
TGACTTGCAACTTCATCAATTGACAACTTTGTTGACCTCAACAGTTCTTTTGCAAAAGATAAGCGCCCTAACTGAATAAACTTTAGCGGACTGATGGATGTCGCCTCTTTAAATCGGCGTTTTAACTGCCGTTCTGATAAGCAAGCTTCATTCGCTAAATCACTGATAGATACGATGTCTAGATCCGTGGTGAGAATCCATTTTTGGATTTTTAGAATCAGCTCATCTCTGTGTTGCATGTAACGGAAAACATCACAGTATGAATGAGAGTTTCCACTGCTCTCTATTGTACTTAAAAACTGGTTACCAAGGTTTCGAGTGTGCTTTCCAAAATACTCTTCTACTATTTCCAGCATCACACTTGAGTGAGAGTAAGGTCCAGACGAAAGATAGACGTTTCCGTCAATGAGTGCTTTCTGCTCAGTCATGAGCATTATCTCAGGGAACAGTTCGCCAAAGAGGTGGGCGAAGTAAGAATGCATTACAGCTTTGTTTTGCTGCAAAAGACCGGCTTTCGCGACGACAAAAATACCAGTGTCAATTGCAACTATTTTGCTGCCTTTTAGGTGTAACTCTCTGATCCAATCGAACAATGCAGGATCGATATTATCTAACGATTCTAAAGGATCGCCAATTGAGCCAATGATTAATATGTTTGTAAAATCAAATGATTGCCATTGTGCGGTGGGTTGAACGCTGA
>NZ_JAWOUS010000423.1:0-700 GCF_033339495.1 Vibrio sp. 2134-1
CAGCCAAAGTGTGTGGGGTCGAAATCCCTTCACTGTGCGGAATGAACAAAAGTACCGAGAAAATTCCGTGTGATTTGTGTGTTGTCGAAGTGGAAAGTGGCGGAACTAAGCGTGCCTGTGATCTCAAAGTGTACCGCGGTCTCAATGTCGTCACACAATCAGAACAACTGAGTGAGCACCGCAGAAAAGCGCTCAACCGAATCATGACGGACCACTACGCCGACTGTGAAGCTCCATGCAAAACGGCGTGTCCTGCTGGGGTAGACATCCAATCTTACCTCTACCATATCTCGCAAAACGATCATCAAAAAGCGATTGAAGTTATTAAACGCACACTGCCAATGCCGTTGTCGATTGGGCGCGTGTGTCCGGCATTCTGCGAAAGTGAGTGTCGCCGTTCTTTGGTGGATGAGCCGATTGCCATTCGCCAACTCAAACGCCATGCCGCAGATGCAGATCTAGCGGCGCATGAAGCGTATGTCCCAGAGAAAAAACCAGCGAAGCATCGCAAGATCGCCGTTGTTGGTAGTGGCCCCGGTGGCTTAACGGCAGGTTATTACTTGTCGAATGAAGGTTATGACGTCACCGTATTTGAGTCCATGCCAAAAGCAGGCGGTTGGCTACGCTACGGCATTCCTGAATATCGCCTACCCAAAGACATTCTAGACAAAGAAATCGAACTGATGTGCCGCAACGGCAT
>NZ_JAWOUS010000424.1:0-700 GCF_033339495.1 Vibrio sp. 2134-1
TCCAGCCATCCCAGCCACATTCTCCCGGAATCCGGTTGGGATGTTAGGTCCACTGCCTACAGCCCCTTGAACCTGACCTGGTAGGCCTTGAACATTCGGGCCTTCAATGCCGTTATTTCCGTAAGCATCACCACTAAATGCTCCGTTGCGACCGGACGCGGTATTGATCGCCTGTAGTGCGGCTTGATACCCGCCAAGCTCCTTACCCTGTTCGTAATTTTTGGAGTTGGTCATTGCTGTCATTCGCGCTGCTGCCTGGGCCACTTGAGGAGACATTCCGTAGGCTTGGTATCTTTGCTGTAGTGAAGCCGCCTCGTCTTTAACCGATTGCGGCGCGGCATTTCGGAAATAGGCATTCATTTGGTTCATGGCCGCAAGGGTTTGTACAACGGCACCACCGAGAGTTTTAAAGTCGGTATTAGTCATGGAGCCCATTTGGTTTTGGAGCTGACTCATTGTTGTGAAGGTGTCCGATGCAGACACCAGTTCAGAAGCGGACTTGGATAGGTTCTGGGATAAGCTATCGCCCCAGGTTTGCTTGAATGACTCGCTTCCAGAACGGCTGAAACCCTGCGCTAATTGATTTGTCAACGCCTGGCTATCGGTTTGCGAATAGCTCACACCCTTCATGAACTGGGACACATCACTCGCTGACCAGCTTGAAGAGTCTTGAGTTGATGACTCTGTTGCTCCCTTCGCT
>NZ_JAWOUS010000425.1:0-700 GCF_033339495.1 Vibrio sp. 2134-1
AACTCCGTTATGGCAAGTGATTTACCGATAAAAATTAGAATTGTCTGGTTTGACATCAAGATTATTGAGGATTTCAGATGGCTTCAAAAGCGACAGGGATATCGATACTGAGTTTATTAGTAGCTCCGGTGGCGATGGGAGAGACCGCAAGCGCATACGATTTATGTTTGCTAGAAACAATCAAAAAAAGCAATGGCGAAGAAACGATCGAGAGCATTCGCAAGCAGTGTGAGTTAGATACCGTCACGAGCACTGCGTCTGTCGAATCAACAACGAAAGAATCAGAAGAACCGCAGGAAAGCTTGATCGATAAACGTTTGGAATCAGAAAAGCAAACCGCGTTCGAGCCTTTTAGCTTGGTTGCACATCGAATTAACTACATTCTGCCGTTTACTTATAGTGATCGCGTAAACAAACGTGCGTATGCCGACACCAAATACGGCGATGAACTGCGTAAGGAAGAGGCAGAGTTTCAAATCAGCTTTAAAGTACCAATGAACTACGACGATTTGTTGTTTGACGGCGATGGCCTGTTTTTTGGTATGACGCTCAAATCGTTCTGGCAGGTATACACGGGGGATGCGTCGCGTCCGTTTCGCGAAACCAATTATCGTCCTGAGCTGTTTTACTTCACTCCTACAAGTTGGCAGCCGCTTGGTGGCTCAACTTGGCTGGGTTTCGGTATTGAGCATGAATCAAA
>NZ_JAWOUS010000426.1:0-699 GCF_033339495.1 Vibrio sp. 2134-1
AAACTTAGGGCATATCATTTCAAGGCTTTACATTCCGATTCTTGATCGCTCCGATCGGGATTCGTTTCCTACGAGGTAAAAATGACGTTTCATTTCCCCCTGAAAAATCGCCAGACACCTTGGGTAGCGATATTCGCTTTATTCATCGCGATGATGACCCCTATTTTTGTGCAAGCCACAGAAAGCACAGAGCCTCCTATTATCTCTGAAGCAGAAGCTTCTATAGATAGCTTGAACATCGACATTGTCGATTTATCGCAAAGCCTATCGCAAACGGCCGGTGACGAGCGTGATGCGCTTCAGCTACAACTTTTCCAAAAAAATGAAGAGTTGAGAAATCAATTAGCGTCCGCGATTGAGCGTGAGTCCATCCCTCGTGACAAGCTGATTAAGCTCGTCAAAACGCAGGAAAAGTATTCAAAAGACGCGACCGATTATCTGACGACCAAAACCAAAGAAGTCATTGAAGAGTTAAACAAAGCGAAAGACGAAGAAAAGCTCGCGCTTATTAACGACTACCGCGAGCTTCAACATTACTTGGATGTGAGCTTTGATTCGAGCTGGCAGAATTTGGCATGGCTCAAGCAATTAGGCGTACAAAATGAGCGTGCAGAAGCGGAATTGCAAGACAAGCTAGATAAGCGCATGCGTTTGCTATCGGCATCGATGGAGTATCTGCGTCAACAAGCAGAAATCATT
>NZ_JAWOUS010000427.1:0-698 GCF_033339495.1 Vibrio sp. 2134-1
CAGCTCACATACAATCGGTCAAATTGAGAATTCAGAATAACGTCGTCTTCGCGCCAGTTTTTGCTCAAATCAAAGTAGCCATTATCTAGCGCGACAAGTTCGGGATATTGAGGAATGTCTAACGCATCGCCCCATAAAGCTCGGTTTCGCAAGCCAACATTAACACGCCAGTTTGGAGAAAAACGGTATTCAAAATTCAGACGATTGTGCAGCAGATGATCGAGCGTATTGCTTTGATCATCTGGCATGCTGTATGTCGCCATATACTTAATATAACCATCAAAATCCCAAGATTTTTGAGGTTGTAAACCAGGGATATTGGCAACAGCACAAAAGCTGAAAAAGCCAAGCAAGGAAAAGCTTAACGCCTGACTAACCACCACCATCCATGGCGGAGAAAAACGAATGTGTAAGCCGCTACGCATGAAACTTCTCTGCCGTGCTACCGATGTTGGCGAAATCTCTCGCGAGGCGTCCGTCTTCAAACACAATAATACGATGGGCTCGTTTGATGACCCTCGGGTCGTGAGTCGAGAAAATAAATGTCGTGCCCTCTTGTTCGCTCAGTTGCTCCATGATGTCGAGTAACTCCGAAGTACTCTTTGCGTCTAAGTTGGCGGTCGGTTCATCTGCCATGACAAAGCGAGGCTTAGGTGCAAGTGCCCGTGCGACAGCAACTCTCTGTTGCTGACCACCCG
>NZ_JAWOUS010000428.1:0-698 GCF_033339495.1 Vibrio sp. 2134-1
CTCCAATCTGTTTTAAAGTTGGCTGAAGATCGGTAAATAAGCCTTGATCTTTAATTTCACCAATCGCATCCAGGCGGTTGTTTAGCGTATCAATACAACGCATCGGTTGATGCAGCCAACGCTTTAACATGCGGCTGCCCATCGGGGTTGAGCAATGGTCGAGAACTGCGGCGAGTGTATTGTCCGTGCCGCCAGCTAAATTTTGGGTGATTTCTAGATTGCGACGCGTAGCTGCATCTAAAATTACAGAGTGATCTTGGCGATCAAACGTTAGTGAGCGGATATGTGGTAGAGCAGTGCGTTGTGTGTCTTTTACGTATTGGATCAAACAACCTGCGGCGCACAAACCAAGAGAGGCGTGCTCAACACCAAAACCGACAAGATCACGGGTGCCAAACTGCTGGTTCAACTGTTGTTTGGCAGTATCTAGTTCAAACTCCCATACAGGGCGACGACGGTTACCGTTACGGTTCGACATCAAGTGGACTGGCTCGAAATCTTCAGGGAACAACAATTCACGCGGTGCGGTGCGTTGTAGTTCTGCCATCATGGATTCTTCGGTTTCTGGCTCCGTTAATTGAAAACGGCCAGAAGTAACGTCTAACGTCGCATAACCAAACTTGCCGTTGTGATGGTAAATCGCAGCGATTAAGTTATCGAGACGTTCAGAAAGCAGCGCCTCATCGGTTACGGTGCCT
>NZ_JAWOUS010000429.1:0-698 GCF_033339495.1 Vibrio sp. 2134-1
AAATGAGATACCGTAGGTTTCAAGATCGGTTGCCTGCTGGAAAGATGCGGTGTTGATGCCTACCATTTCACCTTGAGTATTCACCAATGCGCCGCCCGAGTTACCTTCATTGATTGCAGCATCAGTTTGGATGAAGGCTTGACGACCATCGCTAATAGAAGAGCGACCTGTCGCGGAAATAATGCCGAAGGTCGTGGTTTGCCCTAAGTTGTATGGGTTACCAATCGCTAAAACGACATCACCAACCTGAGGTTTGTATTCAGAATTCAATGGGATGACAGGTAGGTTAGAACCTTCAACTCGTAAAACGGCAATGTCCGTGCGTTTGTCGGTGCCAACAAGTTGAGCGGCAGCAGCTCGACCATCTTGCAATGCAACAACGACTTGGTCTGCTTGAGCTACCACGTGATAGTTGGTAATGATATAACCTTTTTCGCTGACGATAACCCCAGAACCCAGCCCTTGTGTCGAGAGTTTACTGCGATCGTTTTCAACGTATTTTCGGCTGTAGATGTTCACAACCGCTGGCGCCGCTCTTCTTACGGCTTGGTTAAACGACAACTCAAGAGATGCGATATTTTTCGGTTGTTGGTCGAGCGCGACAGGAATAACGTTATTGCGCAATGATGGAACTGCGAGCAGTACAACGGCAGCGGTTGCTAAGCCTAAAAAGACAGAACGTAATAAAAAGCTAAGCA
>NZ_JAWOUS010000430.1:0-697 GCF_033339495.1 Vibrio sp. 2134-1
AATTAAAATTACTAAACCTGCTCCTTACATGAAAACGAGTTGTGGTGTTATTGGTGGTATCTATACACTTGATTTTTTTATTGGGTGTACAACTTACCATGTTAACCAGCCTGATAGGGTTCTTACTATTAAGCGTGCTTATTTAAAGTGGGGCGATGTTTCGGTTGATGCTGTAGCTTCTAATGGGAGTTATACATATGGTTTAGGTATTTATGATTATCTTGAGTATTCAAGTTGCCCTGAAGGCCAAGTTTTAATTGATAATCAGTGTCAAAGTGATATTCCTTACTGCGAGCGTCAATCAACACTCGATGCTATAGATGCAGCGCGAACCCAATGCGTATCCAAAGGTGATCAATTCGCTTACTCCTGTAGTAACGAAACTGAGTCATGGGAATCTCAATGTAACGGCCGTGATTGTTCAGATGTTGAAGGTCAATCCGATAGCGTACGTTGGATGTCTAGCGTCTGGGGAAACTCGTCGCCTTCTTCTTATCTTTGCTCTTCTATTGGTGGCGGTTGTGGTGCCGCCATTGATCGTTCTAGCTCTTGGTGCGGTGAGTCTGGTTGGTGCTATGCAACTTTTACTGTTATAGGCCCTTCTTGTGACAGCACTACTGGTAATCTTTTTTGCAATGACCCTGAGTGTAAAACACTTAAAGACCCTAATACTGACGATAAACCAGATACTGACCCT
>NZ_JAWOUS010000431.1:0-697 GCF_033339495.1 Vibrio sp. 2134-1
TCACAAGCGCGCTTCGAAGAAATTCGTGATGAGTACCTGAAGTTCTCTGAAAATCTAACTGGCGATATTGATATTCAAATTATCCCGATTTCAGCGCTGGAAGGCGACAACGTAGTGGATAAAGGACAGAACCTGAACTGGTTTGAAGGTCCATCGTTGCTTGAGTTGCTAGAAACGGTGGATGTGGACTACGAAAAAGGTGCGGGTGAATTCCGTTTCCCTGTTCAGTACGTGAATCGTCCTAACCTCGATTTCCGTGGCTTTGCGGGCACGGTGTCGTCTGGCTCTGTGAAAGTCGGTGATGCCATCAAAGCATTGCCGTCAGGTAAAACGTCGACTGTCGCTCGCATTGTGACCTTCGATGGCGACATTGAAGAAGCGCAAGCTGGTCTAGCCGTTACGCTGACTCTGAATGATGAAATTGACATCAGCCGTGGTGATTTGATCGTGCTTGAGAACGCGCAAGTGCAAACCACCAACCATTTGCTTGCCGATGTGGTGTGGATGACTGAGCAGCCGTTGCAACCTGGTCGCGATTACGACATCAAGATTGCAGGTAAGAAGACCGTTGGTCACGTAGAGTCGATTCGTCACCAGTACGACATCAATAACTTGTCGACGCATGGCGCTGCGGAACTGCCTCTGAATGGCATTGGTTTGTGTGAGTGGTCGCTCAATGAATCAGTAGCTTTGGACA
>NZ_JAWOUS010000432.1:0-697 GCF_033339495.1 Vibrio sp. 2134-1
CATTTGTCGTAGACGCTGACTTCGTCGTCACCTGATACTTTTTGTCTTTGATGGTCGACACCAAGTACCACGTCGATTGAGCGGCATCAGCAGTAAAGGTCACTCGCATAAAGCCACGTTGTTTGATGTCAGCCCATTGCAGCTCGGAGACTAAATGCGGCAAGGTGTATTCCATTTGAGCAATCGCCACCGGGTCCAACGCCAAATACTCTTCTAACCCCGGAGAGCTCACCGAGCTCGTCGCAAACTCGACCCCTATCGGATTGTTTGACACATCTTTTAACTCACTTGCCCACGCGTTGTGAGTATCGCCCGCTAAACACACAAAATTGCCACTGCTTGCCTTGGCCAGTTGGTAAACTTTTTCACGCTCGACATAGTAACCATCCCAAGCATCGAGGTTGTAAGGCAGAGAAATGGGATCTGCACTTGGATCGGCAAGATAACCCGTGATCGCTGTATTCACGGCCAACAAAGCTTCTGTTTTCTTCTCTTCTGTTGACGTAAACAGTTGGAACATCGCCGTCATCACTGAACTTGGTAGCTCCATTCGCGACATCAAAACTTGTTGGCCTAGAACGTTCCATTTTGCATCGTGCGTGTTGAATTCATTCATCAACCAAGCAAGTTGTTCAGTGCCTAGCAGTTCCCTATCTGCACTGCGTGATTGAACAACTAACCCACCGATAGCTTCCAT
>NZ_JAWOUS010000433.1:0-696 GCF_033339495.1 Vibrio sp. 2134-1
ACGCTCCGCCATTTGTTATTGGCATTGCGGGTAGTGTGGCTGTTGGAAAAAGTACAACAGCTCGTATTCTTAAAGCACTGCTTTCTCGTTGGGAAAATCATCCCAAAGTCGCCTTAGTTACAACGGATGGCTTTCTGTATCCCAAAAAGGTTTTGGAAGAGCGCGGTATCATGCATCGCAAGGGTTTTCCCGAATCTTACGACATCAAACGTTTGGTAGAATTTGTTTCTGATGTAAAGGCGGGCAAGCCAAATCTTGAAGTACCTGTTTACTCACACATCACATACGACATTACTGATGAGCTAAAAAAAGTCGACCGACCTGACGTGCTTATTATTGAAGGCTTAAACGTATTACAAAGCGGTATGGACTACCCACATGATCCACATCGAGTATTTGTATCTGATTTTCTTGATTTCTCAATTTATGTTGATGCGGAAAGTGAAACGATAGAGCAGTGGTATGTCGAGAGATTTTTGAAGTTTCGCCGCGGAGCTTTTACTAAACCAGGCTCCTACTTCAGCCACTATACGCAGCTGTCGGTCGATGAAGCGAAAAGTAAAGCGAAAGAAATTTGGCGCAATATTAATGGACTCAATCTGGAATTGAACATTCTTCCAACCAGAGAAAGAGCCCATTTGATCCTCCACAAAGGTGTTAACCACCTTGTCGACAAAGTATCGCTAAGAAAGTAAA
>NZ_JAWOUS010000434.1:0-695 GCF_033339495.1 Vibrio sp. 2134-1
TGACTTGTCTATCGTTAATCATGTGTACCAATTCATCGACGTTGTGTGGGCGAGAATAGAAGTAGCCTTGAATATAATGGCAACCCATGTCGATAAGCTTATTTAACGCCCTGTCGTCTTCTACGCCTTCTGCAATTAAGTCGACATCCAACAGTTGAGCTAACTGGGCTATCAGATACACCACTTGCTCTGACGTTTTGTTCGAGAGCATATTACGCACAAATGTGGCGTCAATTTTGATGCTGTCGATAGGGTAATTGTGAATGTAATTTAAGCTCGAATAGCCGGTGCCGAAGTCATCCAGTGCGACTTTAAAACCAAGATAGCGAAGCGAGTTCAAAACCATCTGCTCGCGTCCACTTTGTGAAAGCAAAACAGTTTCAGTGAGCTCTATAACAAAGTCCGAAGCATCGTGACCGTATCGCTCAAGCAAGGTTGTTAGGTGGTTGATGTAGCGGTTTGAATCGACCAGTTCGTGTGCAGAGCAGTTGATGGATAGCTTCACGGTATAACCGAGGTGAGCCTCTAACTCTTGCTTCGCAATACATGCTAACTCTATGATTCGCTCACCTAATTCGATGATTAATCCCGATTGCTCAGCCGCTTCAATAAACTCCGCAGGGGAGATGTTGCCATACACACTGCTGTTCCAACGAGCGAGTATTTCAAAGTAATCCCAGCGATCATTGTTTACA
>NZ_JAWOUS010000435.1:0-694 GCF_033339495.1 Vibrio sp. 2134-1
GTGGTGTTCGCACCACTCAGTTTGGCCGCTGATACCAAGGCTGATAAATATGAAGGAATTGAAATTACGGTCAATATCAATACTGCTTCTGCAGAAGAGATAGCAACGATGCTGAAAGGTATTGGCGAAAAGAAAGCGCAAAGCATAGTTGACTACCGTACTGAGCACGGCCCATTTAAAACAGCAGCTGATTTAACCAATGTAAAAGGAATTGGTGAAGCAACCATCAAGAAAAACGAAAACCGCATTCTTCTATAAACGCGGGCTTCGACCATTGTATTCTTACTGAGTTTTCGTTTCCGGTTACTGCTTTCCCGAACCAAACCCTCTTTCGTGGTTCGGGATTTTTTATCCAAATATACGGCGATGGAATCCTTTCTCTACTAATGCCATACCTAAGCCTCCCATTGCACCAAACAGGTGTGCATCAACAGCAACACGAGCGCCTATCATTGCAGCAGTGCTGGTTGAAGGGCCATAAAGTTGCTCCCATGCGATTTTCGCAATAAGTCCGGCGACTAAGAGTAGGCTACTTCTTCTGTTTTCAATCACTTCTCTGAGAGCCCAAAAACCAAACAAACCGTGTAAGACGCCAGACAAGCCGACATAGACTGACATGCTAGTCAGTAAGTTCATTACGCCGACAAAGGCACAAAGCAAAAGAAAAACAATCGAGAAGTTGCGTGCACTAGGA
>NZ_JAWOUS010000436.1:0-694 GCF_033339495.1 Vibrio sp. 2134-1
TTGGCTGGGCCTGGGCCGATGCTTGATTCCATGGAAGGGCAAATCATCAGTTCAACAGGGCCAATGTACGAAAAAGGCGTCCACCAAGGGGTGCTCACGATTGATTTTGATGTCGATGCGCTGCTCACGACTTCTGAAAACCTTGTCGGGAAGCTGCACTTAGTTTCCAATTTCCAAACGATTCCTGAAGATGCCGTGCGGATCAAGCCCATTGAAAAAGAGCGCTTGAGTGCCAATCACAGTATTTATTACGAATATAACTTATGGAGCGAGATTAAGAATTTAACGTTCTTTGAAAAGTACAGCATCATGGTCGCGGTCTTTATTTACGTATTAAGTACCGTAGTACTGTTTTATGTCAACATGCACACCGAACGTCTCTACTTTAAAGATCTTGCTGCAAGAGACCCAATGACAGGGCTGCTCAACCGCAGAGGAATGCAGGCCGTTTGGCGTAATAAAATGACGAAGAAGAACGTGGCATTGGCTGTGTTCGATATCGATAACTTTAAGACTATCAATGATACTTACGGCCATGATGTAGGTGACTCTGCGATTCAACTGGTCGCGAAGTGCATCCGAGACAACATTCGTCACAGTGACGTCGCATCTCGCTTTGGTGGCGAAGAGTTTACTGTGCTATTACCGCATACCAACCAAGAGCAAGCATGCTATTTTGCTGAGCGATTACGTA
>NZ_JAWOUS010000437.1:0-694 GCF_033339495.1 Vibrio sp. 2134-1
GCTTCCACGGCGTCTTTGCACCGAACAGCAAACACCGAGTTCAAGTAACACCCGCCAAGCGGGGCAAGAAGCCCGACAAATCGGAAGGTCTCGATACTAACTGGCGTGACAAGAGTCCTGCAGAGCGCCACCGCGCCATGACCTGGATGCAACGCCTCAAGCGAGTCTTCAATATTGATATTGAAGTCTGCGAACACTGCGGCGGTCACGTCAAAGTGATTGCCAGCATCGAAGATCCGAAGGTCATTGAGCAGATTCTCAAGCATCTGAAACAGAAAACAGCCAAGGCGAATGCCGCCAAGCAGCGTGAGCTGCCACCAGAACGAGCGCCGCCACTGACTCCCAGCCTGTTCGATCCATCACAGAGTCGTCTCTTTGACTGACGACCCCAAATCCAACACTGCTCAACACTGCCAACTTTTAAACGGGGCGGTGGGGGAGTTTGTATCTCTCGAGCTATCAGGCTAGAGATTTTACCGCCAAATCGAACCTTATTAGAGCGGTTTAGGCTGGACCGGCAGTTAAAATTGGGGCTTGAGCGGTAAACGAGTGAGGGAATTTCAGGTAAGATACTTCGGATGAGGAGCAAAAAGGTGGTTTATACTTCCTATACCCTTTATACTTCCTATACCCCGGTTATCCGGTGGTTTTCTGTTTGCGGAATAAAACAGATTAGTGACAGTTTTCTCAGAAT
>NZ_JAWOUS010000438.1:0-694 GCF_033339495.1 Vibrio sp. 2134-1
TGAAATGCCGAACTTAAAGCCTGAAGAGTCAAAAAACACGGAACTATCGTTATCTGGTGTGGCATCGATTGTTGATTGGACTGTAACTGGGTATTACAACCAAATTGAAAACATGCTGATCTGGAAAGGTGCGGGCATGCAAAACATTGGTGAAGCTGAGATTAAAGGTATCGAACTAGAAGTTAAACTCGATACTGATATTGTCTCTCATGAGTTCTACCTAGATTACAAAGATCCTGTCGACAAGTCTGGTGCAGAAGATACCCAACTAGCATACCGCTCCAAGCGTGGTGCTAAGTGGAATGCTTATGCGACATTTGACCAATGGACGTTGGGTTCGCAGTATCTTTACCAAGGTGAGCGCTTTAATGGTAGTACAAGACTACCGAGCTACAGCCTATGGAACTTCACCGCTTCTTACGCTGTAAACTCAAGTTGGGACATCAACGCCAAACTAAGCAACGCTTTCGATAAGAACTACGAGATGTACTCAGGTTACGCAACTCCTGGGCGTCAGTACTTTGTATCCGCTGACTATCGATTCTAATTGCGTTTGATACAACAAAGGCCGCCTTATTGGCGGTCTTTATCATTATTGGTGTGCAGAAAATGGCTGGAAAACAAAATGACGAAACCAAAACGTGTCGTAATCAGCTGGTCGAGCGGTAAAGATTCGACATTAACGCTTGAGCGC
>NZ_JAWOUS010000439.1:0-694 GCF_033339495.1 Vibrio sp. 2134-1
AATGGATCTACAGTATCAAGCGTGGTTTGCGCTGCGTAGATGAACTGTGAGAAACCAGCACTCAGAGCTGCAAGCTGTTCCGGTGTCGCTAAACCTTCAAAGACCTCGTAACATGCTTTGTCATCTAACTGAGCACACTGCGCGTCAGCGTAAGACTTGTAATCCGTTGATGCTGCATAAGCAAGGTTGTGCTTGATTTGCGGACCAAAGTCTGAAGAACCCAGCAATAGATTACCGATTTGACCACCAGAGTTCTGAATAGAGGCCGCGCTAAATGTATACAGTGCATCAGCAGTAGGGCTGCCTAGTGTGTTGTTTGCAGCAGCAACCGCAGACGTACCAACAATACCGCCTAGCGAGTGACCCAGCATTTTTACTTGAGAGCCCGTCATTGGGTTAAAACCTTGAAGAGGGCCTCCAGCCAATAGGCCGCCTTGCGCTGATACTACTAAACTAGCACGTAAGCCCAATACATCCAGCACGCTTTGACGAAGGTTATCACGCGCTACAGCAAGGTTAGAAAGGTTCAAGTAAGCAAGAACGTTCGCATTTGCCGATCGTTGTTCGTCTAGGCTACGTGTTCCGTGGAGTGGAAGATCAATAGCGATAACAGCTACGCCAGCCTGCACCATATTAAAAGCAAATGCATACGCGTTTTCTTTCGCTGAGGTGATACCGTGTTGGTAGATCACCA
>NZ_JAWOUS010000440.1:0-692 GCF_033339495.1 Vibrio sp. 2134-1
CAAAACAACTTACATGCAGCTTAAATTGTGGCAGCCACTGATTGACCTAATGCCACAACTGGCGAAAGCAAAGCTAGTAACGGAAGAAGAGCAAGCAGAACTGATTCAGAAAGCACAATGTGGTTTACTGCATGAAGTCGCGCAACAACAAGGTAGCGAAGGGCTAATTTCTCATTGGAACAGTCTGGCTCGTAAAGTGAAGCAAGACACGCATCTTATTGCTTGTTTTGCACGTGAGCTTATCGCTCGTAAAGCCGATACCGAAGCCTTTACCGTACTAAAAGAAGCACTGAAAAAGCAGCCTGAACCAGAACTTTACCAACTACTGCCAGACTTAAACCTACCAGATATCCATCCTGTAGTAGTCTTCCTAGAAGGCGTAGTAAAGAAAGAATCTGACAACGCAGCGGCACACAGCGCTCTAGCACACTTCTACTTCCGTCAAGAGAAATGGCAACAAGCTCAGGAGCACTTTGAAATAGCTCTAAAACTTCGCTCAGACGTATCTGACTATGCTTTCCTAGCAGACACACTAGAGAAGCAAAATCTAACCAAAGCAGCTCATGAAGTCTCTCGTAAAGCTCTGATGCTGGTTCAGCACGACTAACCAGTAACAACATTATCAAGCCGACAGTTTACTGTCGGCTTTTTATTGCCTGCCATTTATCCATAACCATCAACACGTATTAAAT
>NZ_JAWOUS010000441.1:0-692 GCF_033339495.1 Vibrio sp. 2134-1
GCTGGGTATCGAAATACGCTCGGTTATTTTGTTTTTGATACAAATAACCCACCGACCAGTAAAGATGAAATCGCAGCGCATGTGATCATTTTCCCTAATACATCGAAAGCGCCAGATGGCGAGATGGAAGAAGGTGACACTATCGACCTGAATGTGCAGCTCACTGCCGGTCAAACGCTTGCGTTCTTCATTATTCCGAATGGTTGGGGCTGGTCTGGCTCATACAACAAGATTGCCAGCCTTGGCAGTTGGGGCACGCCATTTTATAGCTATTCCAATCTAAACCCAGAGTCGACTTCAGAAAATCGTCGTCATAACGTGGCTTTTATCGATACGCAAAACGAGGTCTTAGTGCTGGGTTTTGAAGATATTTATCGCCCTGATGGCGACAATGATTTCAATGACTTGCTGTTTACTGTCGAAGTGAGCCCATTCACCGCCATTGATGGCGTCAACACTGATGGTTCGACGGATTCGAAATACGAGCCATTGGTGCAAGAAAACAACCCAGAAGTGACGGTGACTTCGGTTTATCCAAGCTCAGACACGTACGCGACGATGGCGTTTGAAGATCGCTGGCCGCTAATGGGCGACTACGATTTCAACGATGTGGTGTGGCGTTATCGCGTTACCGAACTGCTAAATGGTCAGCGTGAAATCAAAAACATTACATTCGATTACACCTTACAGGC
>NZ_JAWOUS010000442.1:0-692 GCF_033339495.1 Vibrio sp. 2134-1
TCTAATAACTGGCGAAAATGATACGTCTCGCTGGCGAGTTCCACCTTCCCCGCTTCGACTTTGGAGAAATCGAGGATGTCATCAATAATGGTCATGAGCGATTGCGATGAGTTATCGATGATCTCCACAAATTCTTTTTGCTGCGGATCGAGCTTAGTATCACTAAGCAGCGACGCCACACCAATAATGCCATTCATAGGGGTGCGAATCTCGTGGCTCATGGTCGCGAGAAACTCACTTTTCTTGCGATTGGCGACTTCCGCCTTATCTCGCTCTGCTTCTAACTCGGCTTGATGCTCTCGCACTTTTTGCACGCTTCGATTGTATTTTTGCGCCAACAAGCTGACTTCATCAAAACACCAACGTTTGGGCAGCGTGACCGTACTCGGCGCATTACCGCCGCTAAAATCACTCACCGCACCGGAAAGCAACTGCAAAGGATTCACCAATAAACGGAAGGCAACCCACAACACCCCAACCATCAACAACAAAATTTTTATCGCTTCTGTCGTGAGTAGAAAAAAGAACTGTTGCCATAAATCTTGATAGACGGCGCTAAGGTCAGATTGCACAGTCAGCTCTGCAAGCTCAAACGTTTTTTCACCCACACTAAACTGCATCGGCCAACGCCTCTCAACCACATCTTGCGTGATTTCTGTTCCGAGCTCGATGATAACTTCGTCTTTGGTAGC
>NZ_JAWOUS010000443.1:0-691 GCF_033339495.1 Vibrio sp. 2134-1
GCCCAGTCGTACAAGTGCGCGACAGCTATGGCCGCATCAAAGTTAATGCTGATACCGACGGACTGGTAAGTTACGATGGTCCTTTGACGGTATTAATCAACCGCTACAGTGCATCGGCATCTGAAATTTTCGCAGCTGCAATGCAAGACTACAACCGCGCCGTCATTCTTGGCGAAAACTCGTTTGGTAAAGGTACGGTTCAGCAGCATCGTTCATTGAATCATATCTACGATCTTTTCGATAAAGAGCTCGGTTATGTTCAATATACGATTCAAAAGTTCTACCGCATCGATGGCGGCAGTACTCAGAACCGTGGTGTAGCGCCAGACATTGCGTACCCAACACCAATTGATCCGAGTGAAACCGGTGAAAGTGTTGAAGACAATGCTCTGCCTTGGGATAGTATCGATAAGGCGACTTATCAGACATTTCCAGATAACGACAAGTTGATTGCAAACTTGACAGAACTTCACAATAAGCGAATCGCTGATGAGATGGAATTCCGTTTCATAAACGAAGACATTGAGAAGTATCGTAAAGAAAAAGACGACAACATGTTGTCTCTAAACGAGAAAGTCCGCAAAGACGAGTCAGATAAAGCAGAAGCATTACGTTTGAAACGTATTAATGAACGTCAAACGGCTTTGGGTAAGAAAACATTCAAATCTTTGGATGATGTGCCTAAAGACTA
>NZ_JAWOUS010000444.1:0-690 GCF_033339495.1 Vibrio sp. 2134-1
TTACGATCGGCATGCGTTGCCAACAGCGAGCCGTTGCCTGGCTGAGACAGACCCAGAGCTTCTGTCAGACAGTTCATTGAGTTTGCGGTGAACATGCCTGAACACGATCCACACGTTGGGCATGCACTGCGTTCGATCTGTTCGCTTTGTTCGTCTGACACTTTAGGATCGGCGCCTTGGATCATGGCATCGACAAGGTCTAGCTTGATGATCTGATCTGAAAGCTTGGTTTTGCCCGCTTCCATTGGGCCGCCAGATACGAAGATAACTGGAATGTTGAGACGCATTGACGCCATCAGCATCCCTGGAGTGATTTTGTCACAGTTAGAGATACACACCATGGCATCTGCACAGTGCGCATTAACCATGTATTCGACCGAGTCGGCAATCAATTCACGTGATGGCAGCGAGTAAAGCATGCCGCCGTGACCCATTGCGATGCCATCATCGACGGCGATGGTATTGAATTCTTTTGCGATGCCGCCTGCCGCTTCAATCTCTTGAGCAACAAGTTGGCCCAAATCTTTAAGGTGTACGTGGCCTGGTACAAACTGAGTGAATGAGTTCACCACGGCGATGATTGGCTTACCGAAATCTTCGTCTTTTACACCGGTTGCACGCCAGAGCGCACGAGCTCCCGCCATGTTACGACCATGTGTGGTGGTAGCTGATCTATATTTTGGCATTTCT
>NZ_JAWOUS010000445.1:0-689 GCF_033339495.1 Vibrio sp. 2134-1
TTTAAAACAGGTTTGAATTCCGTCATCACCTTCTCTAGCTCTTTCAATGTCGATTCCATCTCACTGTACATTGTCGAGTTAGGGCCGTATCCATCCAGCGTTTTTTGCAGTTGCTGCAAGCTTTGGCGAATATCTGCAGGGATCTCTTGTGTGTCTTTTTGGCTTAAGAGCTTATCTATGCTATTCGCCACTTTTTCTGCGGACGCCAAGGTGCGCTCAGACGTTTTCAACGTTGCGTTCAGAGACGTTAATGTATCTTCCATTGGCAAGTTATTAAGTTTGTTTAAGAAGTCATTTACTTGGCGCTGAACCTGTGCAAAGCCACCTCGCATTGTAGGGAAGACGTCTAGCCCTTCATACGTGTTTGCTTCATATGGCGTATCGTCTGGATAAAAATCCGCATCAATGTACAGTGCACCAGTCAACAAATTCCCGGTTTTTAGTGTGCCGCGAAGCCCTTTTGCAAACTCGTCTTTTAGTTTCTCTTTGAACATTTCCATCGAGTGGGACTCAACATCACCGTATACACGGCCAAGCTCAATACGGACTAACACCGGAATTCTCTTCGCCGAGAAATGCTCTTCTGGAGTTGGAAGACGCATAGGCACTCTCATTACTGTACCAATGCGCAGACCTCGGTATTCAACCGGAGCTTTGCGTTTTAGGCCACGAACGGACTCTTCGAATAG
>NZ_JAWOUS010000446.1:0-688 GCF_033339495.1 Vibrio sp. 2134-1
AACATGGGTACTGTCGTGGATGGCATGAAAACACTGTCCAAACCTATCGATATCCAAGACAAACCGAATGCGAAAGACTTGGTCGTATCTCAAGGTGGCATCCAGTTCGATAACGTCAGCTTTCATTACGGTGAAAACAAAGGCGTCATCAACCATCTGAATCTCGACATCAAACCTGGCGAAAAAGTCGGCTTGGTTGGGCGCTCTGGCGCAGGCAAATCCACGTTGGTGAACTTGCTGTTACGCTTCCATGATGTGGAAGAAGGCAGCATTAAGATTGACGGTCAAAACATTGCTGACGTCACGCAAGATTCGTTGCGCTCGAAAATTGGTATGGTGACACAGGATACGTCTCTTTTGCACCGTTCAATCAGAGATAACATCTTGTACGGCAACCCAACCGCCTCAGAAGAGGAACTGCTTAAAGCAACGAAACAAGCGCACGCTCACGAGTTCATCGAAACACTGACAGACCCATTTGGCAATGTCGGCTACGATGCGCAAGTTGGCGAACGAGGCGTGAAGTTGTCTGGTGGTCAGCGTCAGCGTATCGCTATTTCTCGTGTGTTATTGAAAGACGCGCCGCTGTTGGTACTGGATGAAGCAACTTCAGCTCTGGACTCAGAAGTCGAAGCGGCTATCCAAGAAAGCTTGAACGAGCTCATGCAAGGCAAAACCGTGATTGCAA
>NZ_JAWOUS010000447.1:0-688 GCF_033339495.1 Vibrio sp. 2134-1
AACGCATCATGGTTTCACCGCTGGGTCTATTTTCGTCCTCGTGCCTTTTGGAATGACTGGTTGTGTTGGCATGAACAACGAAATGGTGTGTATCTGACTCAAGGATTAGATAACAGCACGATTTCTCAGATTGAACGCCTATTCATCGACATTGAGTACATTTCCAAATCAGACATGCCTTATCGAGATGATCTCGCGATTAACTTACTGGAACAACTGCTGATTCGCTGTAAAACTATTCAACCTGATGTGGTGAGCAAACCGTTAGATCCTCGTGTTATTGAAGCGATGAACTACATGACGCAGAACCTGAATCAAAATTTCACACTAGAAGACATCGCTGATTTCACCTGCCTGTCCGCCTCACGCTTAGGGCATCTATTTCGAGATGAAGTTGGCATGACCATTACTCAATGGCGTGACGACCAACGTATTAGCCGAGCGAAACAATTGTTGGTCACAACCAACTATTCGGTCAATCACATTGGTCGTATCGTTGGTTATACCGACCCACTCTACTTTTCTCGCGTATTCAAACGTAAAGCCGGCGCAAGCCCCAAATTGTATCGAGAGCAGATTAGTTGAAGGTTATCTTGAACACTCACTGTGCACTGACTACAATAGCGCACTTTTTTACGGAATTTAGGTCACAAACATGACAGATACAGCAAAACCAGCTCTACCAGAT
>NZ_JAWOUS010000448.1:0-688 GCF_033339495.1 Vibrio sp. 2134-1
CTGCGAATGCACAAAGCTGCGGACTTGTTGCAATACCGGGCGTGGTCAATTGCGATGATTGCCAATAGATTGGGATACCGAGACCCGTACAACTTTACGCATCGATTTAAGAAGTTCTACGGCATTTCACCAACACGTTATCGAAAGCAGTTAATGGAAAACGCATAAAAAAACGAGGGCAGATAGCCCTCGTTTTCAATGGTCATTTGGTTGTTTTAGCTTTATAGGCCCGCAGCCATTTGCTGTTTGGTTTTGCTCGCTGCAAGCAACATGTAAACGCATGTCGCTACCAAAGCCGCAAACAAGTAACCCAACAAGCCGTGTACTTGGCCCATAAATTTGTCTGCGACTACTGGGCCTGCTACTGAGCCTACGCTGTAGCTAAACAGCATGACTTGAGTTGCAGAGACAATAAAGCGTTCATCAAGTCCTTCACAGCCGAGGTTGATTGCCACTGGGTATAGAGCAAACGTGGCCATGCCCAATAGGAAAAGCGACGCCGCCAACACTGCGGTAGACGTAGAGATGAACGTCAAACCGATAGAGAAAATACCCAAAATACAGAAAAACGCCATTAAGACTGTTCGGCTCATGTATTTGTTTAATGTGGTCACCATAGGTTGAACCAACATGCCGCCAAGGATCACCAACGCCATAAGCGTACCAATGTCTTGGTGGGTAATTTTAC
>NZ_JAWOUS010000449.1:0-688 GCF_033339495.1 Vibrio sp. 2134-1
TCTCAGAAGAAACTCCACTTTCACTCAACTCAGGATTTGCTTTGCGTTCTACAACTTTACTTTGCATTTTAACTTAGTCCTTTGGAATCAATTTTAAATTCTGACACTTCTACTTTTACATCTGAGACATTCCCACCTTCAGGGATGTTTGCTTGAGTATGTATATATCGAATAGGTATACCGAATGAAGCTGCATGTTGAATTTTTCTTGCTGCTATTTTTTCAGTCGTTCCTTCTTTTTTTTCAGACATTAGGTTGGTGATTTCTGCAGTGTATTCCGTTGTCCCTTGCTGATATGCCATGGTACCTATCTTACGGCTGCGCAGCGGGCTGCTCCCTCCTTTGGCCTCAACAATTATAATTTCACCTGGTGGCGGCTCTTCCACCTCGTAAACCATATCAAAATCGCCCGGCTTCGAAATTGAGGTTCCAATATCTTTGGGATGAAGCAGCTTAGCATTAGGACGTTTACTCCGGACAAAGTCATCCGCGGCCAACTCACCTATTTTTGCAGACTGTTGGTTAATATTACCAATTTGAGCGTTATATCCCTCTTCGCCAGATCGAGCGTCCATTGCCTCTTGACGCTCTTTCAAGCATTCATCAATTTTTGCTTTGTTTCTTTCTGTTAGCTCATAATCACTCATATTGAGTTCTGAGTTTTCTTTATACTCTGCTTTATTCAGCA
>NZ_JAWOUS010000450.1:0-687 GCF_033339495.1 Vibrio sp. 2134-1
AAACGCGGTTACTCAAAATGCCAATGACTTTAAAAATGATGCCGCCTATCTGAAGCCTGGCACGAACCCAGCTAACGCAACGTTTGATGATGTGACCTCTGCTAACCAAGCACGTCTGGGTTTAGAAAACTTAAACCCGAATGAACAAGCATTCGTGAAAGAGAATTTTGCGAGCTTTATTATCGGTAAAGACGCGATCTTCAGCCAGCTAACTAGCGGCTTTATGGAGGAGATGAGCCAACTTCATGCCTCTGATCTTGCTAAGAACCCAACTCATCTACAAGCGCAGCAAATTGCGTTGAGCGAAAAATACGAACAGCTAAGCGATAAAGTAAACGCTGAGTTTAATAAACAATTCGTGGCAAATCTTTAGCCACAGAGCCGTATTTATCTCTGTTCGATATGGAAAACATAGAAAGTTAAAAACACAAAAAGGCCCTCTTCTCGGGCCTTTTTCATGGCGATCATTTGTTCGGCTTTCCTCCACCTTTTCCGCCGCCCTTACCACCACCAGAACCCGCAACCGTGATGTTATCGCTCCATCCACTCCAGAACAAAGAACCATCGCTTTGCTGAATGCTGCCAACACGATAATGCACTTCGCCATTGGCACTGGAATCTTCAAACGCCGTGGCCGTAGGGTCGAGAACATCCCAACTGCTTAGGCTTTGCCATCGATTACGTTTT
>NZ_JAWOUS010000451.1:0-402 GCF_033339495.1 Vibrio sp. 2134-1
GCATTTGTTGGTGCGCATTCTGCAATTCGATTCGGCTCTAAGTTCATTCGTCCCGTTTTTGTCACGGTCGTGAGCGTATTGGCGATTAAGCTGGCTTATGACGCTTGGTTTGTAGGTTTATCATGAACATCGAACAACTTTCGCAAAGTTTAGAACACATGGCGAATCAAGCCGCGACATTGGATCGCCAACGAGGAGAGCATCACGTTCCGTTGTTTGATGAACGTTTATTTAGCTGCCGTTCTCGCTTACTTACCCCTTGCGTAAAAGAAGCGAAATCGACACTGGACGCGATTATCCGAGAGCAAAACGAAAATAAGCTCACCGCTTTGCGCGCGGAGTACCTCACCGAACGACTCGTAGCGCAAATTGGCGCAATTCAGCGAGAGATTTCTACCACCA
>NZ_JAWOUS010000451.1:412-687 GCF_033339495.1 Vibrio sp. 2134-1
CGTAAGAATGAAATCAAACATAGCAGCCACTTTCGCAAACCAATTAACGTGCTTTATCAAGAGCTCGCGCAGCACCAAGAATGGGCAAGACGCTTGCGAGAAATGGTGTTAGAAAAGGAACGCGCAGTGGAAACTGCACCTAGTTTTATGCGAGCTGAAGCTCAGAAAGTATTGCTGGCGACAGAGCAACGTTTAGCTCGTTGCGAGGCAGCGCTTCTTAAACTAGAAAATCAAATTACACATAGGGAAAAGCACCAATAATGGCAGACCAACCA
>NZ_JAWOUS010000452.1:0-686 GCF_033339495.1 Vibrio sp. 2134-1
CACTACTGAACTGTATTTATTACAAAATATGTTTGAATGCGCTGTTTTGGCATATTTTTATAGATTCACATGTGATTTATTTCACGGCTTTTACTGCTCTTTCTTATTTATTTCATAAATAAACCTGATAGTAGACGCAAATGGTAGGCTCTGATCGGAGCTTAGTTTGCATTTAAATAAATATCAGGTACGACAATGGACACGTTAATCAAACCCTCAATACTTGCATTAACCATCGCCAGTGCGCTTAGCGCTAACGCGAATGCAGAAATTATCATTTCCCAGTACGTAGAAGGTGGCTCGTATAATAAAGCGGTCGAGATCGCGAATACCGGTGATGCCGCAGTCACGCTAACAGGTTATGAGCTAGCGAAATCATCTAATGGTGGTGGAACTTGGGGCAGCAAGATCGATTTGAGCCAAGTGACGTTGCAAGCGAAGCAGGTGTTTGTTCTGGCCCATGGCGATGCCAGCGATGCGATTAAAGCGGTGGCTGACCAGACCGATAAAAACGTGGCGAACTTTAATGGTGACGATCCTCTCGCACTATTAAAAGATGGTGAAGTTCACGACATGGTCGGCGTGATGGGTGGTGTAGCATTTGGCAAAGACGCCACTTTGGTACGTAACGGTGACGCACTGACGCCTTCTGCGACTTTCTAATCTTCTCAATGGACAACGTTAGC
>NZ_JAWOUS010000453.1:0-685 GCF_033339495.1 Vibrio sp. 2134-1
GCTTCTTCAGTGTCTGCGACAATGAACTCTGTGATCCCTTTAACTAACGCATGCTCTAAACGTTTTGCGACAGGCCAAGTTCGCCACTCAAGCGCAGAGGCATCTTCTTCTTTGCCAACACCTTTATCTGCGTACTCAGCTGCGATATCTAACAATCTTTCTGTAGCGTCATCTCGACGGTTAAGCACAACGTCTTCTACTGCTTCTCGTAATTTTTCTGGTACGTTGTCATAAATTTCGAGCTGGCCCGCGTTCACGATGCCCATGTCCATACCGTTTTTAAAACAGTTATAAAGGAATACGGCATGGATTGCTTCACGAACGTAGTTATTACCGCGGAAGGAGAAAGACACGTTCGACACGCCACCGGAAATCATCGCGTGTGGCAAATCACGCTTGATGTCCGCTACAGCTTCAATGAAATCAACAGCATAGTTGTTATGCTCATCAATACCCGTTGCGACGGCAAAAATGTTCGGGTCAAAAATAATATCTTCTGGCGGGAAGCCAACTTCGTCTACCAAAATACGATAAGCATTTGTACAGATTTCTAGCTTGCGCGCGCGTGTTTCTGCCTGACCAACCTCATCGAATGCCATGACGATCACCGCTGCGCCATAACGACGGATCAGTTTAGCTTGCTCAACAAATTTCTCTTTGCCTTCCTTCAAAGAGATAGAGTTCA
>NZ_JAWOUS010000454.1:0-684 GCF_033339495.1 Vibrio sp. 2134-1
GATACGTTCTTCAAAATTGCACACACCCAACTCAATGGCGCTACTACTGCACACCCATCGCCTTATAAGTCGATTAAAGGTCTAGAACATTTCGATAAGGTTATCGACATCGATCAAAGCCCAATTGGCCGAACACCACGCTCGAACCCTGCGACGTACACGGGAATCTTTACCCCTATTCGCGAGCTGTTTGCTGGTACGCAGGAATCACGTTCACGTGGTTACAAACCTGGCCGCTTTAGTTTTAACGTTCGTGGTGGTCGCTGTGAAGCTTGTCAGGGGGATGGTGTTATCAAAGTCGAGATGCACTTCTTACCAGACGTGTACGTGCCATGTGATGTGTGTAAAGGGAAGCGCTATAACCGCGAAACACTGGAAGTACGCTACAAAGGCAAAACCATCGATGAAGTACTGGAAATGACCGTCGAGGATGCTCGCACCTTCTTCGATCCTGTTCCTGCGATTGCCCGCAAGCTGCAAACTCTAATGGACGTTGGTCTGTCTTACATTCGTTTAGGTCAAGCGGCAACCACATTATCAGGCGGCGAAGCGCAGCGAGTGAAATTGGCAAGAGAGCTATCCAAGCGTGATACGGGTAAAACCTTGTACATTCTAGATGAGCCAACAACTGGTCTGCACTTCCATGATATTCAGCAGTTATTGACCGTACTTCATCGCCTGCGC
>NZ_JAWOUS010000455.1:0-684 GCF_033339495.1 Vibrio sp. 2134-1
TGCCAGTCGTTACCGCAAACCCATTCCCATTATTGCAGCTATCTTTTTGGCGACCATTGCCAACCACGCTTTGGCTGCATGGTTAGGTGTGGTAGTGGCCGACTATCTATCTCCTGATGTTTTAAAATGGGTGCTGGTGGTCAGTTTTGTTGCCATGGCCGCTTGGGTTCTGATCCCAGACAAACTGGATGACGACGAAGAGATCTCGAATCGTGGACCATTCATTGCCAGCTTTATTGCCTTCTTTGTTGCTGAAATCGGTGATAAAACTCAGATTGCGACTTCCATTCTAGGCGCGCAATACGCGGATGCGCTGAGTTGGGTCATACTTGGCACGACCATTGGTATGCTGTTGGCCAACGTGCCAGTGGTGTTGATTGGTAAGCTTTCAGCAGACAAGATGCCATTGGGTTTGATCCGTAAAGTAACCGCTGTTTTGTTCGTGTTATTGGCTATTGGTGCGGCCTTCTTTTAATGGTTTGAAGCGGATAACGTAGCCTGAAAAGGAAAAACGTTATCTGCGAACAATCGTTAAAATGGTGCGAATTATCAATAACTAGCGAATTAGTGGCGCAGCTCAAACTCTGACTTAAAATCGCTCCGTAGCGTGACGGATGACATATTAGTGTCATACTTGTCATGGTAGTTTAATGGTGTGAATGATAGCGAGAGGGCAAGTTTATG
>NZ_JAWOUS010000456.1:0-684 GCF_033339495.1 Vibrio sp. 2134-1
TAGCCATCTCGTAGAGTGGGATTCCACAGATTGTAGCGTCGTCATGCCAGGCATAAATGGCATTTTCACCGCACAAGATGAGGGTGACGCGGATATCTATGCCGAGCTTGATGGCTTAACCAGTACGCATGGTTCTATTACTGTCACGCCTGCGGTATTAGTGAGTATGGAGATTTCGTCAACCGCACTGGAAATGCCGTTGGGCACACATAAGCCTTTGGTGGTCATGGGAACGTTGAGCGATGGTGAACAAGTCGACCTCACCCGAGGTATTACTTGGCACGTCGACAACGATGTGGTTGAGATTGTCGACAACGTTGTGAAAGCCAAACATAAAGGAACAGCGTTGGTGACGGCTGCGTTAGATGGTGTGCAAAGCGAGCCAATACAAGTGCAGGTGACCGATGCAATCCTAACAAATATTGAAGTGACAACGAATGCGTCGAGCGTGGCAAAAGGCAACTCGACCCTGCTGTCTGCACAAGGAGTTTATAGCGATGAAAGCCGCGTTGAGTTGACCGAACAGGTTGCTTGGTGGGTTGATAATCAAGATGTTCTACAACTAGAAGGCGCTCGCGTTAAAGGTCTTGCGGTAGGGCAGGCAATGGTTTACGCCACCAAAGATGCGATCACCAGTGCACCATTGCAAATTCAAGTAACGAATGCGGTATTAGAAAAAATCCA
>NZ_JAWOUS010000457.1:0-684 GCF_033339495.1 Vibrio sp. 2134-1
GTGATCGCTGCACCATAGCTCGGCGCTTTGTCGGTATTGAGCGTGGCAGGCTTTTCCCAGTGCTTCAGGCCTCGCAGGGCCTTGCCCAGGAACCGCTTCGCTGCCTTGGCGCTGCGGGTCGGCGACAGGTAGAAATCGATCGTGTCGCCCCGCTTGTCGACTGCCCGGTACAGGTAGGTCCACTTGCCCCGCACCTTGACGTAGGTTTCATCCAGGCGCCAGCTCGGATCAAAGCCACGCCGCCAGAACCAGCGCAGCCGCTTCTCCATCTCCGGGGCGTAGCACTGGACCCAGCGATAGATCGTCGTATGGTCGACCGAAATGCCGCGTTCCGCCAGCATTTCCTCAAGGTCGCGATAGCTGATCGGATAGCGACAATACCAGCGCACCGCCCACAGGATCACATCACCCTGGAAATGGCGCCACTTGAAATCCGTCATCGTTCCGTCCGTCCAATCTCCGCCAAGCATGCGCAAGCTTCACGATTTTTGCAACAGAGCCCACACGAGTATTGAGCATAGTCGAGATTGGTGCAGATCACTTCTGATATTGAACTGTCAGGAGCTGGCTGCACAACAGCCATTACGCCCAATCAACTGGTGCAGTCGTCTTCTGAAAATGACATTTGGTATCTCTCATAACCGGATGTTTTTGAGAGAACTATCTTCGGCCTTCACACGCACG
>NZ_JAWOUS010000458.1:0-684 GCF_033339495.1 Vibrio sp. 2134-1
TAGTGCTTCGTTCTTAGCAGCGTCTGGGTTTTTGAAGTTCACTACGAACGCTTGAGTACCCGCTGGCGGGTACCAGTAGTGGTGGTTCGGGCTTGCTGCAGCGTAAGTACGGTCAATGTCAGGAACGAATGAAGAAGTCCAGTCCATCTCGCCGTTAACAATCTTACCTAGGAATTGGTCGTTGTTTGCGATTTGAGGTACACGTAGACAGTCAACATCTAGGTTGTCAGCATCCCAGTAGTTCGGGTTTTGACATTGGAGGTACAATTGTGGAGTGAACGTATCGATCACTGTGAATGGGCCTGAACCTACAGGATTTTCGTTAGTAAACGTTGCTGGATCTTTCACTTTGCTCCATACGTGCTTAGGTACAACTGGTACTTTAGCAATTTCGTAAGGAACGTTAGAGTTTGCTTCGCTTAGACGGAATTTAACTTGGTAGTCGTTAACTTTCTCAACACCAGTAACCCAAGAGTTGATGCCTGACTGGTCTAGCTCAGGTTTTTCTTTTACTAGGTTGAAAGAGTAAACAACGTCGTCAGCAGTGAATGCTTGACCATCAGACCATTTCACGCCTTTACGAATATCGAAAGTTACGCTCATTAGGTCGTCAGCCATTTTGAAGTTTTCAGCTAGACGGAATACCGGAGTGTTACCGTGCATTTCGTTGAAAACAACTCGTGG
>NZ_JAWOUS010000459.1:0-684 GCF_033339495.1 Vibrio sp. 2134-1
CATCAAAGCGCCAAAGATGTTGCCAACTTGGCCTCACAATGTATTCGTCAACTAGAGAAACTTACGCCGCCAGATCCGCTCGACCCCGACAACTGGTGCCATATTGGTATCACTATGTACAAAGAGGGAGAGCGACACAGCCAAATTATTGATGAGGCGGAAACGGCACTCAGAAGTGCGCAGCTACAAAACAACAATAACTGGAGCCGTTTTAAGAAATGGAACCACGATGAAGAAGCGCGCGGAAGTGTGAGATGGCGTACGTTATTTGATACGGCACTTACATCAGAAAATGTGATACTCTACGCACAATCGGTTCACTCAATAAGTGATGCGACGCATAAAAAAGCCTTACACGAAGAGTTAACATGTCGAATTCGGGATCCTGAAAATGGCATTGTTAAAGCGTCCCGATTTATCTCTGCTATCAGACAAGTGGGCTATGAAGCTCAAATGGATAGAGCTGTACTTCATAAATTCTTAAAAGACTTTAAAGAGAATTTTGACAGCTCTAAAAATTATGCTCTAAATCTAAATGTGACGCCTTTTTCGAGTCGCGAATACTTCAAGTGGTTTCGTGATGAACTATTACAGTTGTCACGCGAGCAGAGAAAGTGTCTCAATTTTGAGTTTGTGGAAGCACAATTTGTAAGACACTTAGACTTTATGCGACCAGTCGCTAAA
>NZ_JAWOUS010000460.1:0-683 GCF_033339495.1 Vibrio sp. 2134-1
CCTTCAACGTGAAGTTCGTGATTCACGTTTGGGTATGGTTACCATTTCCGATGTGGAAGTCTCTCGTGACCTTGCTTACGCAAAAGTGTTCGTGACTTTCCTATGTGTAGGTGAGCAAACACCAGAATCATGCCTAGCGGCACTACGTGAGCATGAAGTTCACATTCGCATGATGCTTGGTAAGCGTATTCGTCTGCGTCTAACTCCAGAAATCCGCTTCTACTACGACAACACGCTCGTAGAAGGTATGCGTATGTCTAACCTAGTAACCGAAGTGGTTAACTCAGACAAGCAGAAGCAAAAGAACTCTGGCCGTGAGGACGAAGAATAATGGCTCGTCGTCGTAAAGGTCGTCCAATTAATGGTGTTATCTTGTTGGATAAACCAACAGGTATCTCTTCCAATGATGCACTGCAAAAAGTAAAGCGAATCTACTTTGCTGAGAAAGCGGGTCACACTGGTGCGTTGGACCCTCTAGCGACGGGTATGTTGCCGATCTGTTTAGGTGAAGCAACCAAGTTTTCTCAGTTCCTACTGGATTCAGACAAACGCTATCGCGTGATCGCGAAACTTGGCGAACGTACTAACACTTCAGACTCTGATGGTGAAGTGGTAGAAACGCGTCCAGTAGATGTGACTCTCGAGAAACTAGAGGCGAGTATCGAGAAGTTCCGTGGCGAATC
>NZ_JAWOUS010000461.1:0-683 GCF_033339495.1 Vibrio sp. 2134-1
GAGGCTTTGCATACTTATTCTTGTTCTCAAGCTTGGTGGTTGCCGCTTGGCTAGTGATTCGAGATGGGTACACCATTTTGGATGCCCTGCGAGTGTCGATGTTCAACATCGTTTCTGTGGTGACAACCACTGGGTTCGGCTTGGAAGATTTCACCGCTTGGGGCGCTCTGCCAACCACGCTCTTTGCCTTCTTAATGATGGCTGGGGCATGTTCTGGCTCAACCGCAGGCGGGATTAAAATCTTCCGTTTCCAAATTGCTATGACGCTGTTAAACAAACAGATCATGAAACTGATTCATCCATCCGGCGTTTTCGTGCAACGTTACAACCAACGTCCTGTGAACGACGACATCGTGCGCTCTGTGGTGGCGTTTGGGTTGATGTTCTTTATCACCATCATCTTTATCGCTGGCTGTTTAAGTGCGCTTGGTCTTGATCCCGTGACCAGCATTTCTGGCTCAATCACCGCCGTTGCCAACGTGGGTCCTGGCATGGGGAGCGTGATCGGTCCAACCGGTAACTTCGCGCCACTACCAGATGCTGCTAAATGGCTTCTAAGCTTTGGTATGTTGATGGGCCGCTTGGAGATTCTGACTATTCTTGTACTGTTCTTCCCTGCGTTTTGGCGCCGTTAAGCAGACACAAATAAAAGGTATGACAATGAAAACATGGATCACTCTGGC
>NZ_JAWOUS010000462.1:0-680 GCF_033339495.1 Vibrio sp. 2134-1
TGACTGAAAACGATCATGACGCCTCCTTAATGTTTAGCCAGTAACGCTTTGGCAGTTTGCGTTTCTAAGTGAGTGCTATCGAAACTTTCCATTTTCGCCAACCATTTCTGCGCTTGCTCCATGTCCTCTGCACGCAGCGCTGCTTCAATGGCGTAAAGGTAAACCCAAGCCGTTGCCGCGAACGGTTGTTGATTGAAGCTCGGTTCATTAAGCAGAGTCAGGTACAGCTCGTACCCACGCTCAAAGTGATTAAACATATCCGGAAGCGAAGTGTAAGTGGTGGCCGCCATCGCAGTAGCCAATTGATATTCTGGTAGCCCTTGTAAACGCTGCTGCTCTTGAATCGGCATAGGTTGATTCGCCATTAAATCCAAACCTTTCTGAATGGTGGCAAGCCCGCGCTCAGTGAACTTCATCTTGTTCCATGGCATAAACGCATCGCGCCCTTGCAAGGTTTCACTGCTGCCAAGGTAAACCAATGTCACAGGCGTAGCGCCTTGCTTTTGAACTAATTGTGAAAGCTCGTCATGTACAGTATCCACCAAACCCGTGTCGCCCTGTGCGGCTTGGTTAAAGCGAGTTAGTAACTGCTCAGTAGGGTTTGCCAACGCCAAGCTGCTACTCAAGGTAAACGCTGCCAATGCCGCGCCGAGCAAGGTTGTGGCTCTGGATAAATGAAG
>NZ_JAWOUS010000463.1:0-680 GCF_033339495.1 Vibrio sp. 2134-1
TCCGGCAGGAATTCCTGACAGATTTGGCGTGAATACAATTCCGTAGTCACTCTCTGATAATTCCACCGTACCGACGGCTTGGTTAGTACCCAAATCGGTCATGGTGACTGATTGGGCCAACGCGTTTGGTGTCATCACGAAAGCAGCCGCCGCTGAGATGCACAGCAATCCTTTTAACATGCGATTTCCTTCTTTATAAAGTATTCATTTGAGCGTATATCCAAGTGGTTTGTTCTCGCAGCTAAGAGTTAGACCGTACATTTGTTTGAACTACTTTAGATCTCGCTATATATGGTCTAAAAATTAACTGTTCATTTAAACATCAAGCCATTTTATGAAACTTAACATATTGAGATTACTTGGTTATAAAAAGAATAGTCGCAGTTGAACAAATATGACGCTGAATTTTCTAATTAATACAAAGTTAAATTTTTAATGAATTTACAACAAAGCTCACTGTTTGTTTATAGATAAAACTATTATTAAGCGTTTATCATAAAAATAGTCAATTTAATGAATATTTTAATATGTATTCAGTTGTTTATTGGTTGGAGGCGAAACTGTTGCTTATGTCATCAAATAAGCTAAAAAAGTGGAACTAAAGTCACTTAATGGCAGAGTAAAAAATTAAAGTCTGGTTTGAATAGGTAATAATGTTTTAGTAACAGATAGTTACGCGT
>NZ_JAWOUS010000464.1:0-680 GCF_033339495.1 Vibrio sp. 2134-1
CGCTTTTACCACAAGCACTTAAAACGCTCGCGCTATTTTGAGCTAGATACATCAGCCACTAACACCAAGAAGCTTAAGTAATGACATAGCATTCTCATGACTCTACCCCCTTCACTATAGGATTGGGCTGGTGGAACATTTACTTTATCGCAAAAATAGCGCTCTATTTTCAGGGAATCATCGATTTCCATCCAATGGAAAACTTTGCGCTGTTGATCTTCATCCTGCTGCCAATCTCGATGAAAAGCCTAAATACGGTGCGTCATATCGTTGTATTTGTCGCCGCAGCGTGGCTCTTGCATTACGATTCTTATCTCCCTCCGCTAGACCGTCTTTGGGCTCAAGCGGGACAATTAATGCAGTTTGAATTGAGTTATCTGGTCGAACTTTTGGGACGATTTTTATCATTCCAAGCAATTCTCGGATTGCTCGCTTTGTGTGGTGCGTACTTTATTTTGAGCAAGTTCGTTAGAGTTTCAGTCTTTGTGGTTATTGCTATGATCTATATAAGTATGCCAATGACGACGGAACTTCCGACAACAGTGGCTGCAGAAGTAACTCAACAACAGCCACCAACCGAGGTTACTGCTAGCAAACAACCTCAAATAACGGAAATTAACGATGCAAGTCTCAACACGTTAACTGCAGATTTCTTTTCTAAAGAAGCTTCTCGACGTGTG
>NZ_JAWOUS010000465.1:0-680 GCF_033339495.1 Vibrio sp. 2134-1
TAGACCGACCAGATCGCTTGATCGGTCTTATTCTTATCGGCAACAACCTCGTGAACATTCTTGCTTCAGCAATTGCGACCATCATCGGCATGCGCCTATACGGCGATTTAGGTGTCGCGATCGCAACGGGTGCGCTAACTATGGTTGTCTTGGTGTTTGCCGAAGTCACACCAAAAACCGTTGCAGCGCTGTATCCAGAGCGTGTTTCCTACGCGAGCAGCATCTTGCTCACTATCCTAATGAAAGTGCTATCACCGCTCGTAATGCTGGTGAACTTTATTACTAATGGTTTCATTCGTTTGCTTGGCGTGAAAGCTGATCACACGGTAGAGGATCATCTAAGTTCGGAAGAGTTACGCACGGTCGTAAATGAAGCTGGCGGACTTATCCCTCGTCGACACCAAGACATGTTGGTGTCTATTCTCGATCTCGAACACGTTACTGTAAATGACATTATGGTGCCACGTAATGAGATTACGGGTATCGATATTAACGATGACTGGAAATCCATTGTTCGTCAGTTAACACACTCGCCACACGGTCGAATCGTTTTTTATCGCGACCAAATCGATGAAGTGGTTGGTATGCTGCGTTTACGTGAAGCGTACCGTTTGATGCTAGAAAAGAACGAGTTCAACAAAGAGACGTTACTGCGCGCGGCAGATGAAGTGTATTACATT
>NZ_JAWOUS010000466.1:0-680 GCF_033339495.1 Vibrio sp. 2134-1
TTCGTCAGAGTCGTACTTTTCAAGCGCCAGCTTCTCAGCTTCTTCCGGATCTCGGCCCAGCGAGTAGGCGTAAATCACAGAGGTGAAGCCAAGTCCTGAGCCGAATGCGTAGACTTGTTTCTCGAAATGGACGTCAGCGAAATAGATGCTGAATCCGGATTTGAGGTTATGTTTTTCCATGATGCACTCCAAATAGTTTGGGGGCGCACCACGTCCCGAACCGGGCGGATGCACCCGGTTTAGGGTTAGTAGATTGCTCAAGCTGTTACGCCAGCCTGAGCCTTTATTGCTTCAAGCACGATCTCTGCTTCCTTGATAGAACCAGTGCTGTACAGCTTATGCAGCACCCGGCCAAGGTTCACAGAGATCTTTTCTTTCACTTGGAGATACTTGACATAGAAGTCATACAGTTTCTCCGCCTGCTCAAGGTGGGACATGCTCTCAACGGGAATGGTATTCCCTGGATTGCAGTACCACTTTCCGAGCACCTTTTGTACAAATCCCTCTTTGTCTCCTACGAACTGATTTGTGCCAAACACCCCACTGGTTGGTGAGCGTTGAATAACAGAAATCGGATTCGCAAAGCTGGCAAGAGTAGTCATAGTTGTGGCTCCATGTTTGTCAGGGAACCACCAGCCCGAGGGGCAGTGATCCCCCAAGGGTTATGTAGAATGCTGTTT
>NZ_JAWOUS010000467.1:0-679 GCF_033339495.1 Vibrio sp. 2134-1
ATCTGATGCCGACAAATCTAGCTGCTCGTGGACGATGCCTTGTGCGCCATCAACTACAACTACCGCACCAACGCTGTGCGCTAGCTCGGTGATCTTTTCGATAGGTTGGCGTGTGCCTGTTACGTTGGTTATTTGTGCGCACGCGACGATTTTGCATCGCTCAGAAATCAGCTGCTCAAACGCCTGCAAGGCAAACTGGCACTCGGGGGTCATTGGCACTTTCACTATTTTCGCGCCAGTTTGTTCGGCCACAATTTGCCACGGCACGATGTTGGCGTGGTGTTCCATCTCGCTAATCAAGATCTCATCGCCCGGTTGTAAGGTGCTGCGAGCGTAAGTTTGCGCAATTAAGTTAAGTGCTTCGGTTGCACCTCGCGTCCAAATGATTTCTTTAGAGCTGTTTGCACCAATAAACGTTGCTACGGCTTCGCGAGCGGCTTCAAACTGGCTAGTCGCGTTTGCTGTCAAACTGTGGCTACCACGATGCACGTTAGCATTTTGTGCACTATAGTAACGGCTAATCACATCGATCACGCACTGTGGCTTTTGTGTTGTTGCTGCGCTATCAAGGTAAACTAAAGGCGATTGGTTTACGTCTTGATTTAGGGCCGGGAACTGTTCGCGTACAGCGTTTACGTCAAACATTACTCTTCACCAAATTCGTGATAATGCAGTGTTG
>NZ_JAWOUS010000468.1:0-679 GCF_033339495.1 Vibrio sp. 2134-1
ATGCCTCAATCTCACGGCTGCCAAGCAGTGCGTTGACTTTGCCGTTTCGATTGAGCATGCTCTCGCGAGCAAGACTGACGCGCTCTTTGACGAGTTCCGTGGGTTCACCTCGATCACCACCTTCCGCCAACGTGCCTTTCGGTAAGGATGGAATTTCTAACGACATATCAAAACGGTCGAGAAGCGGTCCCGATAAACGACCTAAGTAACGCAAAATAGCTTGAGGGTTAGTGCGAGCTTGATTCCCTTCGTAATAGCCAGTTGGGCTTGGATTCAACGCGCCCACCAGCTGAAAACGAGCAGGAAAACGCGTTTTTCCTTGTGCGCGCGAAATGATGATCTCACCCGACTCCAGTGGTTCTCGTAACGAGTCCAACACTTTACGGTCAAACTCCGGCATTTCATAAAGGAACAATAACCCATTGTGAGCCAAAGAAATCTCTCCCGGTCTTGGCACCGAGCCACCACCAACTAATGCAGCCATCGAACTGGAATGGTGCGGCGCACGAAACGGACGCGACTTCCAGTTGTACTCATTAATCTCACTTTGCGTCAGTGATGCGACTGAAGCCGTTTCCATCGCTTCTTCGTCGCTCATCTCCGGCAGTAAGTCGCATAAACGCGACGCCAACATGGTTTTTCCTGTACCAGGAGGACCAAGGAAAAGTAGGTTGTGGTT
>NZ_JAWOUS010000469.1:0-677 GCF_033339495.1 Vibrio sp. 2134-1
CATTACCTAGTAGTTAGTAGTTGACTGATTTTTTAGATATGGAGATATAGATTATACCGAATAGACACCTTGCTATCCTCGAACTCCATTGCCTAGACTTTAATCTGATTACCCATGCTAAACGAAGGTATTCTTCATGAAAATAATGTCTAAATGTAATGTGTTCGTTATCTCTTTATTCACTTTGGGGCTTTTAGGCTGCGCAAGCACGAAAGACAATATGGTGGCCAAAGGGTTTCCTGTTCAATATGCAGAGGGTTTTGATGACGGGTGTCACAGTGGATACAAAGCGGCTGGAAGCTTGTTTGATGAATTTAAGAAAGACATTTCCCGATTTAACTCTGATAAAAAGTATGCTCAAGGTTGGTCTGATGGATTCAGACAGTGTGAGAGTGAACAGGAAGCAATTGAGCGTCAAACCCGAATAACAATAGAGCAGCAAAAACTGATTGAACAACGCAAAGCCAATGAGCGCTCAGAGACATATCTTCTTGAAAAACATGCATTAGAAGGAGTCGATACAAGCGGACTTGAGAGTTTAACCCCCAAGTAGCGGTGGAGTTTTGTGATTGCGAGTCGATGTACTTTCCATACATTTAGTATTTCGCAAAACGACGTAAATGTATGGAATGGGCCGCAGTCGCTTACTATAACTGGCGGTCGCGCTGAACTTCACT
>NZ_JAWOUS010000470.1:0-677 GCF_033339495.1 Vibrio sp. 2134-1
AACGTGTCGCCGCACGTTTTTTCTCTTTGGCTTTGCGTTTCGCTTCCGCAGCTCGTTTCTTAGCTGTCTTACCTTCGCCGCGTAGCTTACGACTTGTTTCGACCAATTCAAAGTCAATTTGCTTGTCATCTAGGTTAACAGCCAGCACTTTTACTTTGACCGCATCACCCAGACGATAGATGTTACCGAAGCTTTCACCGATAAGTCTTTGACCAATAGGATCAAACTGGTAGTAGTCGCTCGCAAGCGTTGAAATATGCACCAAACAATCGATTTGCAGATCGGTCAAGCGCACGAAGAAGCCAAAACTGGTGACGTTAGCAATCACGCCTTCCAACTCATCGCCGACGTGATCTTGCATGTATTCACACTTCAACCAATCCGCAACTTCACGCGTTGCATCATCAGCGCGGCGCTCTGTCATTGAACATTGTTCGCCGTAGAAGTCCATGTCATCGAATGAGTAATGGTAACCACCCGTTGGCGTCCAACGGTCTTGGTTGCGGCCTTCTTCTTTAGCGATCAAATACTTGATAGCACGGTGCAGCAACAAGTCAGGGTAACGACGAATTGGTGACGTAAAGTGCGCGTAACGCTTAAGCGCCAAACCGAAGTGGCCTGCGTTGTCCGCGTTGTACACCGCTTGCTTCATGGAGCGCAGCAGCATGGTTTGGATC
>NZ_JAWOUS010000471.1:0-677 GCF_033339495.1 Vibrio sp. 2134-1
TGCGCAAGGTGAAATGGTGCCGTTTTCGGCGTTTGCAAGTGGTGAATGGACGTATGGTTCACCACAGCTTCAACGTTTTAATGGCCTAGCCGCGATGAACATTCAAGGTGGCGCGGCTCCAGGTGTCAGTACGGGTGAAGCAATGGCTGAGATTGAAGCGATGGTTGAGCAGTTACCAGAAGGCTTTACGGTGAACTGGAACGGCATCTCTTATGAAGAGCGTTTGTCCGGCAACCAAGCTCCAATGTTGTACGCGTTGTCCATTTTGGTCGTGTTCCTAGTACTTGCTGCGTTGTATGAAAGCTGGTCTGTACCGCTTGCGGTCGTGTTGGTTGTACCTTTGGGCGTATTAGGCGCTGTGCTCGCAGTACTTGGTCGTGGAATGGACAACGACGTGTTCTTCCAAGTGAGTTTGTTAACCACAGTGGGTCTGGCTACGAAAAACGCGATTTTGATCGTTGAGTTCGCGAAAGAATATTACGAGAAAGGTGCAGGTCTGATTGAAGCTACACTGCACGCGGTGCGTGTGCGTCTTCGTCCAATCATTATGACGTCCTTGGCGTTTGGCTTGGGTGTGGTTCCGTTGGCAATCAGTGCTGGCGTGGGCTCTGCTGGTCAAAACGCGGTAGGCACTGGTGTGCTTGGCGGCATGATCAGTGCGACCTTGCTTGGTATCT
>NZ_JAWOUS010000472.1:0-675 GCF_033339495.1 Vibrio sp. 2134-1
CAGCAGCGCGTTTATCGGATAAAGAGTGTTTCAACCTTATCTTCGCCCCTGGCTTCTCAAGTAAAGAGAAGATCTCTGATATTTCAGGCCGCGGTGTGGGTATGGACGTAGTTAAGACGGCGATCAACACCCTAAACGGCTCTATCGACATCGATTCAGAGCTGGGTAAGGGCACGAAGATCACCATCAAAGTGCCACTGACTCTTGCGATTTTGCCGACCTTAATGGTGGGTGTTGGCGGTCATCCGTTTGCACTACCACTTGCGTCAGTAAACGAGATTTTCCACTTAGATTTAAGCCGCACCAACGTGGTAGATGGTCAGTTAACCATCATCGTTCGCGATAAGTCTATTCCACTGTTCTACCTACAAAACTGGTTGGCGTCTAAGTCTCCTCGCGTGGAGCAACGCATCGGTCATGGTCATGTTGTGATTGTGCAGATCGGCAGCCAACGCGTTGGTTTTGTCGTCGACACGCTTATCGGTCAAGAAGAAGTGGTTATCAAGCCATTAGATAACTTATTGCAAGGTACACCTGGTATGGCTGGTGCGACGATTACCAGTGATGGTCACATTGCATTGATTCTTGATGTGCCAGATCTATTGAAGCAATACGCAGCAGCTTCGCGCATCTAAGCTGACGTAAAGAAAAGGAACAAAATGGCGATTAAAGTAC
>NZ_JAWOUS010000473.1:0-674 GCF_033339495.1 Vibrio sp. 2134-1
TAAACAGACATTAACCACATAACCAATATTTGAATCCCACCCAGTAATCCTATCGCTACTATTGCCGCTAACATATATTCATCGTTCACTCCTAAGAAAAGTGCGCCAATGAGTTTTACATCTCCGCCGCCTACAATATTTATCAACCAAAGTATAAAGAAACAAATAAAAACAGAGGTACTCACTGCGAGCTGAGTCAGTGGTTCTGGAGTAAAGAACAAACTAAGTAGAGAAGTAATAAAGATAATAAGAAGAAATCGATGTTTTACAATTCTATAACGAATGTCATCATAAAATATGAGCAAGACGTTGATCAGGCAAGTTAGCCACAAAGCAAAATTTATATAATTCATTTTCCCATTTTAAATGTGTTGCTTCTAAATTCAAATCTTTTTGGATAATAAAAAATTATGTAATGGATTTCATTATTTTTATAACAACATCTTATATGTAAATAAAAAAGCTTAATTGGTGTGATTGTTTCTGTTGATGTAAATTTTATTCGTTCACGAAATGAGTGATTAAACCAAGGGAAATAGAGGTAAACATGCTTTTAAATATCAATTCTAAACTTCGTAATATCCGTAACAAATTTAAACTGGATAAACGTGGTGTGACTGCTGTTGAATACGCAATCATCGCAGTGGCAATGTCTTCAATTATTCTTCTTGTAT
>NZ_JAWOUS010000474.1:0-673 GCF_033339495.1 Vibrio sp. 2134-1
AGCGCCTGCGAAGAAAAGTACAGCCAGAAAAGGCACCACAAAACGCCCTCGTCGCACGCCGAGTAAAAAGCCAACCAACGAGAAACGTTCTTGGCTCAAAGTGTTGTGGTCTTTTAGCTGGAAAGCCGGCGTTGCTCTTGCCGCGGTGTTGCTGTTTGTTGGTATTTACCTAGATAGTGTGGTTAAAGAACGCTTTGATGGGCAGCTATTCGAATTGCCTACCGTTGTGTACGCGCGCATTTTGAACCTCAATCCAGGTGAAAACATCACCATTCAAGAACTTCGCAACGAATTAGATGTACTGAACTACCGCAAGGTAAGTCAGCCTCGTTACCCTGGTGAGTATTCTTCTTCTTCGACTCGTGTTGAACTGATCCGCCGTCCTTTTGAATTTGCTGATGGCCCAGAACCGGATCGCCACGTCATGCTGCATTTCTCAGACAGCGGTTTGCAGCGTATTCAATCTTTAGAATCAAAAGGCGATCTGGGCTACTTGCGCCTTGAGCCAAAGATGCTTGGGATGCTTGAAAAAGATCGTGATGAGCAACGTCTGTTCTTACGTCGTGACCAATTCCCTGAAATTTTAGTTGATGCCTTGTTGGCGACAGAAGACCGAGACTTCTATCAGCATGATGGTGTTTCACCATTGGCTATTGCCCGTGCTTTAGTGGCG
>NZ_JAWOUS010000475.1:0-673 GCF_033339495.1 Vibrio sp. 2134-1
ATGCGTTCGAACGTTGCCTAATGTCTTCGAACTACTTGTTCGCAAGCACCTTTGCATTCTCATCTGCAATGAACTACTTCCTTGCTACGTGGATCGTCACCAGTCCATCAGGCACTGCAGCCTTCAATGAAGATCTCGGTAAGTTGACACTTTACAGCTACCCAATGATCGCCATTCCTAGCATGTTGATGATGTTTGGTATTTTTTACTACATTTGGCGTCAAATTCGCGCGATGACGTCTCTTGAAACTGAACAAATTTTCCACATAAAGTAAAACCTCAGCACTCGAAATACTAAGGGGAAGAGCCCTCTTCCCCTATCTTCCACCCGCCCTTTTCTATTCCATAGCTTTCCATTTAGATTCACTCATCCGTCACTCAGTGTTGACCACGTTCACATTGATAGGGGCGACTTTCGCTCTTTTTATGAAAACCCACATAAAAAATGTGACAAAAATGAACAAGTATATGAAAGTCATGGTGCATTGCTTATCCAACTGATTTAACATGAATTTTTTAAAACCTTGCTGCATTTATAAAAAATATGTTCGGATCAAAAAAATTAAAAATGGAAAATGAGGCGCTTAAGCAGGAATTAGCGAGCCTTAAAGACAAGTACCAAACCGACGTTGAGACGTTGGAACGTCAGTTAAAAGAAGCCAAACAACTACTG
>NZ_JAWOUS010000476.1:0-673 GCF_033339495.1 Vibrio sp. 2134-1
GTAGTGTTGTTGCCAAACTGGTTGTTTTCATCATTGCGTACGCTGGCTTCGAAGGTCCATGCATTCAATGCATATTGAGCGATTGCGCTGATGCCAATGTTTGTTCTTGGGTTCTTCTCTGGGTTGTAGTCTTTCGCTGGTCCCCAGTCACTTGGTGCAAGGTAGCCTTTTGCTAACTTCTCATTACGGTAATCTAAGCCGCCTCCAATACTCAGTTCATCATTGATGCTGTATGAGTTTAGCCAAATTGCATTGAACTGTTCGATGGCCACGTGATCGCCGGTCGACTTACTTTGGCCCGATTTAAGGTCATAGTTGTCTTGTTGACCGTAAGCTAACTTCAACTCAGAGGTGTAAACATCTTTAGAATACTCAAGTGACAAATCTGCACCTACGTATTCCACTTCACCCGTTTTCTTTTCGTGCTTATCTACTGTTCCCCACCCAGGATTGCCATAACTGCTGTTGTCATAGTCGTATTCGTTGCTGTATGTACTAAAGCCTACGTAACCAGAAAAATTATCAGAAAAGTTTTGCTGGTAACCTAATTTAAGGTTCAACGTTTCAAATCCGTGCTCATCGCCATCATTCAAACCCGGCAAAGGTTTAACGTTAAAACCATCCGTTTTCTCGTAACCTAATACCCCTTTGATGTGCTTACCTTCACCTACAA
>NZ_JAWOUS010000477.1:0-673 GCF_033339495.1 Vibrio sp. 2134-1
CGAAAGCGGTATGATCTCACCATTAGATTTCATCCCAATCGCGGAGGAAAGCGGCATGATCAAAGCCATTGGCCAACAAATCTTGCTGCAAGCGTGCCGAGACACATACAAAGCCATCGAGAACAAACAGTGGCCGTCAGACTTCCAATTGCACGTGAACATTTCGGTCAATCAGCTCTCCTGCCCGGCATTTGTCGACACCGTGACACGAGTGCTGGATGTCACCAAGCTGCCTGCAAAAAACCTCACGTTAGAGATCACCGAGTCGCGCATTATTGATAGCGCACCAACGACTCTGGAAAACATGACGAAGTTGCGTGATATGGGCATTGGCAGAGCCATTGATGATTTTGGTACGGGTTACGCCTCTTTCAGTTATTTGAAGAAGTACCCTTTTGATGCCATCAAAATCGACAAGAGTTTTGTTCAGCAAATGGAAAAATCCGACGATGACCGCGCAATCATTTGTTCCATCATCCATATTGCGAAAAAACTTGAGCTGCAAGTGGTCATTGAAGGAATTGAATCGCCACAACAAGAGCAGTTTTTGATTGGCGAAGGATGCGATATCGGACAAGGCTTTTTGTACGGAAAACCGATGCCTTGTAACGAATTCGAACAAAGTTTGTTTAATCAGCGTCAAATTGGTGGCCAATACGCCTATTCTTCCTAA
>NZ_JAWOUS010000478.1:0-672 GCF_033339495.1 Vibrio sp. 2134-1
ATGCCGATTGGAATGGGGTGTTGATTTCAAAAGAAGCACTCGATTTTTAGAATCGGAAACCTAAACCTACCTCAAAGCCTTGTTGCCAATCTTGGTAATCCAACGTCGCGTGAATGTCTAACTTATCGGTAATTTTCACGCGGCTAGAAAGTTCAGCAGCGAGGCTACTGTCTTCGGTTTGAATGCCGTTGCTATTCTCAGATTTGTAAGATCTTACGGTACTTTTTACGGTGACACGATCATTGAAGTGGTAGCTGATCCCGCTGAGAAAGCCGCTTTGGTTTTGAGTCGGAGAGTTATTGACTCGCGCACCTACATAAAGGTCAACAGAATCAAAAAGTTCATAGGCGTAGCCACCATCAATATTCCATACATCAAAGCTGTCGGTTTGGTAACTTTCACTCGAGATAAAGAGTTTGTGAGGAGACGTGCTTGTTTTCCCTGGAAGGGGAGGGAGATCGTTAGCAAAAGAAACGCCAGACACTAAAAACAGTAACAGAAAAAGCCATTTTTTCATGTCCACCACTCCTTGTGTCTAACTTTTTTATTAGTATCTGCTAAAAGCTTCTCACTATTAAAGCATAGAATATGAAAGCCAACACATCTATTTTCTAAATAATTCGATCCTAGGAACATTGATCACAGTTAAGTTGTTGTTAACGAGAAACAACA
>NZ_JAWOUS010000479.1:0-671 GCF_033339495.1 Vibrio sp. 2134-1
GACATCTAACCCGTATTCATCGGCTAACCACTTACCAAGTGCTTTGATGCCATAACGCTCTGTTGCATGGTGACCCGCAGCAAAATAGTGGATGTCCATCTCACGAGCGGTGTAAGTTGTTCGCTCCGAAACTTCGCCAGAAATGAATGCATCTAATCCATGCTGAACCGCAAGTTCAATGAAATCTTGTCCACCGCCAGTACACCAACCAACGGTTTCGATCATTTTCTCCGCATTATCTGGAGCGATATGTAGAGGCTCTCGATTAAGGGCTTGGTTGATCTTGCTCGCAAATTGAGAACCAGTCATCGGTTTTTTCAAGCGTCCAAATAGGGCGACAGACTGCGGATGACCTTCTAACCCACCGTCGATTTCAATATCAAGAAGACGAGCAAGCTCTGCGTTGTTACCAAGTTCAGGATGAATGTCGAGCGGTAGATGGTAGCCGTACAGATTAATGTCACTTTTAATTAGGCTACGAATGCGCTTACCTTTCATACCGCGAATGGGTTCTGGCTCCCCTTTCCAAAAATAACCATGGTGGACCAATAACGCATCGGCTCTGAGTTCAATCGCTTTATCAATTAATGCTTGAGAAGCAGTTACTCCAGTAACTACGCGCTTGATCTGTGGACAGCCTTCAACCTGTAAGCCATTTGGCGCGTAATCTT
>NZ_JAWOUS010000480.1:0-671 GCF_033339495.1 Vibrio sp. 2134-1
AATCGGTGAAGTGGTACCTCACCCGGCAAGACACGTATCGGCCGCTCTGTAGTTTAACGTTACGCTGCTAAAGGTTCTTCGTTGGAGTAGGGCGATCCGTCGATCATCACTGGCCAGCCATAAGATGCGTATTCACGTGCTAAAAACTTCGCGACTTCGTGAGAAACCGTGGTGTATGTCCATTCGCCAACACCAAACGGTTTGTACGCCAGTTGTAAGGTTAACATTGCTTTTTCCTCAATAATTTTTCCTATTATTGCCTTACTATTTGGCTCATTTCTTCTGTTTATAGCTCACTTTATTCTCTGCAAAGTTCATCGTTTCACTTTTTCATTCACACCGATTTTTCTCTTATAAAAGCCGTGTGAGTGCCTTTGTTATTTATAAACTTATGTTAACAAGTAGGATGTGTTTTTAGGTTGATGATGGCTTTTTGTGCTAAGCAAACGTTAAAACTAAGCGGAATTCACACGTTGTTCATTTGTTAGTTTGCAAACATAACGGTAACGATTAATGTAAAGCTCCCTGAGTTGTTACAAGGATGTGTTGATGAGCTACCAATTAGACAGGATTGATCTGCATATTTTGAGAGTGCTTCATTCACGCGGGCGAATTCCAGTCGTCGAACTGGCGAAGCAGATTAACTTAACCACGTCGCCGTGCTCAGATCG
>NZ_JAWOUS010000481.1:0-671 GCF_033339495.1 Vibrio sp. 2134-1
ATCTTAAAAACTGCCGATAAAGTCCGCTTTGTTCCGGGCGAAGACGTGACCTACGAAATCCGTGTTCTCAACAATGGCTCGCATACTGAAACCGGGTTAAAAGTCGTTGATAAGTTGCAAGATATTTTGTCTGTAGTAGCGAACGACAAAGACAATCAGTATCAAGATTATCCGGACCAAAGCCCGTTCGAATATTGGCAATTTGACTATGACGACGGTGCCGGTTTTCATTCTGTAACAACGGAGAACTGTGTGTATCCCGAAGGGGACGCTTCCAAAACAATGAGTTTGGAACCGGACGAAGTGCGTACGTTTAAAATTAAAGCGCGTGTAAAAGATAACGTCGTTGGTTCGCTAGATGAAGGGGGGAATCTCAACGATAAAATTGCAAATGATGCATACATCTATCGCGATCTTGGTGAAGTAACGGAAACTTCTCACATTTCACACCATGAAATGAAAAAGGCATACAACGGTGGGAATGTCACGCGCAAGCTATTGGTGAATGGAGTCGAATCTCGTTTTTACTCACCAGGTGATACGTTGACCTATTTAGTGACGGTATCGTCTCAAACAGGTTACGTGAACGACCATACTGTGTGTGAAAACATCACTGACGTGACGACACAATTGCTCGATGGGTCAACTGCAACGCCCTTCGCGTCTGGTTT
>NZ_JAWOUS010000482.1:0-670 GCF_033339495.1 Vibrio sp. 2134-1
GGTGATGCTCGTGGTCGTGATGATAAAACGCGAGTGATTCTCTCGCTGCGTTACCAAACAATGCTATGTAAGAAGGATGCTGAGTGATCGTTGCTGGTGATCCCGAACAACAAACGTGGTGGTGCAAACAAATCACATCGTCTGTTTTTGCCATGACCAAATGCAAATCATGAGATACCATAAACACAGCGCAATCGAAGCGGTGACGGATGCTTTCAATCAAATCGTATAGATCGATTTGTCCCTGAACATCAACACCTTGAGCTGGTTCATCAAGAACCAACAAGTCAGGGCGTTGTAGCAGCGCGCGGGCGAGTAGGACGCGTTGGTTTTCACCACCGGAAAGGCGGTGCATGTTGCTCTTAATTAAGTGCTCTGCACCAACTAGTCTTAATGCATCAAGGCATTCTTGTTTGCTGTACTTTCCTGCTAAATTTAAGAAACGGATAACGTTTAGCGGCAAAGAGTCGTTGAGTTTCAGTTTCTGAGGCACATAACCAATTTTTAGCTTTTTAGCTTTAACCAATTTTCCGCTAGTCGGCTTTTGAAGCCCTAAAATGACTTTAACTAACGTGGATTTTCCCGCTCCGTTGGGACCGATTAGGGTTGTGATTTTGCCCTTTTCTAATTCCATGCTGATGTTATCGAGAACTCTGCGATCATCGAACTC
>NZ_JAWOUS010000483.1:0-670 GCF_033339495.1 Vibrio sp. 2134-1
GAGACCGGAAAATTCATTTCGGCTTTTCCGTTGATGAGTGCTTCAGAAGCTACTTTGCTTGCGTATTTCGCTTGATAGGTACCTGAAGTCATCTCTTGATACTCTTTATAGACACTAAGGTGCGAGCGTTGTGAAGAGTAGCCACTAATGTCAACAGATAGAGCACGAGCGACGATCGGATCGTAGTCGTAGCCATCTGGTACGTTCAGCGTTTGCATGCTTGGTTCTTCGACCACGATGGTGGTCTGAGTTGGGGGAGGCGTTGAACTGTCACCGCTTTTATCACCGCCGCCACCTCCACCGCCGCAGGCTGTTAACGCTAATCCCATGATGATTGTGATTAAATTTTTCATAATGTGGTCTCCTATGGAATGTAGCATTTGTTTGCTTTTGGTGAGGCATGCCAGTTAGCATTTTGACTGCCGACTGATTCAGCGTAAGTGGCAAATTGTGGATACGCGTCGACCAAGTCTACGTTTTCCAATGGCCACTCCCAGTCCTCAACAATCAGCAGAGCCCAAGGTAGGTTGTTGCTGGTTTTGAAGTACGTACCTTGTACAGGATCACTTGCATCAACCCCGAGTCCATATAAGTTGGTATCATCAAACTGCTCGGTTGGCGCTTGATCCGGTAGGTGTACTTCCCATTTTCGGCCTGGTTGGAAGGTAAT
>NZ_JAWOUS010000484.1:0-669 GCF_033339495.1 Vibrio sp. 2134-1
CGCTAAACCTTTACCATTTTCGCCTAGGTATTCGCTGATCGCAGCCGCGCCGCCTTCAGACGTTGCGGTACCAATAACGGTGGCACCACGTTCAACAAGAAGCTCAGCAATCGCACGACCAATGCCACGGCTTGCGCCAGTCACTAGAGCGATTTTACCTTCTAGATTCATCATGTTGTGTTTTCCTTTTCTTATCGTGAAAGAATTATTTAGCGGCTTCTAACGACGCCACATCGTTAACTGCTGCTGCACTTAGTGTTTTCACGATACGTTTTGTTAGACCTGTCAGAACTTTGCCCGGGCCAAGTTCAAGAAGGTTTTCTACACCTTGTTCACTCATTAGCTGTACGCTTTCAGTCCAACGAACTGGGCTGTATAGCTGACGAACAAGCGCGTCTTTGATTTTTGCAGGGTCAGTTTCAGCTGCCACATCAACGTTATTGATAACTGGAAGTTGTGGTGTGTTGAATTCGATAGACTCTAGCGCTACTGCTAGTTTATCTGCTGCTGGTTTCATTAACGCGCAGTGTGAAGGCACTGACACAGGAAGAGGAAGAGCACGTTTCGCGCCAGCTTCTTTACACAGTGCGCCAGCGCGCTCTACTGCATCTTTACTACCTGCAATAACAACTTGACCTGGAGAATTGAAGTTTACTGGAGAAACGACAT
>NZ_JAWOUS010000485.1:0-668 GCF_033339495.1 Vibrio sp. 2134-1
TGGCGATACCTCTTCGGTTTGTTTCACTTTGAGCCTCGTACTGAATTGCTTCAAAGCGTCAGCAAAACTTTCCCTTTGCAGAGGCTTGGTTAGGACATGATCGGCACCTGCCGCGATAAAGTGATCATGGGCCTCACGAAAGACATCCGCAGTATAGGCAAACAGCAACGTCTTTACCCCTAGCTTTTCGCGAATAAAACGAGTCGCTTCGACACCATTCATCTCTGGCATGTGATTATCCATCAAGATAAGGTCATAATCGTTGTCGCGTGCCTTTTCTACGGCAACCAGCCCGTTTTCTGCGACATCCACTGCGTGCCCTAACTTTTCGCAAAAGCCTTTCGCCACCAAAGCATTTACGCGGTTATCTTCTGCCAACAAAATACGCAAGTTCTGAGTGCTTCGGGTTTGAACTGGCGTATATTGCGGGCTCGGTTTTTCGCTCTCATTCCATGGTATCGGCAAAGTGACAATAAACTGCGTGCCGACCCCTTCTACGCTCTTTAAGGTAATAGAACCACCCATAAGCTCAGTGAGCTTTTTAACGATGGCCAATCCTAAACCCGTTCCTCCAAACCTTCTGGTAGTTGAAGAATCTGCTTGCTCGAAGGAGTTAAATACTCGCCCTTGTTTATCGGGCGCGATACCGATCCCCGTATCACTGACGA
>NZ_JAWOUS010000486.1:0-668 GCF_033339495.1 Vibrio sp. 2134-1
AATAGTGCTGTGTGACTGGTTTTACGGGCAGTTGCGTACTGCAACCTGATAGGCTCACTGCTAGAATGCTAGCAGCTACGGAAAGTTTTACTTTCTTCAAATTTTTATTCCTTTTAAAAAAGAGGAGTGTCCCTGATTGGATACTCCTCGTTGATAAGCTTAACAATTTTGAATCAATTTCCAAAACATTGTTGAACGTTGATGAGTAACATGTTTTTTGCCATCAACGAAAAGAGAGTGGTGTTTCTCTAACTCTCGAACCATGTTTAACTGGTTTTCAAGCTCCTGTTTCGTTTTGGTGTTTAGAAGTTGCTCAACATCTTTGCTCTTTGGGTTGTTGAGGCGGTGAGCTATCCACGCTGTCATGTAATCGCTATAGCTATTCTCACTAGTTTGGAAGTGGTCCAGTCCCTGAGTTGACAATAGGCACCCTACCCCAAACTCACGCCCTTCTTTGAGTATTTTTCGCAAGCTCGGAAAATTATTCGCCATGAAGTTGTCCGCCTCGTCTACAAGCACTAGTTTTTTCAACGCTCGATTCTGACCAATTGGGCTTGGTTTTGGGGCTAGATGCATTTGTGTGTAGAACTGGTCTAAAAGTACCGCAACGATGAGATTTTGTAAGTTTGGATCAATACCACCCAATGTCACGACCACAACATTCCCAT
>NZ_JAWOUS010000487.1:0-668 GCF_033339495.1 Vibrio sp. 2134-1
AAGCAACCAAAGAGTATGTTCGATTCAAACTAGCCAGCGCGGAGCACGAGGTTTTCGCTCTGCTACTACTTGATAACCAGCACCGTGTCATCGAGTTTAAATCACTCTTTAAAGGCACCATTGACTCCGCCAGCGTTTATCCGCGCGAGGTCGTCAAAAGCGTCTTGGAAGTGAATGCAGCGGCAGTCATTCTGGCGCATAACCACCCTTCTGGTAACCCTTCCCCATCTCAAGCGGATAGGCGTATCACACGCAAGCTTATCGACGCTTTAGCGTTAGTGGATGTCAGGGTGCTTGACCATATCGTTGTCGGAGAAAGCAGTGTCTCGTTTGCAGAAAAGGGGTGGATATGATCAACACGATTTATGGTGGTGTTTCTTTAGCGCCACAATTGCGTCAGCAGTTGGAGAAGCTATTGAAGGGGTACTCTTTACCTGACAATGCCAAACAGTTGCTCCTAACTTGCCGCCAATTAAGCTACTACCGCCATGGCCGAGGTATTCATCCTGTTGAAGTGCAGTTCAAACGCACTACAAATTCAGAGCCCTGGCAGGTTGTCTTCTTTGCCAGCTTTTCTTATCCATTTGAAAGTGCGCTCAACGTTCAGCCTGAGCTGTACTTTCACCTTGCCCAGGGATGGTGTTATCAACCCGACACAGGGGCGGTAA
>NZ_JAWOUS010000488.1:0-667 GCF_033339495.1 Vibrio sp. 2134-1
GATAAGATCATGTGTCAGGTGTTTTTTATTGATGATGAAGCCGACCTTCGATTAGCAATAGAACAAACGTTTGAGCTAGCCGATATCGAAGCGACTTTTTTTTCCGATGCGGAATCCGCCTTGTTAGCCATGAAACAAAGCGACGAAGCTGGTGTGATTGTGACCGACATCTGCTTACCTGGTATTTCAGGCATGGACCTGTTAACCACGTTAGTTCAACGCGACCCAAACCTGCCAGTCATCATGATTACAGGCCATGGTGACATCTCTATGGCCGTAAATGCGTTACACCAAGGGGCCTACGATTTTATAGAGAAACCTTTTGCGCCAGAACACTTGGTTGAAACCGTAAAGCGCGCCATTGAAAGACGCCAACTGACGAACGAAAATGAGAAACTTCGTCAATCACTCAAAGCAAGCCAAACGCTTGGCCCCCGAATAATCGGTGAAACCACCAGCATCCAAACGCTGCGAGAAACCATCACCCACATTGCTGATACTGATGCCGATATTCTGCTGTTTGGCGAAACAGGTACAGGTAAAGAGCTTATCGCCCGCTCACTGCACGAACAAAGTTCTCGTAGAAACAATAACTTTGTGGCGGTGAACTGTGGCGCGGTGCCAGAAAACTTAATTGAAAGCGAACTCTATGGTCACGAAAAAGGCG
>NZ_JAWOUS010000489.1:0-667 GCF_033339495.1 Vibrio sp. 2134-1
AGCACATATACAACAATGCCTAGACTGCGTTCACTGTTGTTGTAGGTGGTTATATGTACTCTTCAATTGCGAGCAAAATGCAGCGGCTTATAGGCGGTTTCGTTGATCTGTTCGTCGTCATTAGCGTTGTCGTTGTTATCGCGTTGGGTATCAATTTTTGGCTCTATGACTTCCGTTTATCCCTGCAAGAAAACTTCACGCTTGTTTACGACACCCACGCGGTGTACCTCCTCACTGTTCCCATTCTTCTCGTGATTAACTGGTATTGGTTGAAGGAAGGGCAAACCATCGGCATGCGTTTTGTTGGTATCAAAGTGGTGATGAAAAATGGTCGTGCCGCGACCAAAGTGACGGTTTCCATCCGGCTTGGCATTAGCTATCTACTCGAAATGTTTATTCCTGGCGTCCCGTTGGTGAACCTTGTGTTGCTTGTTTTTCATCCAGAGCGACGTTTGTTGCATGATTTCCTTACCAAGACCAAAGTCGTGCAAGCACCTGACTTGCTACTGTCTATTTTGCATGGTCAAAAAAAGCCACATTAAGTGGCTTTTTAAATCAGGTCAGTCAATCAACGATTATTGCTGATTGATGTACGCTTTAAAGCGTGCTTTTGTTTCTGCATCTGCTTTTTGGTACCAGAAGTGCAGCATTTCTTCTGCTGTAGAAT
>NZ_JAWOUS010000490.1:0-666 GCF_033339495.1 Vibrio sp. 2134-1
ACGAAGCAGCAAACTTCCCAGATCCAGTTGACCGCGCCTCTCAAGAGGAAGAGTTCAGCCTAGAACTGCGTAATCGTGACCGTGAGCGCCGTTTGATCAAGAAGATTGAAAAAACATTAGACAAAATCAAAGAAGATGATTTTGGTTTCTGTGAGTCTTGTGGCGTTGAGATTGGCGTTCGTCGCCTTGAAGCACGTCCAACTGCAGACCTTTGTATTGACTGTAAAACACTTGCAGAAATCAAAGAGAAGCAGATGCAAGGTTAATCACCACGCATTTGATTACTGAAGGGAGCTAAGGCTCCCTTTTTGTTTTGGCTAATATCAGTCCCGTAAGCGCTCAGAACCACAAACACTCACCACAGGCAAAACGCTATTGCCACTTCGTGTTTACAAAACCTAGCTGAAGCGTTACTTACGATGACTAAACTGTACATCTAATAAATTCGAGATACACCCATGGCACGCTACGTAGGTCGATTTGCCCCATCCCCTTCTGGCCCATTACACTTTGGCTCATTGATTGCTGCGCTTGGCAGTTATTTTCAAGCCAAAGCAAACAACGGAATTTGGTTAGTACGCATTGAAGATCTTGATCCACCAAGAGAAATGCCCGGCGCTTCGCAACTGATTCTAGAAGCGCTTAAAGCTTACCAGTTGCATTGGG
>NZ_JAWOUS010000491.1:0-665 GCF_033339495.1 Vibrio sp. 2134-1
CCGAATCAAGTTAGTTCGAGTCTATCCGAAGAAGAAAAAATCAACGTCCAAATAACCAAAACAAAAAGCCTGACTCATGTCAGGCTTTTTGTTTTGTGTTGCCGTTCCAAAAGAACTTAGTCTACGCGCAGCTCTTTTAGCATTGATTCTGGCAAAGCCAACTCGTCGTTTTTATTAACAGACACACCTGCGGCTAGAATGTTCTTGGCAATTTGCTGTGCTTCTTCTAAAGAATGCATCGCTGCAGTACCACACTGGTACTCATTTAGCTCAGGGATTTTGTTCTGGCTTTCCACTTTTAGCACATCTTCCATAGAAGCAAGCCATGCGTCTGCGACTTGCTGTTCAGAAGGCGTACCAATGAGACTCATGTAAAAACCAGTGCGACATCCCATCGGTGAGATATCAATGATTTCCACACTGTCACCATTTAGGTGATTGCGCATGAAACCTGCGTACAAGTGCTCTAGTGTATGAATGCCTTTCTCTGAAAGAATGTCTTTGTTAGGCGCAGTGAAGCGTAAGTCGAAAACCGTAATGGTATCTCCTTTTGGAGTTTGCATGGTTTTCGCGACACGCACTGCTGGTGCATTCATGCGAGTGTGGTCTACGGTGAAGCTATCGAGTAAAGGCATTACAGCTCTCCTGATCGTAATTCCAACACC
>NZ_JAWOUS010000492.1:0-664 GCF_033339495.1 Vibrio sp. 2134-1
ACCATATTTGGTTCAAGTGCTGCAGCGTTTGTTGGAAGAGTCAGATGTAGAGCCGTATCAAGCGGAAGTGATTGCCGATTCCACTTGGGAATACATTGATTCAGACAGCACAGTACGTTCAACCACCGGCGTGGAAGACAGCACCTACGAATCGATGAAACCTTCGTATTTAGCGGCTAATGGTTGGATGGCAGACAAAACTGAACTGCGCGCGGTATATCAAGTGAGTGGTGAAATTTATCAAAAGATTGAGCCCTTGGTATGTGCGATCCCAAGTGATGATTGGCGTTTAAACGTCAACACGATAGAGGTGGAACAAGCGCCGATTTTAGTCGCTATGTTTTCACCGAACTTGAGCAGCAGCGATGCGGTTCAACTGATAGACAAGCGCCCCTTCGATGGTTGGGACAGCTTAGATGAATTTCTAGCGGAGTCAGAATTAACTGGCTTGAGCGATGATGTAAAGAAAAACGCCAAAGGCTATTTAGGAGTGGATAGCTCCTTCTTCGAATTGGATGCACAAGTGTTAGTGGATGATTCACGAGTACGTATCCGAAGCCTTTTGCAAAGTACAAATAGAGAAACGGTGACGGTCGTTCGCCGTCGTTTTGGAGGGATCAGTGAGCGAGTTTCTGACCGTTCGGCTGAGTAGCGAACAACAAAG
>NZ_JAWOUS010000493.1:0-664 GCF_033339495.1 Vibrio sp. 2134-1
TTCCATACCTTCAACGCATTGTTGGAAGGTAACCAACAGATCATCCTAACTTCTGACCGTTATCCAAAAGAGATCAGCGGGGTAGAGGATCGTCTGAAATCGCGCTTTGGTTGGGGTCTAACGGTTGCGATCGAGCCGCCTGAGCTAGAGACGCGTGTGGCGATCTTGATGAAGAAAGCTGAAGACCATCAAATTCATTTGGCTGACGAAGTTGCGTTCTTTATTGCAAAACGTCTGCGTTCCAACGTTCGTGAGTTGGAAGGCGCGTTGAACCGAGTCATTGCCAACGCGAACTTTACTGGCCGCCCAATCACCATCGACTTCGTTCGCGAAGCGCTGCGCGATCTGCTGGCGCTGCAAGAGAAGTTGGTGACAATTGACAACATTCAAAAGACGGTTGCTGAGTACTACAAAATCAAAGTGGCGGATCTGCTGTCTAAACGTCGTTCTCGCTCCGTTGCACGTCCTCGTCAATTGGCGATGGCACTGGCTAAAGAGCTAACTAACCACAGCTTGCCAGAAATCGGTGATGCGTTTGGTGGCCGAGACCATACGACCGTTTTGCATGCATGTCGCAAGATTGAGCAGCTGCGTGAAGAGAGCCACGATATTAAGGAAGATTACTCGAACTTGATTCGCACCCTGTCTTCTTAATCGGTTAGAA
>NZ_JAWOUS010000494.1:0-664 GCF_033339495.1 Vibrio sp. 2134-1
AACCTATCGCCGAGTTTGAACATTCCTTACTAGCCATTCAAGCGGCGGTGAATCAGTTAGGCATACTGCTTGTTAGGGACTTTTTAGTGGAGGATGAGCTACAACAAGGACTTTTGATTTCGATTGGTGGATGGTCAATGCCAAGCGCCAGCGCACATCATATAGTGGTAAGGGAAAGCGATAAACCGCAAGTTGAGGCTTTTACTCATTGGGTCATGCAAAGTCTATAAGCTTAAAAGTCCTGCATCTTCGAATAAGTGAAAGTGGTTTCCTGCGATTGAGCTAACAAAGTTGGGTGCTTTTTGGTCGGTAGTTAAAACAAGATTCGTTACTTAAGGTATAAAATGACGCTTGTTTCAATCGTCGCCCCAAATCTGATCGAACAAGGGAAAGTCATGGAAATGCTACAAGGTGGTCGGGATAATGCCATTTATCGTACAGGTGATCGCGTTAGTCGTCCGGCAAGCTCTTGGACGATGACCGTCCACCAGTTGTTAAATCACCTTCATTCCAATGGATTCACGCAATGCCCCAAAGTGATTGGGATTGAGGGTGAGGGTGGTAAAGAGTGGGTGAGCTTTGTGGAAGGAGATACCTTCAACTATCCACTGCAAGGTTCTATTGCTTCTGTTACTGCACTTTTATCCGCGGCCAAAATGTTGCG
>NZ_JAWOUS010000495.1:0-664 GCF_033339495.1 Vibrio sp. 2134-1
GCAAGAGGTCATCGATTTGTTTATTGACCGGGAAGCCGCCCAAGCTTGGCTTGATTTGTATTTGGCTCGATGTGAGCTGGAGGTAGATGAAATTGGTGAGTCGATTTCAGCCGAGCAGCGTTGTGAACAGATGCGCCAAGCCAACCCGAAATACATTCTTCGCAACTACCTTGCGCAATTGGCTATCGATAAAGCTGAGGAAGGTGATTTCAGCGAAGTTCACCGTCTTGCTGAGATACTTCGCCATCCATACGATTCGCAACCAGAGTTTGAAGCGTATGCCAAACTGCCGCCAGAGTGGGGGAAAAAGATGGAGATCAGCTGCTCCTCATAAATGGGTCATTTCCCACCCATATCCTTTAGGTTTGTGGGTGGATTTCCCTCCTTTTGGCTCTCGCTTGTCAACTTTAATATTTTAATGGATTGATTTTAAATAAAAAAATAGTTGGTCTGTTAATTGCTCTTTGATGAACATCCGTACCCATCACCTTAACTTCATGGACGGGATGGGATGTGATTTATCAAGGAGAATAATAATGTTAAAGCCTCTAACCCTACTATCTGTCTCTGCTCTTGCTGTTACCAGTTTTAATGCCGCTGCGAATTGTGACCCAGGTGAAACGGTCATCAAATTCAGCCACGTGACTAATGCGGACAAACACCC
>NZ_JAWOUS010000496.1:0-663 GCF_033339495.1 Vibrio sp. 2134-1
CTCAGTTAGATGTTCATATCGCCAAGGCACATAACAAGAATACACTGAGCCGTTTTCTTTAGTTCCGATAGGCGTTTACCCCTTTCGGATGGGTGACAAGGATACTCGGATTTTTGAATAATTACACCCATATTTTATAGGTGGACATTCTTACCAAGTCCGATTTTATGGTAGAGTTGCCACAAAACAAAAGAACATAGGATTATCTCAATGGGCTGCTGCGACGCACCTGGCTTGATGCCAATTGAAGAAGCGATGGACAAAATGTTATCGCGCATCAAACCTATCCAAACGACACTTTCTCTTCCTCTTGCTGATGCTCTGGGTTTTGTACTGGCCGAAGACGTTTTATCGCCAATTCACGTACCGCCTTTTGACAACTCAGCAATGGACGGTTATGCAATCCGTATTCAAGATTTAGAAGCGTCGACTGTATTGCCGATGGTGGGCAAATCCTTTGCGGGCCAACCTTTTGAAGGTGAATGGCCAACAGGCACTTGTGTTCGAATCATGACTGGCGCGAAAATTCCGGAAGGTTGCGATGCCGTTATCATGCAAGAAAACACGACCGTGACCGAAGCGGGTATCCAGTTCAACCAAACGGATGTGAAACCTCAAAATAACATCCGCCCAACTGGTGACGACATCAAGCAAGGCGATATC
>NZ_JAWOUS010000497.1:0-663 GCF_033339495.1 Vibrio sp. 2134-1
ATTCTGCAGATATTCAAAGCAGTGCTTTACTCAGCCACGCCACCTTGAGTCAATTTGGCTGGATTAAGCAGCCTTTCAAGCGTTTCGCGGTCTAAATCCGTTTCCTCTTCGGCCACATCAATGATGGCTCGTCCTTGTTTGTAGGCTTTTTTCGCGACTTCTGCCGCTTTCAAATACCCGATCACCGGGTTTAGTGCGGTGACTAAAATCGGATTCTTGGCCAAAGCAATATCGAGGTTATCTTGTCGAACGTCAAAGGTCGCAATCGCCTTATCGGCAAGGGCGGTCGCACTGTTCGCAACGAGCTCAATGCTCTCCAAAATATTATGTGCAATCACAGGTAGCATAACATTCAACTGGAAGTTGCCAGACTGACCCGCGATGGTGATGGTTGCGTCGTTGCCAATCACTTGCGCTGACGCCATGGCTGCGGCTTCAGGAATAACCGGGTTTACTTTGCCCGGCATGATTGATGACCCCGGCTGTAAGCCTTGCAGTTCGATTTCACCCAAGCCAGCCAATGGGCCAGAGTTCATCCAGCGAAGATCGTTTGCGATCTTCATGATCGCAACTGCTGCTGTTTTGAGCTGTCCAGACAGTGCGACGATCGCATCCTGGCTGCTGAGGTTGAAAAAGAAATTGTCGCTTGAAGTAAAGGTGACT
>NZ_JAWOUS010000498.1:0-663 GCF_033339495.1 Vibrio sp. 2134-1
TCGTGAGCCAATGTCATCAAATCAGAACGGCTACCACTCCACGTCATGAATACCAACGGTGTGCGCGTGGCTGGTAGCTTAGTGCAGTACGCCCCCAAACGTTTATTGGCATTGGGCGCGGCATCAATCCAACCGTTTTGAACCATTAAACGCACAAACTCAGACATCTCTGGGTTGACAGTTTCAAACGCTTCGCAAATCACATCGATTGCTTCATTGAAATCGTAGACTTTAACATCACCGCTTAATGCAGGCATTGCAGCAAGGTGGTTCCACGGCTTCATCTCATCCAAACCGTGCACTTGCGCCATCAATTTACCGGCTTTTTGACCAATATCACGACTGTCCTTCGCCACTTTCATCATGGCAGCCAAGGTTTCAGATTGAATGCGGCTACCGTACAAACTTGGATCTAAAAAGTGTACCTCTCGCTTAGTCGAGCGCTTTTTGTTTTCAGTTAAACGCCAGCCTGCAAGTGCATTTAAAATCGCGGCGAAAGACTCTTGGTGCGTTTCCATTGCTTTTTGGACGCCACGCCATGCCGCTTCTTGGCGGTCAAACTCTGAACCGTAAAGGATACTTGCAGCTTGGGAGAAACCGAGCTCTTCAGTAGTGCCATCAGCATGGTCTAACGTAACCTTTAACGAACCCGTCAAGTTGTCG
>NZ_JAWOUS010000499.1:0-663 GCF_033339495.1 Vibrio sp. 2134-1
TGTTTTTGCATTCATCTGAAGCATCCTTGTTGAGCAATTCATTTGTTATATTCGTAGTGCTAATTATTCTTATTTGCACTTTTAGTCACGAGATAATACAAATTTACAATTTATTTGCAACTCCAGATACAAAAAAAGCCTCATCACTGTGAGGCTTTTAACATTCATAATTGACAGTTTTCTCTTTAGGATTAAACCTTTAGGTTATGTTTGCCGTGAGAAACTTTCGCTCTAAGATAGTTTTCATTACCATCTTTAATGTGCGCCGAAGTATTGACAACTTCGACAATCTCAATTCCGTATTCCGCTAATTCACGGATTTTCTTAGGGTTATTGGTCACAAGACGAATTTTCTTGATACCTAACGCTTCTAACATTTGTGCCGCTTCGGTGAAGTCTCTTAAATCATCATCAAAGCCTAAATGGTTGTTTGCTTCGTAAGTGTTCATCCCCTGACTTTGCAGACGATACGCATCAATCTTGTTGTACAAACCGATACCACGGCCCTCTTGGCGAAGGTAAAGGATCACGCCGCCAGATTCGCCCATACGTTGGATCGTTTCTTCTAACTGCTCACCGCAGTCACAGCGAGATGAGTGGAAAACATCGCCAGTCAGACACTCGGAATGCATACGCACTAGCGGCGTGTCTTGCGTTTGATCC
>NZ_JAWOUS010000500.1:0-663 GCF_033339495.1 Vibrio sp. 2134-1
GCTGACGTGGCTGGTTGACACCTGTGCAGAGTCGGACTTCGCAAAATCGTTTTGTTTTGATCGAAATGCTTGAATGCCTAACCAAATCAAATATGCCGCACCACACCATTTGATGATGTTAAACACGAACTCAGAAGACGCAATCACAACGCCTAAACCGGTAAAAGAAAGGGTAAGAATGATGGTAATCGCACTTAAACTGCCTAGAGCCGTCGTCAGTGCAAGACGAAAACCGCTGCTGACGCCTTTACTTAAGCAAAGTAGAGAACTTGGCCCAGGAGAGGCTGTGAGCACGAGTATCGCGAGAGTGTAGTAAATCCAAGTATCGAGTTGCATTGGCGCTCCTTTCCAATCATGGTTTGATGCCACATATTAAGCCTTAAGCTACGTGATGTAGCATCGACGCTTCTATCCTTGAAACGTATTTCTGAGGCAAATGCGCAATCCTAATTGCGCATTAATTATGCAACCAAAATACTCGCTATATGCAATAGTGTAAAGAAAATAGTCAGTAATGATTCAAGCTAAGCACCGATTTAGTCATAGAACGGTTTTGGATCGATTTCTAAAGATGAAGGCGCTATCGCTCTTTCAATTTTGTGCGTACTTGTTTTTAAATCCACCATCGCTACATCAATGTATCGTTTGTACTTACGGGAGTAG
>NZ_JAWOUS010000501.1:0-663 GCF_033339495.1 Vibrio sp. 2134-1
GATGGTGTGACGGCTACGTTTACCATCGATACGGTGGACGATGTGTATGCGGAAGGCGATGAAGTGTTCCGCGTCAGCGTGTCGGGTATTGTCGATAGCGACAGCAATCCTATCTTCGAAGCGTTGAACCTCGATAATGCGTTCGTCGACACCACCATCAGCGATGAAACCGATCCGGGTCCAGAAGATACGGTTACCGTGACCATGACGGGTCCAGCGAATGTGGTGGAAGGTGACACTACCACGGATTACATCGTGACACTGAGCGATCCGGCTCCTGTGGGTAGTATCGTGACCTTAGCTTACAGCTACACCACTGCATCCGGTGACGACATCACCGAAACCACTCAAGCCATTATTGGCGCCGATGGTGTGACGGCTACGTTTACTATCGATACGGTGGATGACGTTTACGCCGAAGGCGATGAAGTGTTCCGTGTCAGCGTGTCGGGCATTGTAGATGGTGACAGCAATCCGATTTTTGAGGCATTAGATGTTTCAAATGCCTTTGTTGACACCACCATCAGCGATGAAACCGACCCAGGGCCAGAAGATACGGTTACCGTGACCATGACGGGTCCAGCGAATGTGGTGGAAGGCGACACCACCACTGACTACACCGTAACACTGAGCGATCCGGCGCCAGTCGGTAGCATCGTGACT
>NZ_JAWOUS010000502.1:0-662 GCF_033339495.1 Vibrio sp. 2134-1
TTTTTACAGCATTATCATTTTGCGCTGTTTTCATTGTGGTGAGTGACAACATACCGGGTTGGGGGAATGCTTTGGGGTGGAGTTACATCTTGGGTATGTTGGCTCTGGGGGTAATAACATTGAAAGCCGAACAGCTCATGGCATGGTGTGATAAGCAATTAGCGAAAAAGAGAAAATGAAGAGGTATACTAGGTGTGTTAATAATTAACACATGGTGATTTTATGGCTAGAACAACAAGCGTCACAATCGGAGAATCTCTTGATTGTTTTATCGAAAGAATGATCGCAACAGGTCGTTATGGCTCAACAAGTGAAGTGATGAGAAGTGCATTGCGACTACTCGAACAACAAGAGAATCAACAAGACTTACTGCGAAAAGCGCTCGATGAGGGTGAGGCGAGCGGAGAGTGTTCCTTGTCATTAAAAGAAGTGGCAGCAAGAAGAAAGGCCAAGCTGCATGTATAAACTTTCCCAAAAAGCAGCAGACGATTTTGGGGATATCTACGAATATACCTTTTTAAATTTTGGCGCAGAGCAAGCCGACAACTACACCGATGAAATGGAACAATGTTTACAAACTCTGTCAGAGGCACCATTCATTGGTCGAGATTGTTCCGAACTTCGTTCTGGCGTACGTCGTCATGATCATCAGAAACACGCCA
>NZ_JAWOUS010000503.1:0-662 GCF_033339495.1 Vibrio sp. 2134-1
TTAGCAATACTGAATTAAACAACAACGGTGAGCGTAAAGACGATTGGCACTTGATGCCTTACGAAACGGGCAAAACGTTCGTGATGGAACCGTACATGTATCCGGTTCGCGGCAAACAAGAACTGATCACGACCATCAGCCAACCAATCAAGTTACGTGGCGAGATCATAGGCTCTCTTGGTTTTGATTTGTCATTGAACGAGTTACAAAGCCAAAGTGAAGATTACGCGAGCGACTTGTTTGATGGACAAGGCCGTATTCTGATTTCTTCGTGGAAAGGCATCACACTGGCGAACAGCAGCCAAGCGGATCAAGTGGGCAAAAAAGTCTCTCATGAATTGGCGTCTCAATGGGCTCGTATTCAATCCATTGCGAAACAAAAGGGCGCAGGCCTTGTGACGTTTGGCGGGGATGAGTATGCGATTACTGCAATTGAAACCAGCGATGCGCCTTGGATCGTTATGGTGTCGGTTCCCAGTAGCTTCCTTAAAAAGAACGTGGATGACTACGAGCGATGGAGTGAAGAACAAAGTGCAGAAGCTCTTGAAAAGGGAGTGTGGGCAGGGATTATTGCGGCTCTGATTGGTATTGTTGCGATGACAATGATCGCGACCTCGTTGGGCAAAGTTTTAACTAACTTAGTGGAGCGTTTTAAAGACGCA
>NZ_JAWOUS010000504.1:0-662 GCF_033339495.1 Vibrio sp. 2134-1
TAACGGGGACGTTGCCATGGTACGCTCAGATTGGGAAATATCGAACGCTTTGCAAGGTCAAAACATCCAAGGAACGGCCTTAGAGGTGATGCATTATGTGGATGGAGGTTGGGTTTATGTGATCGACAATCCCAACGGCTACTAACACCAAAAAGTAAAAGGCGAACCATTTGGCTCGCCTTGTGAATTAATGACCTATGTAACTTCTTGAGGTTTTTACTTTAGAGGGTCGTTGTCTGGCAACGCACTGTGTATCCATACTGCCAGCCGGTGTTTGATGCTTGCGCCATCTAGCTTGCTTTCCGGTAGTGGCGTGATCTGTTTGGCATCGACCAAGAATAGGTAAATCGCTTTTACTCTTAGAGGCTGTGGTGACTGTGGGAGATCAAAGCCTTGTAGCTTCGCCATCTTCCCACCAATCTCTAGTGCCTTTTTAACCAGTTTGTCTTCATTCTGAAGCTTGGAGCTTTTTGACATTGATAAATCCTCTTCTTCGCTTCAATTAAGAATACATGAAGTGTCACGTATGGCGTGTTAGTAAGCTCGCATATTGATAAGTTTATGCCTTCTTACCGAGTAACTGATTGAAAAACGACCTTAATTCGTCATCACCAAGATTGAGCAGGTAGTCACCAACATACCATTCAACAATCGATTGATTT
>NZ_JAWOUS010000505.1:0-662 GCF_033339495.1 Vibrio sp. 2134-1
AGAAAGTGTTAATTTGAGGTTCGCCATTTTACCATTCAAAATTTGACACTTTGACAATCAAAACTGAGCTAGATGAAAAACCCAACACTTTGCGACACAATTAGCAATAACATTGATAAATGAGTGGTAACTCTCCTTATAACTCAAACGAAACTTCCCCGCACAAATAATTTCCCTTCAATTTAATTAATCCTTGTTAACTAAACGCATAACACCGTTGTAACCGGTTAAAAATAGTTGGCTAAAAATTTTTGTGAGGCACGAGCGAAGCCAACTGTTTTTGTTTGCGTTTAGGGCCTTGTTATGCTTAATAGCTCGGACAACTTATGTCCTCTTCGTTTTTTATCACTTTCTCGAACTTACCGAAAACGTAGCTTGGTATTAAGTCATCTATATGTATAACACCACTTGAATTAGATGCCCCTTCACCTCTTAGCGAAACAAGTATCCAGTGGTTATAGCCCCCTTTAACCCATCTCTTAATTACATATTCAATTCCATTGGATGTTTCATTTCTATCTACAGACAAAGTTACTGCACCCAATGCCGTTCCATTCATTTTGACGGTCGAGCCTTTTGAGCGATAGCATTTATAAATATAGCTTTTAACATTTTCATCTAATTTTACTAAAGGTACACCTGATTCATATCTTTCACTTTTA
>NZ_JAWOUS010000506.1:0-661 GCF_033339495.1 Vibrio sp. 2134-1
TTATGGCGTTTCCTACATTAACTCTGATTCAGGTCGCCGTGCCGAATGGTCGATTCGCCAAGCGAAAGGCCCTCAAACAATTTACTACAAAGCGCAGTTCTTAGTTGATCCACAAGCTAAAGTGGAACCACTGCCTCCTGCTGGCGATATCACGCCACCGACTTTATCCGCTCCGCAACAAGCGGCAGCAAGCGCCCTAATCGATCAAGCCATGAGCCGTTCTGCGGACAACGTGACGTTTGCACGCGAGTTAATCAAAGCGCTTAACGATCCAGACAGCCAAAACTCCGCTCTATTATTGAACGATTTTGACCGCACCGATGCACTGCACAAGATTCTTCTGTCAGCTGGCGTTCAAAGTAAAATTGTTGGCGTAATCGAGCTTGAAGATGGCCGTCGTCGTCAAACTATCCAACCGATGGTGCAAGTTTGGTCTGGAAAAGATTGGGTTCTGTTCTCGCCAAATTCAGAGCAAAAAGCAGTAAAACCTAACCTTCTTGTTTGGGATGAATCGAACGTTTCGTTACTTGACCTTGTGGGAGGCAAGAACAGCCAAGTTCATTTCTCCATGATCAAACAAGAAGTGACGCCTCAACAAGCGACAAACAACAAGGTTGAGGCCGATGGCCTGCTTAACTTATCAATCCACAGCTTGCCTCTA
>NZ_JAWOUS010000507.1:0-660 GCF_033339495.1 Vibrio sp. 2134-1
CCTAAAACGCTACGACGATTACGCCGAGTTCATGTATTCACAAAAAATCATCGAAACACTACCAAAAGCGAAAGATTACGTACCGAGCTTTGACTAATTACGAGGCTGCCCCATTATGAAATACCAAGATTTGATCGACGCTTGCCGCCAAGATTGGCAAGAATACACTGAGCATGCCTTCGTGCAGCAATTGGCCAAAGGCACGCTGGCTCAACCTTGTTTTCTGCATTACTTGAAACAAGATTTCTTATTCCTAAAACAGTACGCGCGAGCTTATGCGCTGGCAATCTACAAAGCACGTACGTTAGACGACATGCGCCGCGCACTACCAAGTGTACATGCGCTTTTAGATTCAGAGATTGCCCACCATGTTACCTACTGCGGTCAGTGGGGATTGACGGAATCTGATCTCGAAAACGAGCCGGAAGATTTTGGCACGGTGGCTTACACGCGCTACGTACTGGATGCGGGAATGACGGGCGACTTAGTTGACTTGTATGCCGCGCTTGCCCCTTGCTCCATCGGCTACGCCGTCATTGGTAAAATGCTGATTGAAGATGAAAACACGGTATTCGAAGGCAATCCTTACGCAAGTTGGATTAACTTGTACGGCGGTGAAGAGTTCCAATCAGGCGTGGCAAGTGGGGCCGAACACTTTAA
>NZ_JAWOUS010000508.1:0-660 GCF_033339495.1 Vibrio sp. 2134-1
CATTACAAGAAGAGTGAATGATGAAAAAAACAATCACACTATTAACTGCATTACTCCCGCTTGCTTCTGCAGTTGCCGAAGAGCCAACCTTATCACCAGAAATGGTTTCAGCGTCTGAAGTGATCAGCACGCAAGAAAACCAAACCTATACCTATGTTCGCTGTTGGTATCGCACCAGCTACTCGAAAGATGATCCGGCGACCGATTGGGAATGGGCAAAAAACGAAGATGGTAGCTACTTCACCATTGACGGCTACTGGTGGAGCTCCGTTTCATTTAAAAACATGTTCTACACCAACACGTCGCCAAACGTTATCCGTCAGCGTTGTGAAGCCACATTAGATTTGGCGAACGAGAACGCAGACATTACGTTCTTCGCCGCTGACAATCGCTTCTCATACAACCACACGATCTGGAGCAACGACGCAGCAATGCAGCCAGATCAAATCAACAAAGTGGTTGCTCTCGGTGACAGCTTGTCTGATACAGGCAACATCTTTAACGCATCACAATGGCGCTTCCCTAACCCGAACAGCTGGTTCTTAGGTCACTTCTCCAACGGTTTTGTGTGGACAGAATACATTGCCAAAGCGAAGAACCTTCCGCTCTACAACTGGGCTGTGGGCGGTGCGGCTGGGGAGAAGCAATACATCGCGCTAA
>NZ_JAWOUS010000509.1:0-660 GCF_033339495.1 Vibrio sp. 2134-1
GCCAGCCACGATCATATCGAGGCTCATTGACGGGTGGTTGCTATCCGTCGCTTGCTCAGGCAACAACGGAATATGCACAAATCCATGCCGAATCGATTTGTCCCTCAGATAATGCTGTACTCCATAAAACAGATGGTTGCACACAAACGTCCCCGCGCTATTAGAAACCTGACAAGGGATGCCACTCTCATGCAACGTTTGAGCAATACGCTTGATTGGCAAAGACGAAAAATACGCATCCGGGCCTTGTTCGATGATGGGCTCATCGATTGGCTGATTGCCACCGTTGTCTGGAATTCGGAAGTCATCCACATTAATTGCAACGCGTTCGGGCGTTATTGCCGCTCTACCCGCGGCCTGACCAACGGTAATAACACAATCTGGTTGATGCGCTTCAATCGCATCAATCACAGCACGGATGGACTCAAAACGCGTCACAGGCACCTGACAAGTAACAATGATGCCACCGTCAAGACTTGTTTCTTCTAGCCTTTTCACAGCCTCCAACGCAGGATTTATTGCATCACCACCAAACGGTTCAAAACCAGTAATCAAAACCTTTTTCATCGCAACCTTCAAAGAGAAATTGTTTCGCCGATTATTGCATCGCCTCTTTCACTCTCCAACCATAAAGTCAGCTTGCAACCAAGCCACATTGTT
>NZ_JAWOUS010000510.1:0-659 GCF_033339495.1 Vibrio sp. 2134-1
GCACCGTGGCGTTGGATCTGCTTGCGCAGATGATTCATGTTGTTATGCATGAAAGGATGAATCTGCGCTCCAGCGGTGCGTGCTCCTTCCCACAACGACATATGAGCGAAAAAGTCGATGTATACGGGAAGGTTTGGAGCGCAGATGGTTTGCAGTAAACCAATATTGGCTGCCCATCCTGATTGTGACAACAAACAACTTTCCATGCCGACAAACGTCGCCAGTTGGTGCTCAAAGGCCGGTTTTGATTGATCATCTTGCAAGAAGATTGCTGACATCACGACATTGTCATCTCGTTCAGAAATTGCGTCTCGATGCGCTTTCTGAATGAGCTCATTGTGAGAGAGCGAAAGGTAATCATTGCTTTGCATAACCACAGCATTTTCGGACGGTCGTTTGCCAAGAACGAGGTGCTTTTGATTTTCGTTAGATTTAATTAAATCTTGAATATGGAAATTAAGGCGTTCCTCGATAAAAGAGGGCAGTGGTTTAGTTTCGTTTTTAGTACACATAATAAATCTCTTTGTGATTTGGAAAAACGCCAGCGCTGACCTTATTTATATTGAAGATTTTGGGGAGAGTGTCACTAATCAAGTTGCATAACTTTGCTAGCGCTTGCAAACTCGATATTTAAGGGTTGGATGGTGGCTGTAACTCCT
>NZ_JAWOUS010000511.1:0-659 GCF_033339495.1 Vibrio sp. 2134-1
GTCAACACCACCCAAGAGCATAATGATGGCTTGCTTCATCCTTTTTGATTGGATGAAAAGAATTTATTTAAAGGTGACTTTAATGAGCGTATTACGCCGACTAACTCTGCTGACTTTACCATTCTTTATTACCGCGTGTGGTGCGGAAGAAAGTCAGGCAAAAACCGAAACTCCTGCACAACAGGCTGCGCCAACTGCGCAACAACACTTTGATGAAGCGGCGCTAAAAGCGAAGTTCTCGAAACTAGGTCTGTCTATTATTGATATTCAACCTTCAGACGTGGCGGGCTTGCTAGAAATTCAAACCAATGGCGGCATATTGTTTGCGTCAAACAATGGCGATCACTTTATTGCAGGTACGCTATACGCGATTGATGACAACGGCGGTTACAAAGACGTACTTGCAGAACGCCAAGCGCCTTTGAATGCTGAGAAAATTGCTAAGTTTGCAGACAGCATGATCGAATACAAAGCGGACAACGAAAAGTACGTGGTGACGGTATTTACTGACATCACTTGTGGCTACTGTGTTCGTCTACATAACCAAATGCAGGGCTACAATGATCTAGGTATTACTGTGCGTTACATGGCATACCCTCGCCAAGGTGCGACAGGGCCTGTTGCTGAGCAAATGGCAACGATTTGGTGTGCAGAAGATC
>NZ_JAWOUS010000512.1:0-659 GCF_033339495.1 Vibrio sp. 2134-1
GTTTGTGCTATCAGCATGGTTGAAAATCGTTGAGCTCAGTGTGAAAGGCCTCAAACTAACGCTTTCGAGTAAGGACTATTGTGCGGTAATTTGTAAGGCGTCACATTTCTGACGTGTTGATACTGCAAGCTGTTGGATGAAAAGCTGATCTCTATGCTTGAGCTTGGATCTGATACTGACGTTGAGCCGTCACTAGCTGATTGTAGAGGCCCGCATCAGGGATAAGGCTCTTGTTGCGCTCACCTAAAGTGCGGCGCTCGTGGCCTGACAAATTATGATAAACGTCTTCAGGAAGATCGAACGTATCTTCTGGCAAGTAGGTTAGGGCGTCTGGTTTTAGGTAGTGGCTTAACTTTGCAGATGGCAGACCCGCATTATGGAATTGTTTCGCTTGTAATGCGGCGAGTTCGTAGCTGCTGCTATCGGAGCGCAAAGCTTGAGGCTGAGAGAGCCCAAACTGTTGACGAAGAATCTCGTCGCTTGTGGCCGTTTCTTTAATTTCTTCAACCGGTACGACATCTCGAACATCGTTTGAGAACATAGACAAAATCAGCGAAAAATCGGCACGACGACCTTCGTGAACAGCATGGTTGATACCGTTGCCGAACTGAATTTCGTTGATAATTGCTGCTTTGTCTAACGTATGAATTTGCATGATG
>NZ_JAWOUS010000513.1:0-659 GCF_033339495.1 Vibrio sp. 2134-1
GGTTTCGAACGGCCAAGCAGCCCAGTAAGGCACCACCGCCAGCCAGTGTTCGGTTTCCACCACAATGCGTGAGCCGTCTTTGAGTTCCGCTTGCACGTAATCTACCAGCAAGTTGCTGCCGTGTTCTTGGTAGTACGCTTTTAGGTTGTGCTCTTTGCGCTCGATCTCATTTGGTAAGAAGCTGTTCGCCCAGATTTGACCGTGCGGATGAGGCTGAGAACAGCCCATGGTTTCGCCTTTGTTTTCGAACGCCTGAACCCAAACGTACTCTTTGCCGAGCTCTTCAATTTGTTCGTTCCATGTATCTATCACGCCACGAATTTTATCCACTGGCAGCTCCGGTAAGGTTTTACTGTGATCTGGCGAGAAGCAAATCACTCGGCTCAAACCACGCACGCCTTGAGTTTTGAATAGCGGGTTGTTTGACTCTGGTGCATCTGGTGAATCCACCATCAGCGCAGCAAAATCGTTATTGAACACATAGGTGCCTTGGTAGTCTGGATTAACATCGCCAGAGATACGTTCGTTGGTTGGACAAAGGAAACATTTACCGTCATAGCTTGGTAGCTCATCCAATGCGGGCTTTTCATCTGCGCCGCTCCAAGGGCGTTTTGCACGGTGAGGTGAAACCAAAATCCATTGCCCAGTCAGAGGGTTGT
>NZ_JAWOUS010000514.1:0-659 GCF_033339495.1 Vibrio sp. 2134-1
ATCGCTGGCGGAACCGACATTTGTGGCTGCTTTGTTCTTGGTAACCCGATCTCTCCCGTCTACAAGGGGGAATGCCAAGGTGCGGGGCTCGGCAACAAGGTAAAAGTGCGTGATGACGCAGGGAGCGAAGTAGTTTCACAACGCGGAGAACTGACATGTAACAACTCGCTGCCAAACTTTCCTATCGGCTTTTGGCATGACAATGGCGAACGTTATCACGATGCTTACTGGAGCAAATTTGCGGATACTTGGCACCACGGTGATGACGTCATGCAAACCGAAAACGACGGCTTTATCTTCTACGGCCGAAGTGACGCAACGCTCAATCCCGGCGGAGTACGTATTGGTACAGCAGAAATCTATCAACAAGTGAATTCGCTATCGGGTATCGAAGATTCGATTGCTGTCGGTAAGTTGAGCCAGCAATCTGAAGAGATCTGGTTATTCGTCAAATTAAGCCAAAGTGTTGAGTTAACGCCACAACTGAGTGACTTGATCCGCCAAACGTTGAAAGCGAACTGCTCACCGCGACATGTCCCGCGCAAGATCTTCGCACTCAGTGATATTCCACGAACGCGTTCCGGTAAAACGGTTGAACTGGCAGTAAAGCAGGTCGTGAATGGTCAGACAGTTAAAAATATCGGCGCAATAGCGAATCC
>NZ_JAWOUS010000515.1:0-658 GCF_033339495.1 Vibrio sp. 2134-1
ATTTCGCTAAGAGATGTTGCGTTGGGACACTCCGCGACAGAGTTGAATGCTTGTTTGTTATCGGCAAAAACTTGCTCATGGCTAAAAAGGGCAAATCTTTTGTATCGATCACAATTCATTAACGTTTTGCGAGGTTGTACCGCTTAGTCTCATTCTATTGTCGGCAATATCTTGCTTATTGGTTTACGGGCAAATGAGCGAGTTTTTGCTCATTTTGGGCTAGGAGATTATATTTATTAAATAAAAACAATGAGTTGAAAATTGGCATTTAAGTTGCTCTTAGCGTTTTGTTGTTAATAAAGATTTAACATGATGTAAATCCATAATCGTGAAACGACTACACGGAGAGTAATAATGAAAATGAATAAGCTCGTAAAAGCACTGGCTATTGCTGTGACATCTTTTGGTATCGCGACAAATGCAGCGGCGGAAGAGCGCAGCTACATCCTTGCGACCGCTTCTACTGGTGGCACTTACTACCCAGCAGGGGTGGCTTTGGCGACATTAAGTAAAGTGAAACTCGCACCAAAGCACCACTTCTCCCTTTCTGCTATCAGCTCTGCTGGCTCTGGTGAAAACGTTAAACTACTGAATGAAAACGAAGCGCAATTTGCGATTTTGCAAGGTTTGTACGGTGCGTGGGCTTGGTCGGGGGAAG
>NZ_JAWOUS010000516.1:0-658 GCF_033339495.1 Vibrio sp. 2134-1
CACGCGCAAAGTTTAGGTCATTGGCAATTAGCCTCAAAACCGACGGTTCTTAAAGGCTTGCCTGCATCAACGGGTGTCGCCATCGGAGAGTTTTGGTTTGACAACACGCAGCCGAGTTTGTCGGACGTATTCCCGTCTTCCACGCTGGATAAAGAGCGAGAGCAAGAGCTGCTGCTGGTAGCGATTGAGCGTGCGCTGAATGACTTCCGCCGGATGCGGAAAAAGTTCGACAGCGAAATCAATAAAGATGCGTTAGCGATATTCGATTTGTTTACCCATTTGCTTAATGATCCAATGTTGCGCGGTGATCTTAAGAAACAGATTGAAAAAGGCGATCGAGCGGATTGGGCGTTGCGTCAGGTAGTCGAAACTTATTCAAACCGCTTTGCTCGTATGTCAGATGTCTATTTGCGTGAACGAGCACAAGATATCCGAGAGTTGGGGCAAAGGTTGCTGTATTTTCTGCACAACAGTGAGCAAGAGAATGCGGCCATCGATCGTCCTATCATCTTAGTGGCCAATGAGCTTACTGCGACTTTGTTAGCATCGGTGCCGAAAGAACATTTATTAGCGGTCGTTTCGCTTGAAGGGGGCGCAAACTCACACGCTGCAATTCTTTCGCGCGCATTGGGTGTGCCGGCCGTTATGGGCGCTAACA
>NZ_JAWOUS010000517.1:0-658 GCF_033339495.1 Vibrio sp. 2134-1
GCTTCTTAGTTGGCTATATGCTTTGCCGTCACCTCTGTAGTACCACTGGCCCAATCGACATTCTGAATGGCTATTGACGGTTTCACCAAAAGAGCCACTTTGCAGCAAGCGATAGATGTTGTTTTTCCAAATGGCATGATCAAGCTTGACCGTATCGAGGAAAGAGCGGGTAGACGCAAAGTGGATCACCCGTTTCATGTGCTCTGATTTGACAACCACCTCGTTGACGATTGAGCCAATTTGCGCCGAAGAGGCGGATACTTCTTCTGCGCAGATTTGGTTTTCATCAATCGCGCTTTTGATTGAGCTGACTTGGGTTAGCACCTGATTAACCAGCGAATCAATTTGTTCGCTCGCTTCACTGGCTTTGCCTGCCAAATTTCTTACCTCGTCCGCCACCACGGCAAATCCGCGGCCTGCTTCACCAGCGCGTGCAGCCTCAATCGCTGCGTTGAGAGCCAATAAGTTCGTTTGGTCAGAAATCTCTTGGATAGTAGATACAAGGTGGGAAATAGAAGTCGCGGTGTTATCTAATATCTGCACAGATTCAATGCTTTGAGTGGCTTGTGAGCTGATTTTTACCGCTCGGTCATCCAGACGTGCGAGTGCTTGATGTGTTTGCTTGAACATATCATCAAGCAGCTTTAGCTCTTCGTTT
>NZ_JAWOUS010000518.1:0-657 GCF_033339495.1 Vibrio sp. 2134-1
TGAACGCTTTCGCCATCGCAACGGGATTACTTGCGGCAGCGATGGCCGTATTGACCAACACGGCATCCGCGCCCATTTCCATCGCTCTTGCCGCATGTGAAGGCGCACCAATTCCCGCATCCACAACAACAGGTATGTTCGCTTGGTCAATAATGATTTCTAGAAAATCGTGCGAAGCGATACCTTTGTTCGAACCAATCGGCGCACCCAATGGCATCACCGCAGCACAGCCAACTTCTTCCAGCCGCTTACATAAAACCGGATCAGCATGGCAATATGGCAACACAATAAAGCCATCTCGCACGAGCTGCTCGGCAGCGGCTAAGGTTTCTATCGGATCAGGCATTAAGTATTTTGGGTCGGGATGGATCTCCAGTTTGACCCAATTTGTGCCCAACGCTTCGCGAGCAAGCTGCGCAGCAAAAACCGCATCTTTGGCATTTTTAGCGCCAGAGGTGTTCGGTAGCAAATTCACACCGGCGTGAATCAGAGGCTGCAAAATGTCATCTTGCTGATCATGTACATCCACACGTTTAAGCGCCATCGTCGCGAGCTGTGAACCTGAAACCTGGATGGCTTCGGCCATTAAACGGCTATTAGAAAATTTGCCTGTTCCTGTGAACAAGCGTGATTGAAATTCTTTATCACCAATTTTCA
>NZ_JAWOUS010000519.1:0-657 GCF_033339495.1 Vibrio sp. 2134-1
ACACTCAAAAGGGCAATTGCGGCATCATTTACTGTGGTAGCCGTAAGAAAGTCGAAATGGTGACGGAGAAGCTGTGCAACAACCACATCCGTGCGGCGGGCTATCATGCAGGGATGGACGCTGATGAGCGTGCTTACGTTCAAGAGGCGTTTCAGCGTGATGACATTCAAATCGTGGTCGCGACGGTTGCCTTTGGTATGGGCATCAACAAGCCGAACGTCCGTTTTGTGGTGCACTTTGATATTCCGCGCAATATTGAATCCTACTACCAAGAAACGGGACGAGCAGGGCGAGATGGTTTGCCTGCTGAAGCGATGATGTTATATGACCCTGCAGACATCAGTTGGCTACGTCGCATGCTGGATGAAAAAGACGATGGACCGCAAAAGCAAGTAGAAAGCCATAAACTTAATGCGATGAGTGCCTTTGCAGAAGCGCAAACCTGTCGTCGTCAGGTTCTGCTCAACTACTTTGGTGAATACCGCGAGAAGCCTTGTGGTAACTGCGATATCTGCCTCGATCCACCCAAACATTTTGATGCGACAGAAGAAGCGCGAAAAGCGTTGTCGTGTGTTTATCGCGTTAACCAAAGCTTTGGTATGACGTATGTGGTTGAGGTGCTGCGTGGTATGCAAAATATCCGCGTGCGTGAACATG
>NZ_JAWOUS010000520.1:0-657 GCF_033339495.1 Vibrio sp. 2134-1
ACTCAGGCCCATCTAAACTTAATCCAACCAAGAAGTTATTTTCTCGAAAGAATCGGCACCAATCACTGTTTAATTTAGAGCCATTGGTTTGAATTGTGTTCTTTATTAATTTTCCGTTAGCGTATTGCTTTTGAAACTCAACAGCCTTTTCAAAAAAATCAATGCCTATCAATGTAGGTTCTCCACCGTGCCATGCGAACTCGACAATAGGCGTATCTTGGCTAGAAATATAATTTTTAATATAAGTCTCTAGCGTTTCTATATTCATTGATTTTTTAGATTTTAAGAGCAGGTCCTTCTCTAAATAAAAACAATATTGACAATCATAGTTGCATTTTGAGCCAACAACTTTCACTGTAGTATGTAAACCAGCCATAAGGGATTCTTCTACTCCAACCAAGATGGAACTAGTTTAATTAATATGTTCTTGTCCACAATTGATAATAGTGATACTTGATACTTATCAAAATTGATATTATGTTTTTAGGGAGTGTTGTGAGAGAGTTTAGACATGATATTTAACTATAACTTACTGAAACCGTTGGCGTTGCTGTTGGAAACAAAAAGTATCACAGCAACAGCAAACCAAATGTCGACAAGTGCTTCTGCGGTGAGCCGAACTCTAAGAAGCTTAAGGGAAATATTTCAGGATGAATT
>NZ_JAWOUS010000521.1:0-656 GCF_033339495.1 Vibrio sp. 2134-1
CCTACAGAGAACTCATCGTAGTCGGCTGACTTCCAACGCGCTTCTGCTGGTTTATCTAGTTGAGACGCACCGTCACCGAAGTCTAGAGTACGAGCACGTACGTAAAGCACTGCAGATGGGTCTACGAAGTACATAACTTGTGCAGATAGTACATCGTCTGCTGTATCGTTAATTGTCTTACCGTCACGTTCTAGGTCGAAGTTCGCTGCGTAACCTAGCTTGTACTGCCAGTCACCTGTTGTGTACATCAGACCTGCAGACATTGCATCTTGCTTCTCGTTCACGCCGTTGCTTGCGTCCGCTTCCATGTATTTGTATTGAGCGAAGAACGAGATACCGTTATCAAACCAACCTTGAACACCAACTAGGTACGTGTTGTTTTCCCAAGTTTGACCTTCAGATTCAATGTTACGGTTACCTTCGTAAGCAGCATCCAATTGTAGTGGACCTAACTTGTAGTGAGCCGCGATGCCGCCCCAGTAATCATCACCAGCACCTAGACCCGCTTTATCACCAGCACCCGCTGCGATATCTAGAGAGAACTTGTCTGCGTACATTGGAGAATCCCAACGAATGGTGTTTGATTGACGGTCTTGGTACTTAGCACCACCGATTGCACCACCCCAGTCGTAAACATCGCCTAGACCTGGGTTAGA
>NZ_JAWOUS010000522.1:0-656 GCF_033339495.1 Vibrio sp. 2134-1
ACCGTATCGCACTGAAAGTCGCGGAATACGGCGTCGATTGTTTGCGTATCAACCCTGGTAACATTGGTAACGAAGAGCGTATTCGCTCGGTTGTTGATTGTGCGCGTGATAAGAATATCCCGATCCGTATTGGCGTTAATGGCGGCTCTTTGGAAAAAGATCTGCAGATGAAATACGGTGAACCAACGCCTGAAGCCCTAGTTGAATCAGCGATGCGTCATGTGGATCATCTCGATCGTCTTAACTTTGATCAGTTCAAAGTCAGCGTTAAAGCATCGGATGTATTCCTTGCGGTTGATTCTTACCGCTTGCTAGCGAAGAAAATCGACCAGCCACTTCACTTAGGTATTACTGAAGCTGGTGGTGCACGCGCAGGTGCCGTGAAGTCAGCAGTTGGCTTGGGCATGCTTTTATCGGAAGGTATTGGTGATACGTTACGTATCTCTTTAGCTGCTGATCCAGTCGAAGAAATCAAAGTCGGTTTCGATATTCTGAAATCTTTGCGTATTCGCTCTCGTGGCATCAACTTTATTGCTTGCCCTAGTTGTTCACGCCAAGAATTCGATGTTATTGGTACCGTAAATGCGCTTGAGCAGCGTTTAGAAGACATCATCACGCCAATGGATGTGTCTATTATTGGCTGTGTGGTAAATGGT